>NZ_JBHSKT010000003.1:0-515685 GCF_042657365.1 Adhaeribacter terreus | reverse complement strand
GATATCTCTTCCGTTTTTCTTTCTTTTGATGGGTACTCACCGAGGTTTTGAATAGTTGGTCGAATAACTTTCTTAACCAAAGTGGGTACTTTTTTTATCCCGCTAATTCACTTTTAAAACAGTTTCTTAATTTTAGTGGTGAGAAATAACAGCGCAGTTTTACGCTCCCGGTAATGCAGTGTTGCGAATATTATTTGATTTTCAGGAAATTGGATTTTATTGGAGTTTGTTTACAGGAGTCTCTAAACAACTTTCACTCTTAAAAATGCTATGCTTTGAAGCGGAAAAAGTAAATAAACACACTCTGAGAACGGCTCTTTTATTTTTCGTATTTTAGCCAAAAGCTTTATGAAGAGCTCATAAAATATTACCTTCCGAAGCAAACCCTGACTGCGTAAAAACGGTAGTAAAAAAGGCCAAAAAACTAAATTGAAATGTCCGGAAACCACGCGATCATTTTTTTCGACGGCGTATGCAACCTTTGCAATGGGTTTGTGCAGTTCGTAATTGCGCGCGACCCGGAAGGATATTTTCAGTTTGCCTCTTTACAATCGGAAGCAGCAAAGCCTTATTTAGAGCGCTGCAATATTTCCGGCGAACAACTTGCTTCCGTAGTTTTATTTGAAAACGGGAAATGCTATACCCAGTCTACGGCCGCGTTACGGATTCTGAAAAAGTTACCCGGTAGCTGGAAATTATTTTATGCCGGAATTGTGTTGCCCGCTTTTCTGCGTAATGCCACTTATAATTTTATTGCCCGAAACCGTTACCGCTGGTTTGGCAAACAGGAAAGTTGCTGGTTGCCTTCCCCGGAACTTAAAAGCCGCTTCCTTTAATCCGTTCCCTTTCCTTTACTTTTTATACCGAAAATGGTACCGTTTTTGGCTTGAAAACTAGTGCTCTTTCCGGCAGGAATTTGTCTTTTGTTGATTTTAGAAAATTTAAGAATACAGTTGGGTTTGCATGATTTATATCATTGAACATAAATTTTGAAAGGCCGTTTAAGAGCTTACCAAATTCATCTTTCTTAAATTATTTCCAACCCTTAACCTTTAACAAAACATGAGAGACAATCAGTACAATCAAGGCAGAAATCAGGGTTCACAATCTAATTACGGTTCTTCTCGCAACATGCGCAATTACGACGATGAGCCGCAATCATCCTGGCAGGGTGGCTATGGTTCGCAAGGCTCGTCGCGCAACAACTGGGGCAGTTCTTTGGAAAACGATTATAATGCGCCGCGTAGTAATTATGGCAATAGCTATGGTTCTTCAAGCAACTACGGCGATTCACCTTCTATGGGCGGCGATTTTGGATACAGCGGCTCTTCGGCCCGCGGTTCGCAAGGCCAGTCATGGCAAGGTGGTTACGGCGGTCGTGGTTCCGATTCCGGATACAATACGGGTTATGGCTCACAAAGCGGCTATGGCAGCTACGGTTCCCGTGGTTCGCAAGCTGACCGCGGAGGCCACAGCACCGCCCGAAGCGGCAATTATTCACCGGGTAATTATGGCTCTTCCGGCGGTTATGGTTCTTCCGGCGGTTACGGTTCTTCTCAGGGCAACTACAGCTCTCGGAGCGACTATAATGCTGAACCTATGAGCGGTAACTATGGCTCGCAAAGAGGTTTCGACCCAAATAGAAGTTCACGCAGTGGCTACAATCCGGATTTGAGTTCGCAGGGCAGATTTGGCACCCAGGATTACAGCGAAAGAAGCGATTATCGCAGCTCAGATATGGGAAGAAACCAGTATGGCAGCTCCAGCTCCATGCGTTACGGTTCGCAAGGCGAATACGGCTCCAGAAGCGGAGGTTACGGCAGCAATTATAATCCGGAAGGCGGCTACAACCAATCTTCCAGAAATAGCTGGTACGAAAGTTCGCCTTACAACCGGAGAGGCAACAGTTATGGCTCTAACCCGGAAAGAGGCAGCCGCAGCAGTTACGATGATCTATACTAACCAGATCATTTTAAAAAATAAAAACCCGCAGTGCGCTGCGGGTTTTTTTATGCTTTTTCATACCGTTTTGCTGTTAAAACTGAAGGAACTGTTGCTTTTCATTGACCGGTATTTCGCAGTCCAGCCATTTCAGCGCTTCATTCGGATTCTGAAAATAATGATTCTGAAACGTAAGTTCGCCGCTAGCCTTATCGAAAAGATCTACAATGGCCATGTGGTGGAAAATGTCTTCCGAAACAACGGTGGCCATTTTTTTTAGTCCGGAATTTAAGATGGTAGGCGCCATTAAAGCCACCCAGCTCTGGTCTTCCTGGCTCATCATTTCCATTTTACGGTTATCGGCCAGCCAGTTTTTCAGGCGTTTTTCGGTTATCAGTTCCGTGCATTTCAGAAAAGCTTCGCGAAAATCGGCACTGCTTAAACTTCCGAACCAGGAGGCGCTGCCTAAACTCTGACTTAGATCGTACCAGATGCAAACATGCCCGGTTTCGTAATAAATCTCTTTCATAATAAACCTTCGTAGTAATTTTGCAGTAGGTAGTATTTCGATTAAGGTAATATATTGAAATTGCAATATACTAAAAGGTGTGCATTTCGTAATTGCCAATTCCTTAAATATAGCATAAAATAAGTGAGAATTAAAACACGCAAAACAGTTTACAACGGATTTTTTAAAGTAGAAAATGTAACCTTGGAGCACAACGGAAAACTGATAGACCGCGACCTGGTAACTCCCAAAAACGGGGTAGCCGCTTTGGTTTACGATACAGTGCAACAACAATTTATTTTAACCGAACAATACCGGCTGGTAGCCGAAAAACCGCTGGTGGAAATAGTGGCCGGCCTGCTCGATAAGGAAGGTGAAAAGCCGGAAGATACCATTGTCCGCGAGATTGAAGAGGAAGTTGGTTATGCCGTAGATAAGTTGCAGTATATCAGCACGTATTACTCTACACCGGGCAGCTTTGCCGAAAAGATCTGGCTTTATTATGCCGAAGTAAGCCATAAAATTTCAGAAGGCGGGGGCGTAGCTTCCGAACACGAAGATCTGAAAACGGTATCCTTTTCGCGCGAAAAACTCTATAATACGCCATTCGAAGATGCCAAAACCCTGATCGCGGTGCTTTGGGAACGATGTAAGAAGCAGTAATAAACCTGCGTTCTCAAATTTCGTACTTTCTATTAAATACTATATAGTATTTGTGTTCATCACTTAACTTATTTATTATGAACCGTTTTGGAAGCAATAGTTTTGAAAATGAGAACGACCAGTTTGCAGATAATCAGCGCATTGGCCGTCAGTTAGCCGAAAATAATCCGCGCCCCTGGAACGAAACTTACGACCCGGAGCGCACTTATCAGGGCCGCCACCACAGCCATCCAGGTTACCGGTCAGATTACCCAAGCCGCAGCGATCAGTATTACAATAGATCTGCATATGGCAATGAACCATCATTTTACGCCGGTTCGCACCAGGATTACCCGGCCAATGACCCGGCCTGGCGCCACCACGACGACCGGATCTGGTCGGAGCGCAACGATTATAAAGACAGCGATTACCGCTACCGCAGTGGGCACCGCAATTTCTGGCACGAAGATTACGACGATAAATACGAAGCAAACCGCCATCCGCACCGCCGCCACCCCGAAAGTTTTATTGAACACCTTGGCGAGGGAATCCGGGAAGGTTGGAATAACTTGGTTCATCCGCGGCATGAAAGAGAACGTTATGAAGCCCATCGTCGGGAAAGAATGCATAGAAACGAACTGCGCCACTGGCCAAATGCAGAAAACTACCCGAGCGCCGAAGACAGAAGCCAGCGCGCTATTCGTGAGGAAGAACGTCGGGAAGATGAAATGCGCCGCCGGCAAATTGAACAGGAAAGCCGCCGTCACGGCGCCGGCTGGCACAATGCCGGACCAAACCACCACGATGAAGATTTCTTCGATTCCCGGAATTTCCGGTTGTAGAACATTTGGAATATGAAAAGAAAAACCCCGCAACTTTGCGGGGTTTTTTGCTTTAAAAGCATACCGTTTTTAAACCTGTGGTTCAGGGTTTTTCCGAAAATAATTCCCACATAATTTTTCCTTTGCTTTTCGGGATCCGGAAGCCGAGCAATTCGGCAATGGTAACGGGAATATCGGTTTGGTTATAAGAAGTTTTCAGGATCGTATTCTTTTTAAAATCGGGTCCGGAAGCGTAAAAATTCAGGTGGCGGCAACCCTGGCATTTATCTCCGTGCGACACAAAACCATCGGCATGGCCGTCCGGATGCCGGCCGTGGTCGTTCGTTACAATTAAAGTTGTTGTGCCCCGATAATGCTCATCTTCTTCCAGAAATTTCCACAGCTGGTAAACATATTCGTCGGTGGTTTTTATGCCTTGCAAATAGCCTTCCCAATCGTTGCTATGCGCCCGCGAATCGGGTTCTTTAAAATTCACAAGCAGCAAATTCGGTTTCTCCTGTTGCAAGATCTGCCTGCTGATTCGTAACGTTACCGAATCGGTCCGGTAACCGGACCCAGGACCGTTTATGCCGCAATTGATCATAGGCAAAAATTTTCCGTGATAGGTTTTGTTTCTGGTATCGGCCAGAATATGGAGTTTGTCTTTGCTGGTAACGATCCAGGCTTTATTGTTTGAGTTACCTCTATGCTGCAACCAGAGCTGCATAAAGTTCGGATTACGGGGCAGTTCACGGCCCGCATTATTTATCTGCTGATAAAAGCCAGTGGTTATAGCTGCGTGGCCGGCATTGGTATAGGTTGGCCCGGTATTGTAAAATGCGGTATTTATTACACCTGCTTTTGCCAGATCATGCGCCATTCTGGGAATGTGTTCCTGGTTTTTACTTCCCCAGGTTTCCGAATATCGCGGACCATCTACTACAACTACAATTACATTTTTGGTCCTATAAACTTTCGCTTCTGGAGCTGCAATTTTCAGGTTATTACCGCCTGAAAACGCTATGGTTTGGATATGAAAAAGTATACTTAAAAACATTAACATTTCTGAAGTAAAAGTAAAGTTCTATGGCAGATTTTTTTTCTGACGTGTTCTATCAAAACTGCCTACGGGTTTCATAAAGTTCCGGGTGGCGGCATTGCCAATTTTTTGTTTAAAATTCAGGTCGGAATGATTTAAATTCCCTCCGTATTGAGCAGGGTTTTTATTCAGATAGCACTTCAATATTCAGGCTTTATTTAATCGTAAACGCATACGTTCGTTGAGTTTTTCCGGCTTAAATAATGAGGTTATATATGCGGTTTGAAGCAATGGATGAATACCATATAAATAAAAAACTTATATAAAGGATACCGTATAATCAATATTTCCTTAACAAAGTATTTTACTTCCTCTCTTAACTGAATTAAATTATGAGTACAAAATCGAAATCAGTTAACCAGAAAAATGCTGACGATAAAAGTGATGTGATGTTTACCGAACATACGCATAAACACCACAATAGTAAAAGCAAGCTTCCGGAACCAAAAGGAAAGTTGATCGCGATTGGCGGCAGCGAAAGTAAAGGCGGTGAACCGGAAATAGGTTCTAACCAGGATGAAAACGAAAACTTTGAAAAATACGCCATTCTGCAGCGGTTCATAGATGAAATTAAAGGCAATGGCGAACCTTCGGTGGTTGTGATTCCTACGGCTTCGCAAGAACCGGAACAAGCCGCGCAGGATTATATAAAAGTATTCAAGCATTTAAAATTCACGAATGTACAGATAGCTGATATCCGGAGCAGGGAAGACTCCAACAAAGAATTGTATCTGGAAATGGCCAGAAATGCCAGGGGGGTTATTTTTACCGGCGGCGACCAGCTGCGCATTACCTCTTTTCTGGGTGGTACCGAATTCCTCGATATTTTGAAAGACCGGTTTACCCGGGAAGCAATTGTAATTGCGGGAACCAGTGCCGGCGCAATGGCGCTTTCTACGCCTATGATCTACCAGGGCGGCGCCAACGATTCGGGTTACCTGAAAGGGGAAGTACGCATGGCAACCGGTTTGGAATTTCTGAAAGATGTGGCCGTAGACACGCATTTTATTGCCCGCGGTCGCATTGTGCGAATGGCCCATATCATTGCCTTAAATCCGGGTGCTATTGGCATCGGGCTGGAAGAAGATACCGCCGTAGTGGTTACCAATGGCATGAATATGGAAGTAATTGGCAGTGGTATTGTAACTGTAATAGATGGCCACCCGATGTCTTACACCAACTTAGCTGAAATTAAGGATGGGGAACCGATAACCATGTGCGATATGAAAGTCCATTTCCTGTCGCGGGGGCAAACCTACAACCTGAACCGGCGGCAGCAGACTTTCGCGTAATGCCGGTAATAAGAGTGCTTTTTAACAGAACCAACATTTATTATTAAAAAGAATATCAAATTAAGAACTACTGCTACATGTCAGATTTTGTAATTGTAGTGCATGGCGGAGCCGAAAATAAAGGCCGCGATGAAATTACTCCGGAAAAAGAAGCGGCGTTCCGCAATGGAATAGAAAAAGCGCTGCAGGCCGGGCATGAAATTCTGGAAACCGGAGGAACAGCTGTAGATGCTGTGGAAGCTGCTGTGCGTTGCTTGGAAAACAGTTATTTGTTCAATGCCGGAAAAGGCGGCGCTTTTGATGAGGAAAAAGGAATTGCTTTTGATGCTTCCATTATGGACGGGAATTCGCTGAAACTTGGCGCGGTGGCGGCGGTTAAAAATGTGAAAAACCCGATCAGCTTGGCTAAAACCGTTAAAGATAGATCGGAGCATTGTTTACTGGTGGCTGAAGGCGCCGAAAAATTTGCCCGGGAACAGTGATTAGAATTTCGGCCGGAAGAATATTTTAAAACGCACCAGCAGGAAGATGAATACGAAAAAGCAATGGCTGAAAAGCCAAAAAGGAGCCCGACAAAAGTATTATTATGAAAGATACGGTAGGCGCGGTGGCTTTAGATAAACACGGAAATCTGGCGGCAGCAACTTCTACCGGCGGGCTGGCTGGTCAGCACGTAGGCCGGGTTGGTGATTCGCCGCTGGTAGGTGCCGGAGTTTATGCAAACAACGAAACCTGCGCCATTTCCTGCACCGGCGATGGTGAATGCATTATGCGGGCCAACGTGGCTTTTAATGTGCACGCTTTAGTAAAATATAAAAGCCTGAATCTTCACGATGCAGTTGTGCAGGCCTGTCAGGACTATAAAGATAAAATTACCGGCGACCGCAACCTGATCGCGTTGAATAAAGAAGGCAATATCGTGTTTCAGTTCGAAACGAATTTAATGTTCCGCGGAAGCCGGAAGAACGATGAAGTAACTTACGTTGCGATCTGGAAAGAAGAGTAATTTTTTTACATTTAATCAATTCGGAAAGAGCCTTTGCAGTGGATTATTTACCTGAAAAGGCTCTTTTGATTTTAGCGATCCATTCCGGTTTTTTCTCAAATTCCGAATCATCGCCCATTACATAACTGAACGGGTTTAGCTCCGGAATATGGCTGCAAACAATGCGGATAATTGCAAAAAGCGGCTCGAAAAGGATCATGCCCGGAATTCCCCAGATCAGTTCACCGATCACGATCGCAAAAATGGTCATAATAGGGCTGAGACTGAGTTGGGCACCCATTACCAGCGGCTCAATAATATTGTTGTCGATAGCCTGCCCCGAAATTAAGATCACGACCGTAGGAATGAACATGCCCGTAGAGCCGCTGATCAGTGTCATGATAAGCGGGAAAAATGCACCTACAAATGCGCCTACGTAAGGAATTAAATTCGGAATAACGGCAATAACGCTTATCAGAATGGCATTTTTAAGCCCGAGAATGGTGAATGCGATGCTGTAGAAAACCGCCACAAAAAGCATAGAAATAAGGCGGCCGGTTAAATATTGCCCCGAAACTTTGGTGATCTGTTCCAGCGTTTTTTTGGCTTTGGTCTGGTTTTCGGATGAAACGAGTTGCAGAATAAAGGTCTTGTATTTTTCGCGTTTCCACATCAGGAAAAACATGTAGAGAATTACCAGTACAAAAGCCGTTACAATGCCAACGGTGCCTTGTAAAACGGAAGTAAAAAACCGGTTGGCCGAAGCTGAAAATTTAGCGATCTGCGATTTTATAAAGGCTAACTGTTTTTGTGGCGATACGCCAAATTGCTGCTCGATCCAAGTCTGGATCTGATTCATCAATTCGTGCAGCTTTTCCTGGATCTGGGGCATGTCTTCGGAAAAACTGGTAGCCTGCGCCGCAATGATCATAATAAATCCCGCCACTAAAAGCAGAATGATCAGTACGCAGACCATAGTTGCCCAAAAGCGGTTCATGCCCCACTGTTCCAGCTTCCGGCTAACCGGCAGCATAAGCATAGATAGAATAATGCCAAACGAAAGCGGAATGAAAAATACACGGCCGTAATACATGGCCATTACGAACAAAATTCCGAGTAGGATAATGGCATTAAGCCGGTAAAGCGAAATACTTTTCATGCAGTTTTATTACCTTTTGTTCTTTTACGGCTTTTCCGGTTTATATTTTCATTTTTTAATATTTTAATTTTAGAATACTTTCGATGAGGCTGGTTTTATGACTTTTTAGGGCCGAAAGCATAGCGTTTTTTTGAATGACTGAATTAGAGAATTGTTGAATGAGAGAATGATTTAAAAAATATCCATTAAATTTTTGTCATGTTGAGCCATAGCGAAACAACTTGTCGGCGGCTGTTAGTCATGTTATTTCTGGCTTTTTGCTTACCGCCGATAAGGTCCTTCAGCGCTACGCTCGCAATCTTCGCGCTCCCGCGCTCAATTGTGTTCAGGATGACAAGCGTATTTATTAAATAGCTTCAGAAAAAAAATTTGAGTTTTTGGGGCGGAAAGGATACCGTTTTGGGGTGAAGACAGCTGTTAAACTTTGTGATAAAAATGATCGGTATTCATGAGAAATAAAAAACTGTATTGGAATTGGTAAAACCTGTTTAACTTGCCGGTTCTTCAAAAACGCTATGCTTTTGTCATGAAAAACCTGTTCCGGCCCGGCGATATTAAAACGTACCAGAAAACCGTTTCAGAAGCTGATTTTGCACAGTTCGAAACCGGTTTGGTACACCCGGTTTGCGCAACCTTTTCGCTGGCGCAGGCCGTAGAATGGGCTTCGCGCTTGTTTGTGCTCGAAATGAAAGACGAGGACGAGGAAGGAATTGGTACGCTGCTTACCATAGAACATAAAAGTCCGGCATTTGCTGGTGAAACCATTACAATTACGGCTACCGTTAAATCGTTGGAACGTAACGAACTGATCTGCAGCTACGAAGCGAAAGTGGGTGAGCGGCTGGTAGCTACCGGCGAAACCGGACAAAAGATATTGAAGAAAGAAAAATTACAGAAAATATTACAAAAACCTTCCGAAACCGATGGCCAAAGCGAAAGATAAAGACCGGATCCAGAAACACGTAAACATTGTAAACCGCCGCGCCAGTTTCGAGTACCAGTTCCTTGTAAAATACACGGCGGGCATCATGCTGAAAGGCACCGAAATAAAATCCATCCGGGAAGGGAACGTGAATATGGGCGATGCATTTTGTACGTTTCATAACGATGGTTTGTGGGTACACCAGATGCACATTGCCAAATTTACCGAAGGCACTTACAACAACCACGAACCGATGCGCGAGCGCAAACTCTTGCTTAATAAGCGCGAGCTGAACCAGCTGGAAAAGAAAAGCCAGGAGCAGGGTTTAACCATTATTCCTATCCGGATCTTTATAAGCGAACGCGGTTTTGCCAAAGTAGAAATTGCGCTGGCGCGAGGTAAAAAACTGTTCGATAAACGCGAAGACATTAAAGCAAAGGATCAGAAGCGGGAAATGGATAGGAGTGGGTATTAATGTGCTGATTTTTTAATGTGCTCAAGCTAATTTTGAAACTCAGTTATGCATAAAGTTAGCGCAGTGCTTCACGCATTTTCCGGAAAGCCAATTTCCCGATAGGCGTAAAACCTGAAACAAGAAAAAACAGAGAAATTGCCGAAACTGTGCTATCAAATTTTGTGAAATAAATTGTTAAAAGCCAATCAGGAGATTTTAACCCCAATAGTGCGGAGCGCGCTGGGTTAACGATATGTATGAGCGGAAAAAGTACTGAAACCAGAATGCTTTACTTGCCTGTTGGGTATCTGAAAATCTTTGTTAAATTTGAGTATGAAACCCGTTTGTGAAAGGTTAGATATCAAAACGGTAGCAAAATCGGGTAAGAAACCTACAGATATATTGCAGATAACCGTAGTAGTGTTTTATATCCAGTAGTTAGCAAATATTCAAATGAAAGGAGAAGAACTTATTCAATCTGCTATTGGCCAAAAATTAAAAGAAGGCAAACTACAATCGTTCCTTTTAAAAGGAGAACTTGTCGATAGGATTAATGTGACCTTTCTTAAATTCGACAAATGGATTCGTATTATGTCAACTGATGAAATGACACAAATTTCAAAAGAAGAGGATTCGTTTGGTCAAGTTGAATTTTACGGTGACGATGAGTTTAAATATCCAATTGAGCACATCGATTTTTATTTCCCAGAATTTAGAAAATACATCGGGAAACAGCTATTGGGTTATAAAGAGATAGTTTTAAAAAATAATGAATCATTGAGTTTTGGTATTAACTTGTATTTTGAGGATAATCTTAATTTTCTGGTCCATAATCAAAATTACCCTGTTGATAGAAATGAGTATATCTTCGAAAATCTTGTGCCTAAAGAACTGAAAGAGAGATAAAAGAAAATTAGCTAACCACACCTATACGGCAGCTTCGCCGCCGCATAGCCTAGTACGTTATAAGCCATTTTAGGTTAAAACAAAAATATGACAAGTAACCTTGAAAGAATATATGGTGATTTCAGGTCGACCTTTGAAAACAAACCAGACTTTGTAATTGACTTTTTTGTAAATAACAGCTTGCTTCTAAACAACATTAATACAATTAATGACAAAAATGAGCTTAAGGTTTTTATTGAAATGACTTGGCAATATTTAAATGCTATTTACCAAAAAGACCGTTTTAACGAAACTGTTGATTTTGCTGACAAAAATTTAAAACTTATTGACAGCGAAATAAGCAGACTATATGCTGATGACCTAAAAGACGATTGGTATAACGGAATTTTACATTTCAAAGGAATGGCAGCCTACCGTCTTAGGGATTATAAAACTTCAACTCCTATATACAAATATTTAACAACTACCGACCCCAAAAATGATAGCTTTAAAAATTGGCTAAATTACTCAACTTACGGTCAAAAACTTTGGTTAGTGAATACCATAAATGTTGTCTGCGGTTTATTATTGCTAATATACTTTTTTGGCAAAGCTTATATCGAACTTTTTGAAATTAGAATTTTAATCCTGAGTATTGGTTTGCTTGGACTAATTGGGAACTGGGCTTATGAATATTATATTAAAAGAAGCTTTAGGCAGGCAACAAAACAATAACTGTAGAAAGAAAAACAACTTATAACCAAAGCTTTACGTCAGGCGGGTTTCCGTGCCAAGTGCAATTCTGTTAACTTTCAAAAACCAAAAACCGGTGGGTAACGGACCTGCAGGCAATTTCCCCGCCCGCCGCAAAGCCCAGCCGTTATCCATCCAAATTTTTCATAAAACAAATTCCAAATTTAAAAACTTCAAATTCCTTACCTTTGCGCTTTCAAAACTTCAAATTTACAAATCTCCAAATTTAACACGTGGACTACGGAATCTGCAGCCTGAGCAATGTACCGGTCAGAAGCGAACCTTCGGATAAAGCGGAACTAGTAACACAATTATTTTTCGGTGAATGCTACCAGGTTTTGCAAAAAGAAGGCAACTGGTTCCAGATACAAATTGCTTCTGATAATTACATTGGCTGGATCGATTTTAAGCAGCATTTTGCTGTAACCGACGAATATTTTCTGGAGTGGAAAGCTACGTCGCACCCGCGCAGTTTAGATATTGTGCAGACCGTAAGTTCAGCCAATGCGGTAACGCCGGTTTTAATGGGCAGCATCCTACCGTTTTTCGATGGCATAAATCTGCGGCTGGGGCATGAGAAATTGCTTTACAACGGACGCGCCTCCAATTTAAGCACTGAATATCGTCCGGCTTTTCTGGCTAAAATTGCTACCACGTTTTTGAAAGCGCCTTACGTTTGGGGTGGTAAATCCATTTTTGGCATCGATTGTTCGGGATTTACGCAACAGGTAATGGGCATTTGCGGCGTGCAATTACCGCGCGATGCGTATCAGCAAGTTGCTTTGGGCGAAGAAGTGCATTTTGTAAGTTTAGCGCGTACCGGCGATCTTGCTTTTTTTGATAACGACGAAAGCCGCATTATTCACGTGGGCATTATGCTCGATAACCAGCAGATCATTCATGCGCACGGCGAAGTTCGCATCGATCAATTGGATCATTACGGCATTTACAACCAGCAGCGCAAACGGTATTCGCATAAACTGCGGCTTATCAAACGCCTGTTTCCGGTAAAGTAATTTTCCTGTTTTCTTTGAGTTTTTCAGGCTGAAAGCATAGCGTTTTCTTGCTGCATTTTTCTGTTCCGCTGAGCTTAAACACCTGCCATTCGAGTTCATTCTAGTTGGTCTGGCTCAAAGTACCTGTATTCATTACAATTTCTTCATGGCTTGAATATTGCACTTCCTGAGAATATTTTGTATATTTTCGGAATTGTAAAGCAACGCGCCATGGATCATAAGGTACTTATTCTGAATCAGGATTATTCGGCAATTTCGTTGTGCAGCGTACAAAAAGCGTTCAGTCTCATTTATTTAGAAAAAGCCGAAATGCTGGAAAAATACGAGAACAGTTTTCTGCGCAGCATATCAGCCACGTATCCCAAGCCGTCGGTTATACGGTTGTCGCGTTATGTGCACATTCCGTACAAAGGCATTGCGCTCAGCCGCCACAACATCATGAAGCGCGACCATTTTCAGTGCCAGTATTGCGGTTCCAATAAAAACCTGACCCTCGATCATTTATTTCCAAGGTCGCGGGGCGGAAAATCTACCTGGACCAATTTACTTACGGCCTGCAACCGCTGCAACACCCGCAAAGGCGACCGCACCCCCGAAGAAGCCGGTTTCGTACTGAAACAACAACCTAAAAAACCAACCTTGGTAGCTTTTCTGCGGCTGCATGCCACCAATATGGATCAAAGCTGGGCGCATTATCTGAAAGCGGAAGCAGTATAAATTTTTGTTCAGGCTAGGGGAGAAGCGGATTTTATTTGTCTTCGGCAAAAGGCTGCGGTGTTATGCCGGAAAACGGCTACTTTTGCAAACTTCTTTCATCTGCTATGCAATTTAAATCTCCCTTTAGAAAAGTAATTCTGGGCCTAACTTTTTTGTTCGCAACGCATATCGTTTTTGCGCAAGATCCAACTCCTTCCGAAACTCCAAAAAATGTAATTAAAATTGCGCCTTTTGCTTTTATTCACGGACAAATGCCGTTTACCGCAGAATCGCGGATCGGGTATGAACGCGTGATTGGCAAGCAGAGCAGCGTGGCAGGCAGTTATTCGTATCTGGGCACTAATTATCCGTTTGGTTTTATTGGCAGCGCCGCTTTAAGTGCCACGCTTACGAGCGCGATCGTTTTATATGGTAAACCCGGCAAAGTCGCCATTGTCTGGACCGAAACCGATATTCAGGCGACCGGTTACCGTTATCAGTTTCAGTATAAGCGCTACCTGAGCAGCAATAAAATGGCACCGGAAGGTTGGTATCTGTCGCCGCATTATTCTTACGCCAAAACCGATTACAACGTAGAAATGAACGATTTTGAAATTAAATTCAAGGTGAAGGCGAAGAACGAAAGTTACAATCTTTTATTCGGCTACCAGGAAGTGCTGGGCAAGCATTTCGTAGTTGATATTTTTACCGGATTAGGTTACCGCAACAATCGCCGCGACATTCTGGATGACCAGGATAATTTTCTGAAACGCATGGAAAAAGGCAGCGCCCTGAAATTCTCTTCGGGGTTTAATATTGGCTGGGCTTTTTAGCAATTACTAAATCTTAAGCCGCACGCGAGTTTTTACATGAAAAACCCTACCGTTTTTATCTGAAACGGTAGGGTTTTTAGCTTTAAAAGTCGTGAGTATTCAAGCTTATTCCGCAGAATTTTCGGGCGGATTGGTGTTGTCTTTATTCTGATACTTTTCCGGATCAATTTCATGAATGGTTTTGATCTGGCTTTCAATTTGTTCGCGCACTGCAGTATCTTCCAAAGCAACCTGTTGGTCGAAACTTAAAGCCTGCGGCCTTATACTTTTCTCGATCTCCTGCAGCTGAAACAAGTAATTATCGAAACGAATGGCGGCATCTTTCAGAAAATCAGCGGTTTTATCGTTCATTTCATCCATTAAACTCGCCTTTGTGATTTCGGTCAGCCGCACTTCTTTGTGAATGAAATCTACCAGTTCCGCTTCAGTTTTACCCTTGGCTTTTTGTTCGTTAAGCCGGCTCAAAAAAACTTTAATATCTAATTCCATAATTTTTCAATTCCTTAAAGTTATTTACGGCTTCGTTTGTTTTACAGCCCGAATAATAGAAGAAGAAATACGCTATTGTTTTGGCACTAAAAACTAAAGGCGCTGAATTTTCTGATTACCAGTAATTTCCGGGTTTAAGTTTTACTTTTAAGATATAAATGATTAATTTCGCGCACCGTTCGGGTGAGCGGTTCTGGTTTTGGCCAGATTGTATAACTATAGGCCGGTAAAGCGCTTCGGTTGCCGGTGTTTAACAGAAGCAAATGCTATAATATGAGCAATCAAGTAGAAGATTTCGATTGGGATAAGTTTGAATCCCAAGGTTTCGGCGGTGGTTATTCCAAAGCTGAGAAAGCTGAAATGGAAAAAATGTACGGCGATACATTAACTACCGTTCAGGAAGAAGAAGTCATTAAAGGAACAGTTGTTGGTATCACCGATCGTGACGTGATCCTGAACATCGGTTTCAAATCAGACGGCCTTGTTCCGATCTCTGAATTCCGCGACATGCCAGACCTTAAAGTTGGCGACGAAGTTGAGGTATTCATCGAAGATCAGGAAGATCCAAACGGTCAGCTGATCCTTTCCCGCAAAAAAGCGAAAATCGTTAAAGCCTGGGATACTATTTACAAAGCCCTGGAAGAAGATACAATCCTTGAAGGTCTGGTTAAACGTCGTACCAAAGGTGGTCTTATCATGGACCTGCACGGTGTTGAAGCGTTCTTACCAGGTTCACAGATCGACGTGAAGCCGATCCGCGATTTCGATATCTTCGTTGGTAAGAAAATGGAAGTGAAAGTTGTGAAAATCAACGCCGCTTTCGACAATGTAGTAGTATCGCACAAAGTTCTGATCGAGAAAGATCTGGAGCAGCAGCGTTCTGCTATTCTGAACAACCTGGAAAAAGGTCAGGTTCTGGAAGGCGTTATCAAGAACATGACAAACTTCGGTGTGTTCATCGACCTTGGTGGCGTAGACGGTCTGTTACACATCACCGATATCTCTTGGGGCCGCATAAACCACCCTTCAGAGGTATTAGAATTAGACCAGAAAGTAAACGTAGTAGTTCTGGATTTCGACGACGACAAGAAGCGTATTTCTTTGGGTATGAAGCAATTAACTCCTCACCCTTGGGATGCTTTGTCAACTGACATCGAAGTTGGTTCACGCGTTAAAGGTAAAATTGTAAACGTAGCTGATTACGGTGCGTTCTTAGAAATTCTGCCAGGTGTAGAAGGTCTGATTCACGTTTCTGAAATGAGCTGGTCACAGCATTTACGCAACCCGCAAGACTTCATCAAACAAGGTGACGAAATTGAAGCGGTTGTGTTAACGCTGGATCGCGAAGAGCGCAAAATGTCTTTAGGCATTAAGCAATTAACCGAAGATCCTTGGACAAAAGAAGATGTTCTGACGAAATATGGTGTAGGCACGAAACACACTGGTGTTGTTCGTAACTTAACTAACTTCGGTCTGTTCATCGAGCTTGAAGAAGGTGTTGACGGTTTAGTTCACGTTTCTGATCTTTCTTGGACCAAGAAGATCAAACACCCATCTGAGTTCGTAAAAGTTGGCGAAAACTTAGACGTAGTTGTTCTGGAATTAGATGTTCCGAACCGTCGTTTAGCGTTAGGCCACAAACAACTGGAAGAAAACCCTTGGGATACTTTCCAGTCAGTTTTCACGCCAGGTTCAACGCACAAAGCTACTATCATCGAGAAATCTGATCGTGGTGCCGTGCTTGAATTACCTTACGGTATCGAAGGTTTTGCTTTCCCTAAATCTTTAGTGAAAGAAGATGGTTCGAACGCTGAGGTTGGCGAGCAGCTGGATTTCAAAGTAATGGAATTCTCGAAAGAAGATCGTAAGATCATCCTGAGCCACACAAACGTTTATTCAGATCCGAAAGAAGATACTTCTAAAGCCGATAAATTCGCAAAGAAGAAGCCTGCTGCCGGTGAGAAAAAAGAGCCTAAAGCTGAGAAGAAAACGAAAGAAGTTGAGAAATCAACTCTTGGTGACTTAGATGCTTTATCTGCGTTGAAAGACAAAATGATGAGCAACGAAAAAGAAGCTGGTGTTCAGAAACTGGAAGCTGCCGCGAAAGCGAAAAAAGATGCTTCTAACGAAGAAGCTGCTTCTGAAGAAACTGAAGGTTAATTCCTGAAATTCTGATAATAGAAAAAACCCGGCCAAAAGGTCGGGTTTTTTTATGCCTGAACGCGAGCGTTTTAGTAAAAATGTGCGAAAATTTCGGCCCGAATATTTGAAATATTGCGTAATAGGCGTATGTTTGCATCATCAAAACGGTGACGTGGCCGAGTGGCTAGGCTCAGCTCTGCAAAAGCTGCTACAGCGGTTCGAATCCGCTCGTCACCTCTGAGATTTACAAAAGCCCTGTGTAAGTAATTATGCAGGGCTTTTTGTTTTTTAAGCCGGAAAGCTTAGCGATTTTGGGTTTTATTTGCTAACATTGTTCAATTTTGGAGTTTAGAAGTTTAGATCAATAATTATAATTACAATGAAAAAAGCTGTACTTATAATTCTCGGTGTTTTTTCTGCCGAGTTCGCCTTTTCTCAAAAAGGCGAACATACTTTAGGAATTCAATTTGGGGCTAATGCATCAAAAGTAAAACAGGTTGGTGTTAAAGATAAATATGAAACCAAAGTTTTCCCTCTGGGCGGTGTTTTTTACGATATTGCGCTTAGCAAAAGGCTTGGAATAAGCACAGGTTTACAAGTGCGAACCTTCGAGGAGAATAGAGATTATAGGTTTTTTGATTACTCACCTTTTCATGGTGAGAATGTATTAAAATATACTTACCTGGATCTTCCGTTAAATTTAATGGTTAATTTTAATTTCAGGGAAACGCAAGCCTGGAAACCATATCTTTTGTTTGGCTATAATTATAGTAGGTTAATTTATCGGAAAACAACGAATCTCCATTCCGGAGCAATTAGCAAGGGGTTTACAGACTTTCATTCTGTTTGGCAGGCGCATTATTTGCATGCAGGCCTGGAAGTTCATCATGCATTATCGGAGAAATTTATGTTGGCTATAAACCCGGGCTTCTGCTTCAATTTAGATCCGGATAGTTTTTATAATGAACAACATGAAAGCTTTGTATATCTTAAATTAAAGTTCGGAAGACGCTGGAATCGTAACTAAGGTTAGAATATTTCCTGACTTTTTTCAACCTAAACCATACCATTTTTCCCATAAAAAAAGCCGCAACTGAATTTCAGCTGCGGCTTTTTCGCCTTTAAACGATACCGTTTTATTTCAGTGTAAAAGTAGTTTTACCGATAAGGTGGCCTTCGGCGTAAAGCTCAATGGTGTGCTGACCGATTTTATAAGGAGCGCCTTTCGAGTAAATAAACGATACTTCCTGACCAGAATTATCGAATAAAAGATCGCGTTTGGCGGTGTAGAAGGTTTCCTGGCCGTTTACCATAAAGGTACCAGAACCGGTAGAAAGGTTATACAGAGCCGCGCCATCCGGTTCGATCAAACGCATCATGATCTCTTTGTTCTCTTTTTCGGCTACTTCATTTTTCGCTAAACGGAAAGCTACTTTAATTTTATCTACGCGTTTTGCCCGGAATTCTTCGTCGCTGTCTTCGCGTTCTTTGCCTTTCTGGTTAATTGTGGTAACCTTAATATTCTGAGCCTCTAAGCGCGAGGCAATTGCTACTTTCTGCGACAGCGCCTGGTTGTTGCGTTTCACCGTAATAATGGTGTCGTTCAGTTGGTTTTGCGCCGTTTTTAAGTTGGTGTTTTCACCGTAAAGGGCTTCGTTATCTTCTTTCAGGCGGGCAATTTCTTCGTCTTTTTTCTTTAGTTGGGCTTCGAAATTGGCAGCGCGCTGTTTAAATTTACGCTGATCTGCCAGGCTGAAGCTGGTATTCCGGAAAGAACGAAGTTTCTTAAGATCGGCATTTAAAGCCTCTAATTTACTTTGTAAAGAATCGTTGGTAAGGCCCATGCCTTGTAATTCCTGGCTCTGGCGTTCAAAATCAGCTTTTAGGGCTTCATATTGTTTGATCCTGTCTTCGAGTTCAGTGTTTTTCAGCCGGATGGTTTCGTCCTGCTGGTCGATTTTCTTTTTGGTTTGATGCTGCATGTAAAACAGAATACCGTTAATACTCAGCAGAACAATAATTAAACCGACTACCAGAAGTTTACGGTTGCCGTCGCGTTCAGAATTGGTTTCACTCATGGGTGTTTCTTTTAGGGTTTTCATTGGTCAATCTGCGGTTACGCAGTTTGCAAAAATACGGTTATATGCCGCTATTGCAAACGTGCCGTTAAAATTACTTAGCTTGCAAAAAAAATATAAAATGGAAACGAATTTGAGTCCTGATTATTGGCAGACCCGATATAAGAACGCCCAAACCGGTTGGGATCTGGGTGCGGTTTCACCTCCATTGAAGGCCTACACTCACCAATTATCGAGCCAGAAATTGAAGATCCTGATTCCAGGAGCCGGAAATGCCTACGAAGCCGAGTATCTGCACCAGTTGGGATTTACGGAAGTGTACGTGGCCGACATTGCGGAATCGCCTTTACAAGCATTAAAACAACGCGTTCCGGATTTTCCAGCTGAGCATTTACTGCACCAGAATTTTTTTGAAATCCAGGATACTTTCGATCTGATTCTGGAGCAAACTTTTTTCTGCGCCATAAACCCGGAGCTGCGGCCTGCTTATGCCAAAAAATGCGCTGAATTGCTAAAACCAGGCGGAAAACTGGTGGGTTTACTGTTTAATACTACTTTTGAAAATCCTGGTCCGCCCTTTGGTGGCAGTGCCGAAGAATACCGCGTTTATTTCGAGCCTTACTTTCATTTCCGTACCTTTGCACCAGCTTACAACTCGGTAAAGCCACGAGCCGGCCGCGAATTGTTTATGATTCTGGAACGGAAAGAGAATTGAGAATTATACTGGAATCAAGACCCGTATTAATTTGCTTTTTTGACTTTCCAAGGCCAAAACTATAGCGTTTTCAGATTTAATTATTCTGAAAACTATTCACTATTCATTCATCACTAAATATTAATCACTCAAATGAATATTCCTAATTTACGAAATACAGAATCCGGCAATTTCTTTTTAATGGCCGGGCCTTGTGCCATAGAAGGGGAAGAAATGGCGCTGGAAATTGCGGAACGCATTAAAGCCATTACCGACCGCCTGCAGATTCCGTTCATTTTTAAAGGTTCTTACCGCAAAGCCAACCGTTCGCGCCTCGATTCTTTTACTGGCATTGGCGATGAAAAAGCCCTGAAAATTCTGCGGAAAGTGGGAGAGACCTTCAACATTCCAACCGTAACGGATATCCACGAAAGTGCGGAAGCGGCTATGGCGGCTGAATACGTGGATGTGCTGCAGATCCCGGCTTTTCTTTGCCGCCAGACCGATCTGTTGGTTGCTGCAGCCAAAACCGGTAAAACGGTGAACGTGAAAAAAGGCCAATTCCTTTCCGGCGAAGCCATGCAATTTGCCGTTGGAAAACTTCGCGATTCCGGTAACGAAAATATTATTCTGACTGACCGCGGTAACTCTTTTGGCTATTCAGATATGGTAGTAGATTTCCGGAATTTACCGATCATGCAAAGCTTTGGCGTTCCGGTAGTGATGGATGTAACGCATTCTTTGCAGCAGCCAAACCAGACTTCCGGCGTAACCGGTGGCCAACCAGCTTTAATTGAAACGATTGCCAAAGCTGCTATTGCGGTGGGCGCCGAAGGTTTGTTCATTGAAACGCATCCAACGCCTGCTACAGCAAAATCGGATGGCGCGAATATGCTGGCGCTCGATAACCTGGAAATGTTGCTGACGAAGCTGGTGAAAATCCGGCAGGCCATTCGGTAAATGAAAAACTGTTGTAAACCCTTTTGTAGAGACGCAATAATTTGCGTCTCTTTTTTATTTTAAAATTTATTATTCCGGAAATGATCGGGCATAAAAAAGACGCAAAGTATAGCGTCTCTACAATCGTTAATACCTGATCGTAAAATATTCTTTCACCTGACTTTTTCGGAAGAAAACGATACCGATTTGAAATAGGTCTAACGCAACCGTAACTTCCGGCATGGCGGCAATTTCTTTCCAGGCGCGTTCCATTTCAGCGCTCCAGTAAATATCATCAATTACAAAAACGGTATCTTCGTGTGCTTTGGCTAAACACTGCCGGAAATACCGCATGGTTGGTTCGTAACGGTGATTCCCATCGAAGAAAACGAAATCTACTTTATCGACTTTTTTAAGCGTTTCTGATAGCGTTTCGTCCAGGTTTCCTTCTACTAAGTGAATATTGCCAAGCTTCAGGCTTTTGAAATTCTCGCGGGCAATAGCAGCCGTTTCCGGGCAACCTTCGAAGGTATAAACGGTGCTGCTGCGGCGTGCGGAAGCTAAATAAGCTGTAGTTAAACCAAGCGAAGTCCCGAGATCAAAAATGGTTTCCGGTGCAAAATGGTTAACCAGCCGGAATAAAAGCTGTGCATGTTTTGGAGCTTTTGCCGAAATTCTGGCAATGTCTTTTACTTTGCGGGTGCGGCCGGCATTGGTTTTAGAACCAGCCCCGAAATCTTTGATCGTAATTTTCCGGTTATCTTCCAGTAATACATGGCGCAGGTCTTCAATTAAAAGGTAAGCGGCAAACGTACCTTTGTGGTCTATAACCTGGTGTTGCAGATTGAAAACGAACGGCGAATGAATGCCATGCAGGCGGAAAGAGCGGGTTAAATGTTGCGCATATTTTGCAGCAAGCCGAAGTGGAAACACGAAATTTTAATTCAGTTTATAAGGTACGATCAAAACAAATTCCGGAATTTCAACTTTAAATTCGCGGCCATCTACCAGACGTTCCATGGTATAAAAGCCGGTCATTTTACCAATTCCGGTCTTTAAATTACAACCCGAAACGTATTGATGCGATTCGCCGGGCTCTAACGTTGGTTGCTGACCCACTACACCTTCACCTTCCACTTCCCGCACCGTACCGTTAGAATCGAAGATCTGCCAGTAGCGGCGCAGCAGTTTTACGGTAAATTCGCTGTTGTTCTGAATATTGATCTTATAGGCAAAAACATAGTGCTGCTGACCCGGGCTCGAATAATCGGGAAGATAATTAGTAGTAACCGTTACTTGAACGCCTTGAGTTGTCTGGGTATCCATATAAAAAAGCAGCGTATATTTGTTTTATAAACAGCTATTGCCCGTGATAAGTTTACGTATTATTACGCGCGAAAAAAATAAATGGTATCCTTTTAATCCGAAAAAGTAAAACTGCTTATGCATGTAAAGATAGAAGAAAGCTGGCAAAAAGTATTACACCAGGAATTTGAAAAGCAATATTTTAAGGATCTTATTGCGTTTGTAAAGCAGGAATACGCCACGCAGCAGATATTTCCGCCCGGTAAACAGATCTTTCACGCGTTTGAAGAATGCCCTTTCGATAAAGTAGAAGTGGTGATCCTGGGCCAGGATCCTTATCACGGTCCGGGTCAGGCGAATGGTTTAGCTTTTTCTGTGAACGAAGGCATCAGAACCCCGCCTTCGCTGCGCAATATTTTTAAAGAAATTAAAGACGACCTGGGTAAAGAAATTCCGGCAAGCGGAAACCTGGAACGTTGGGCGGAGCAAGGCGTTTTATTGCTGAATGCTACGCTTACGGTTCGGGCCAATACTGCAGGTTCGCACCAGAATAAAGGTTGGGAAACGTTTACAGATGCCGTAATTAAGAAAATTTCCGACGAGAAAAAGAACGTGGTTTTCCTGCTTTGGGGTGCTTACGCGCAAAAGAAAGGCGCCATTATCGACGATACTAAACACCTCGTTTTAAAAGCAGCGCATCCATCTCCCTTTGCCGCCGATAAAGGTTTTTTCGGTACGCACCATTTCAGCAAAGCCAACGCCTATTTAAAAGCCCACGGCAAAAAGGAAATTGACTGGTAGGTTTGATAGTTAATTGTTAAATTGTTGGTTAAAGTATTTTTTCCGTAGCGTAGGATTTAAACCCTACGCTACAAAAGAAAGAATTCCTCAAAAAACGGTACCCTTTTAGCCACCAAAACTCAATAAAAAAAGCGCTGAATTTCTCCAGCGCTTTTTTTATTCAATTAACAATTTAACTTAATCAATAAGGTTAAACAAACGGTTCCAGCGAATTTTACCTGATACACCGCCATTCGGATCCATCGACATCCAGACTAAAACAGCCTTGCCAACCACATGATCTTCCGGTACAAAACCCCAATAACGTGAGTCAGCGGAATTGTGGCGGTTATCACCCATCATAAAGTAATAATCCTGTTTGAAAGTATATTCTGTAATTGGTTTGCCATCTACCGAGATAATCCCGTTTTCATAGCCTACATTTTTATTGCCTTCATATTTCCGGATCACCGGCTCGTAGATCGGAGTCGTTTCAGCGGTTAGTTTAATGGTCTGGCCTTCTTTCGGAATCATGATAGGGCCGTAATTATCGCGGTTCCATTTCAGCAGGCTTGGCGCATGCGGGTAAACTTCAGCATCGGCCCGGCCGGGAACATCTTTGTCTAAATGCACGGTTTTAATAAAGTCCATGCTCTTGAATTTTTCAGCCTGTTCCGGCGTACAATCTACCACGTAACCACCCTGTATCGGCTGAATGCCGGCAAGACTAATGCCCAGGTTCCGGAAAAAATCAGCGTCCAGCATTGAGCTGGTTTCTAACAGGTAGCGGTTCTGCATGCCTTCCGGATTTTCTGCTGGTTTGCCGTTAATATAAACCTGCATATCGCGTAATTCCAGCACATCACCGGCAATTCCCACGCAACGCTTAATATAATTCGTTCTCAGGTCCGCCGGATGCTGGTCTTCGAAAGGCACGTTAAATACCACAACATCGTTATTCTTTACACTGGTAAAACCCGGTAAACGGTATTGTTTTAACTGAATTAAGTCGGAATAAGAAGGAATGCTGGTGCCCCAGATGGTTTGGTGGGTTAAAGGAACCTGCAAAGGTGTGATCGGGGTGCGTGGGCCGTAATGCAGTTTGCTTACAAAAAGGTAATCTCCTACCAAAAGCGAACTTTCCATGGATGGCGTTGGAATAGTATAAGCCTCAAACGTAGCCCAGCGGATAAGCGTAGCAGCCACCACGGCAAACATAATGGCATCGCCCCATTCCCGGAAGAAGCCTTTTTTTTCCTGTGGTCTGGTTTCTTTTTTCTTCCAAAAAGTTACGCTCATAGTTTCAGTAGTTTGTTATAAGTTCATCAGGTCTTTCATACCGAAAACCCCTTTTTTGCCTGGCAGCCATTCCGCAGCCATTAAAGCGCCGGCCGCAAAACCGGTTCTGGAATGCGCTACGTGGCTCAGTTCAATTTCGTCAATGGCAGAAGCATAACGCACAATGTGCGTTCCTATTACATCGTCGGTACGTTCCGAAACAATCGGTAATTTCCCTTCGGTTTCGGGAGCTTCATTCACCCAGCCATCCAGGTTCTGGTAGCTTTGCAGAATGCCTTCAGCGGTTGTAATTGCTGTGCCGCTTGGGTGATCTACTTTCTGAGTATGGTGAATTTCCCGAATGCCAACAGCATATTCCGGGTATTGCTGCATTCGCGAAGCAATATATTCATTAAAATGAAAAAACAGGTTAACCCCGATGCTGAAATTTGAAGCATACATAAAACTTCCTGCGTTTTTCTCGCAAAGTTCTCTGGCTTCCTGCATGCGCTCCTGCCAGCCCGTAGAACCCGAAACCACCGGAATACCGTTTTCCAGGCAATAGGAAATATTACTGAAAGCCGCCTCCGGATGAGTGAATTCAATGGCTACGTCGGTGTTTTGAGCGTTAAAAGAAGTAAGCTGCGACGCCGAAGTATGGTCTAATTTGCCGACGATCTCGTGGCCTTTGGCTAAAGCTAATTGCTCAATGGTTTTACCCATTTTGCCATAGCCGATAAGCAGAATTTTCATTAGTTTTTTAGTCTGAAGTGAAGCGAAAGGCCGGGAGCCGGCTGCGCACCAAAAGATGCAAATTGTACCGATGGTTGCCAGTGCATGCTCAGGTCATCGGAAATATCGAATTCATTTAAATGTGCACCAACGTTGGCTTCCATAATATTCAGGCCGTAAGCCAGCACCGAAAATATAACGGTAAGATCGCGGTTGCGGCGGTAAAAATCCCGATTGTTTCGTAAAGCGTTAACACTTAACGTTACAACCTGCCCATCGTTATTCTTTATTTGCTGAACCGTATTCGGATCTCCGTCAATTTCGTTTTCGTAGGCAGTGCGGTAATCCTGGTAATTCTGGTTATTGGTGTAGTAAAAATAACCCAGGGTACCGCCAACGGCATAAATTACCGGTACTTTCCAATAATGCCCGTTATAAACTTGCCCCAGACCTGGAAGAACTGCCGAAAACAAAGCCGCCCGGCCCGGTTTACTCAGGCCTTTGTCTTTCTCCGTTTTTACAATGCGGTCTTTATTGGGGTCGGGGTTAGGAGTAGCTACAACGGTTGAATCTGTGCGGGCAGTAACGGTTTGGGCGGAAACAAAAACGCTATAGTTTAAGCCGCAAAAAGTAATAAAACCAAACAGTACTGCTTTCAGCCGCATAAATTCTTAGTAGTTTAAAAGCTCCAGGATCCGGTTCAGGTCATCGGTAGATACGAACGGAATCTTAATTTCGCCTTTGCCGGCGTTAGAGGTTTTAACGTAAATTTTGGTTCCAAAGTGACTGGAAAGCCGCGATTCTACCTTTTTTAATTCTGCCTGATGTTCAGCCGGAATATCCGCGCGGTCAACAGTTTCCTTTTTCGGCTTGGAGAGGTTACGCACCAGCTCTTCCACTTTACGCACTGAAAGTTCTTCCGCTACGGTTTTGTTGTAAACTTCCAGCTGCAACTCAATATTATCGATGTTGATCAAAGCCCGTGCATGACCCATCGAGATCTGCTGGTCGCGCAAACCGATCTGAATATCCGGCGGAAGTTTTAACAGGCGCAGGTAATTGGTTACGGTTGTCCGTTTTTTGCCCACGCGGTCGCCAAGTTCTTCCTGTTTCAGATTACACTCCGAAAGCAAACGCTGGTAGCTCAAGGCTATTTCGATGGCATTTAACTGCTCGCGCTGAATGTTTTCGATCAGGGCCATTTCCAGCATTTGCTGGTCGTCGGCCTTGCGGATGTAAGCCGGAATAGTTTCTAAGCCAGCAAGTTTCGAAGCCTGAAAACGGCGTTCCCCGGAAATCAGCTGGAAAGTATTAACGTCTAACTGACGCACAGTGATCGGTTGGATAATGCCCTGAACCTTAATAGATTCGGCCAGTTCTTCTAAAGCTGTCTGGTCGAAGTGGGAGCGGGGCTGAAACGGGTTCGTTTCGATCTGGGTTAATTTGATCTCTGCGATGGTATTTACTTCGTGAAGGATTTGCGGATCTACTTTTTTATCGTAACTGCCTTCGATCAGGGCGTTCAAACCCCGGCCCAGGCCGCCTTTTTTCTTAACTTGAATCTTGTTCTCAGACATTTATTTAAATTGTTAAATGGTCAAATGGCTTAATTGTTTTTAGGTTAACAAATTTTAACCATTTAACAATTCAACCATTTAACCATTAAATTTACTTCGCCAGAACGGCGTTTTTCTCGGCAATTTCGCGGGCCAGGTTCAGGTAACTGATGGCACCTTTACTGTCAGCATCGTGCATAATGGCTGGCAAGCCAAAGCTCGGCGATTCGCTTAATTTTACGTTCCGCGGAATAATGGTATCGAAAACCATCTGCTGGAAATGCAGTTTTACTTCTTCCACTACTTGGTTGCTCAAACGCAGACGCACATCGTACATGGTCAGCAAAATGCCTTCAATCTCCAGCTGCGGGTTTAAACGCGATTGAATGATCTTAATGGTGTTCAGTAACTTACCTAAACCTTCCAGCGCAAAATACTCGCACTGCACCGGAATAATTACCGAATTGGCGGCCGTTAAAGCGTTCACCGTGATCAAACCAAGGGAAGGAGAGCAGTCTATGATGATAAAATCATAATTATCAGCTACACTTCGCAATACTTCCCGCATTTTTTCCTCCCGGTTCGGCAGGTTTATCATTTCAACTTCGGCACCTACCAGGTCAATATGCGACGGTACGAGGTCTAAATAATCGATATTCGATTTTACGATGATATCTTCTATTTTTATGCCATCTACCATGCATTCGTAAATGCTTTTGGAAATATCGCCGGGATCGTAACCTATACCCGAAGTGGCATTTGCCTGTGGATCGGCGTCTACGAGTAATGTTTTAAATTCTAAAGCGGCCAGGCTGGCGGCTAAGTTTATAGCTGAAGTTGTCTTGCCAACACCACCTTTCTGGTTCGCTACAGCAATTATTTTTCCCATCTTAATCGTTCTTCTCGCTTTGATTTATAGTGTAATGGTCTGGCCGATCTCCATGAATTTCAGATCCTTGCCCGACTTTTTCGCCATTTCCGATACCGTTTCCTTTTCAATTTTAATGGGCGGGAAAGAATCGTAATGCATGGCAATAACCTGTTGGGCTTTCACCCAATCGGCAGCGACCAATGCATCCTGAGCATCCATGGTGTAATGGCCGCCAACTGGCAGCAACGCATAATTTACCGCAAACTGCTCCCCGATAATTTTCATGTCATAAGTCAGGGCTGTATCGCCGGCAAAGTAAAGAGTTTTACCTTCCACCTGCACTACGTAACCTGCCGGGTGACCGCCATAGGTGCCATCTGGCAACGAACTGGAATGAATGGCAACTACCATTTTAGCTGTTGCAGCGCCGATTTTAACCGTGCCACCAATGTTCATCTGAATGGTATCGGTAATATCCTGCTTCGCATACCAATCCGTAATTTCAGGCTGGGCTACAATTTTGGCGTTGTTTTGGTTTGCGATCGTTGCAGCATCGGCTAAATGATCGCCATGCGCGTGCGAAAGCAGAATATAGTCGGCTTTAATGCTTTTCAGGTCGATGTTTTTTGCCAAAGGGTTTTGGGAAATGAACGGGTCGAACAGAATTCCGGTGTCGCCGGTTTTCAATAAAAAGCAGGAATGGCCGTAGTACGTTAGTTCCATAAAAAATTTAGCTTTAATGCACCGTTATCACGGGAATATGCTTTAAACTTGCACAAAGTTAAGACAATTGAAAGTAAAGTTTTCAACAAAAGTTTTCAACAAACGGGGTATAAGTACCTTGTTAAGTGGTGCCATTTTCCTCGCTTTTTCGGCTTGTAACAGCCAGAAAAAAGCCGAAGATGATAAACGCGTTTTCCGCTACAACCAACCCGAAGCCCTTAGTTCGCTCGATCCGGCTTTTGCCCGTAACCAGGCCAACATCCGGGCCATCACGCAGCTTTACAACGGCCTGCTCGAACTCGACGATAGCCTGAAACCCGCGCCGGCCATTGCCCGAAGCTGGGAAATCTCGGCGGATGGTTTGCGGTACACCTTCCATTTACGGCAGGATGTTCATTTCCATGACAGCCCCGTTTTTCCCAACGGCAAAGGCCGCAAGGTTATTGCCCCGGACTTCGTATATAGCTTTAACCGTATATTAGACCCCGCCACAGCAAGTACCGGCGCCTGGATCTTTAACGGGAAAGTACTGGAAAAACCTAAAGGAATAGTTTCAGACACGGCGTTCAAGGCTTTAAACGACAGTACGTTATTGGTTTACCTGAACGAACCTTTTATAGCGTTTACCGAGATCCTGAGTATGCCGTATGCTTTCGTAATTCCGAAGGAAGCGGTGCAGCAATACGGTAAAGATTTCCGGGAGCATCCGGTTGGTACGGGGCCGTTTCAGTTTAAAATGTGGGATGAAGGCAATGCACTCGTCTTTCATAAAAACCCGAATTACTGGAAAAAAGATAAAGCCGGAAATCAGTTGCCTTATCTCGATGCGGTGCATATTTCTTTTATCACCGATAAGAAAATGGAGTTCATCAATTTCCAGCAAAAGAAACTCGATTTCCTTTCCGGTATTAAAGAAGGTACCCGCGATATTATTCTGCAACCCGACGGCAGTTTGCAACCCGATTTCTCCGGCAAATTCACCGTTCAGAAAGCGCCTTACTTAAATACTGAATACATCGGTTTCCAGCTCGACCAGGCCAATCTGAAAACCAAACCGGTTTCGGATAAGCGCGTGCGGCAGGCTTTGAACTATGCCATCAACAAAAAGGAAATGATCCGGTACTATCGTAACGGTTTGGGTATTCCGGGCAATTCGGGTATGGTGCCGCCTTCGCTGCCAAGTTTTAACGACAGTATTGTAAAAGGCTATGGTTTTGACCCGAAAAAGTCGCGCGAGTTACTGAAAGCCGCCGGGTATGATGCCCGTAATCCGTTTGAAATAAAACTGAGTACTGTTGCCGAGCACAAAGAACTGGCCGAATATTTTCAGAAAAAATGGAGCGACGTGGGTGTAAAATGTGAGATCGAGATAAACCAAGCGCCGGCGCACCAGGAACAGGTAGATAACGGACGTTCTGCGTTCTTCATGAAATCGTGGTTAGGAGATTATCCGGATGCAGAAAACTACCTGGCACTTTTTTACAGCAAGAATTTTTCGCCGGCCGGCCCGAACAAAACGCATTTTAAAAATGCCCGCTTCGACGAACTTTACGAAAAAGCTAAGTTAGAGCAAAATCTGCAAAAGCGCTGGAAACTGTACCAGGAAATGGATAAGATCGTGGTGGAAGAATGTCCGGTTATTGTGTTGTTCTACGACGAAGTGCTCATGTTGACGCAAAATAATATTGAAGGCTTAACCGCCAACCCCATGAATACGCTGAAACTGGAAACTGTTAAAAAACGCTAGGATTTAAGCCTTAAAAAGTCAGAAACGAAAAAGCCACTCATTTTAGAGTGGCTTTTTTTTATTGTGTACTTTGGGGTTTTATTCTTCTTCCGGCGGCCCGAAATTTACATCCAGGTTCTTTTCAACTAATTGGGCCAGGTCGGTTAAATAGGTATTAAATTCCTGCGGGCCGCCTTCGGTGTAAGTTACTTTTTTCGGTTTATTGTTTTTATAAAGCGTAATTTCTCTAACCGGGAAATCGGTTTTAAGCGTTTCGTAGTTGGCTTTCAGTTTAAAGAAACCCAGTTGTTCGCCGCGCTTCCAGAGTTCCTGCGCTTCCTTTCGGGAGATGCGGAACGTGCTTTTTACTTTAGGTTTGGCGGCCGGTTGCGCAGTTACCAGCACATTGCCATCTGTCATGAACTCGGCGCGGTAAACAGGGCAGAAGCCAAAACATGGTTTTTTCTCGAACACGATTAAGGTTTTGGCTGGACTGTGTTTCCGGGAAGATTGCGCATTGATGTTGCTGTTTTTCCCGATGATGAGCAGGGTGAAAAGTAATGTGAACATTACAAATCCGGTCCGGAACTGTTTCATAGCGTAAGGTTTTAGTAAGAGTGAGTTTACAAATAAAATCAATTATTCGGAAAACGCTATACTACTAGTCGCAAAAACTGTACCTCAAAACAATAAAATAATAAAAAAGCCTTCCTGAACTTTCAGGAAGGCTTTTTTAAAATGGAATAGTGCAAAACTATTTCTTCGCTTTTTTCTGTTTGTTTTTCTCTGCTTCTTTTTCAGCAGCTACGCGCATGGCTTCCTGCATACGGGCCGCAAAACCACCCGGCTTTTTGTCTTTCAGCTTGGTTTTGTTTTCTTCCAGGCGCATCCGGATCTTATCGTCATCTACAAACTTACGGATAACCGCCTGCTGCCCGAACGTTACTAGGTTAGAAACGAAATAGTAGAAACTCAGGCCAGCCGGCATAGTATTGATGATGAACATGAAAATGAACGGCATCAGGTAGCTGTAGAATTTCATCGGGCCCTGCATGGTGCTTACCTGGTTATTGCCCCAGGTATAAAGAATGGTAGAAGCCGTCATCAGCAACGTGAACATACTTACGTGGCTGCCATAGAAAGGAATGGTGAATGGCAAACGCGCAAATACATCGTAAGTAGAAAGGTCATGCGCCCACAGAAACGCTTCCTGGCGCAACTCAATGGAGTTCGGAAAGAAGCTGAACATGGCGAACAGGATCGGGATCTGCAACACCATTGGAATACAGCCACTCATCGGGTTCACACCTACGCTTGAGTAAAGCTTCATGGTTTCCGACTGCGTTTTCTGCATGTCGTCGCCGTGTTTTTCTTTAATGGCATCAATTTCCGGTTTCAGCACCTTCATTTTTGCCATTGAAAGGTAAGACTTGTAAGTAAGCGGCGTCAGGATCAATTTAATAAGCAGAACCAGGATCACGATAATGATACCGTAGCTGGCAATGTGATCTTCCAGTAAATGGAACACCGGAATAACCACAAAGCGGTTAATGTAACCAAACACACCCCAGCCTAATTCCAGGTTTTTCTCGAACTTATCTGAAACGTGCTTTAAAATGGAAAAGTCGTTCGGGCCGAAATAATACGTGAACTGGGCGCCACTTAAAGCATCTTTTTGTGGAATAGAAACGCTGGAAGCAAAAGTTTTTACTTCGGTAGAATCGGCTTCGTTCAAAGAGCTGGTGAATTTACCGTTCTCAAACTGGTTTTTGGCAATAATACCAGCCGTGAAAAAGTTTTGTTTGTTACCAATCCATTTTACCGGCTCCTGCAAATCTTCTTCTTCGGTGCTGTTGCCGGTCAGTTTCGTAACGTCTTCGTCCATGGTCATGAAGTTCAGGGAAGAATGGTTACGGTTCTGGCTCAGGTCGAATTCCAGTTTTTTCAGGCGATCTTTCCATGTAAAGGTCAGTGGCTGGTTGGCTGCCAGCAATTGCTCTACGCCCTTAAACGTAAGTTCATAACCCAACAGGAAAGTACCATCGGTCAGGCTATAGGTTTGCTCCACGTACTGGCCTTCGCCCAACGTAGCACGAAAAGTCTGTACCTGCGTTTTTCCGGCTTTTGCAGAAATGGTATTTACCGGACCAGCTGTAAAATAAAGATCTGATAATTTAATTTCCTTGCCATCGCGGGTTTTGAAAGCAACATCGGTGTGGCTGCTTATTTTGTCGAATAGAATCAGCGGCTTTTTATCGAAGGTTTTGTAGTTCTTCAGTAAAACTTCTTCTACAGCGCCGCCTTTGGTTGCAAGCGTTACCTGCAGATTTTCGTTCTGAAGCAATACCGTTTTCGCTTCGCCGGTTGCAGCCGCACCAAAAGAGCCCAGAGCAGCCCGTTGTTGTGCCATGGTAGCTGAATCAAGCGGAGCGCCGGTTTCCTGTACTGTGGTAGCAGTAGTAGTAGCGGTTGGCTGAGCTTTGGTTTCAGTTTTTGGTTTTACGTCCTTATCGGGCGGAAAAACAAAAAGGTAAATTAGTAAGAGCGCGGATATCAGAAATAATCCGACTGCCTGGTTACGATCCATTAGTTAAATTTAAAATTAAGCAATATTCTTTTTTGATTTGGCGTATTGTATAGCGGCCCGAACAAATTTCACGAACAGCGGGTGCGGATTTTGCACCGTACTTTTCAGTTCCGGGTGGTATTGTGCCGCTACAAACCACGGGTGGTTCTGCAACTCGATCACTTCTACCAGGCCTGTTTCAGGGTTTATGCCCGAAGCAACCATTCCGTTGTCTTCAAAAGCCTTTAAGTACTTGTTGTTGAATTCGTAGCGGTGGCGGTGGCGTTCGGTAATTTTATGCTTGCCATAAGCAGCAAACGCTTTTGAGCCTTTTTTCAGTTCACAAACGTAGGCACCTAAACGCATCGTACCGCCCATCTGGGTGATCTGTTTCTGGTCTTCCATCATATCTATAACCGGATTTTTACTTTCCGGTTCCATTTCGGTGGAAGTTGCGTCTTTGATATTCAGTACGTTGCGGGCAAATTCGATGGCTGCGCATTGCATACCCAGGCAAATACCGAAGAATGGAATGTTGTTTTCGCGTGCGAAGCGGATGGTTTCAATTTTACCGTCGAAACCACGCTGGCCAAAACCCGGAGCAACCAGAATGCCATCCAGATCTTTAAGCTGCGAAGTTACCGTTTCACGATCAAGATGTTCTGATTGGTAAGTTTTCAGTTTAACCTTGCATTCGTTTTGTGCACCTGCGTGAATAAACGCTTCGATGATCGATTTATAAGCATCCGGCAATTCCACGTATTTCCCTACCAGACCAATGGTTACTTCTTCGGTAGGATTTTTCAGGCGGCCCAGGAATTCTTTCCAGGCATCCAGATCCGGATCTGTAGTTCCGCCGGTAAGTTTCAGTTTTTTGATAACGCGTTCGTCCAGCTTCTCTTTTTTCATGAGCAGCGGCACGTCATAAATGGTTTCTGCGTCTAAGCTTTCAATTACCGAATTGATCTGCACGTTGCAGAACAAGGCAATTTTCTTGCGCATTTCCATCGGAATGGCGTATTCGGAACGGCAAACCAGAATATCGGGCTGAACACCGGCTTCCGAAAGCGCTTTCACAGAATGCTGGGTTGGTTTGGTTTTCAGTTCACCCGCAGCTTTCAGGTAAGGCAATAAAGTCAGGTGAATTACCAGGGAATCGTTCGGAGGCAATTCCCAACGCAGCTGACGCACCGATTCTATAAAAGGCAACGATTCGATATCGCCTACGCAGCCACCAATTTCGGTAATTACCACATCAAATTCCCCGCTCTGGCCCAAAAGCAACATTCGGCGTTTAATTTCGTCGGTAATATGCGGAACCACCTGTACGGTTTTGCCCAGGTAAGCACCCTGACGTTCCTGAGTAATTACGTGATGATAAATTTTGCCAGTAGTAACGTTATTGGCTTGCGAAGTTGCAGTATTCAGGAAACGTTCGTAATGACCCAGGTCCAGATCGGTCTCGGCACCATCGTCGGTTACAAAGCATTCGCCGTGTTCGTACGGGTTCAGGGTTCCCGGATCGATATTGATATAAGGGTCGAATTTCTGAATGGTTACGGAAAAACCTCTGGCTTGCAGAAGCTTAGCCAGGGATGCTGATATGATGCCTTTTCCTAAAGAGGAGGTAACGCCGCCGGTTACGAAGATGAATTTTGAAGCCACAAGTTTGCTGTTTGTCTTATGGACTGCAAAGGTAACGTTTATATTGGAAAATCCCCGGAAATACTTTTTTCTTCACAAAGCATACCGTTTTTTCTGCGGTTCCGCAAATTCAGCCCGAAAGAAATAAGTATAACTAAATGCCCCGGTTATTGCGTATAGGCATTATTGAGTTCTACCAGAATTTCCACCCAAAAAGAAAGGCCGCCTATTGATCTGACACTGATCAACAATGCTTCTATTACCCGAAAACGCTATCTTTTTTGACCCAAAAACCTGTAACCCGGATTACCGGACTGCCGTACGGCGGTGCAGTAAACGCTACTAACGCTACACATCTTAAAAAAACTCTACATAACGCTCTTTCATGAAAGTTGCAGAATTGCGCATTATGCGCGGACCGAACTACTGGTCGGTTAAACACCCAAAAATCATTGTTCTGAAAGTTGATCTGGAGGAATTAGCAGACGTAAAAACCAACGAAATTCCTGGATTTGCCGACCGCCTCGAAGCCTGGTTTCCGGCCATGTATAAGCACCGCTCCAGCGAGGAAATGGTAGGAGGTTTCTTTAAAAAAGTACGCGAAGGCACCGATTTCAGCAAAGTAATTCAGCACGTGGCCCTGGAACTACAAACCATGGCCGGTATGGACAGTGGTTTCGGCCGTTCGTGTAAAACCGATATTCATGGCATATATACCGTAATTTTTTCTTACCAGGAAGAACGGGCCGGAGAATACGCTGCTAAAGCGGCCATGCGCATTACCGAAGCCCTTTATAAAGATGAAGACTACGATGTAAGCCTGGATATTCATGAATTGCACGAGATCCGGGAATCGGAGCACTTCGGGCCGAGTACGCAATCTATTGTAGACGAAGCTGTTAGTCGTGGAATTCCATACTTGACCGTTCCCGATACTTCTATTATTCAACTTGGTTACGGCGTAAACCAAAAGCGCATAAAAGGCACCATGACCTGCAGCACCGGCGAATTTGCCGTGGCCATTGCCGGCGATAAGGACCTGACCAAACGCATGCTTGATAGTGCAGGTGTTCCGGTTCCGAAAGGCGTAATTATTCATACCGAAGAAGAATTGAAAGAAGCGGTTGAAGAAATTGGTTATCCGTTGGTAACAAAGCCTTTAGATGGAAACCAGGGAAAAGGCGCCAGCATTAACGTTACCCATTGGAAAGATGTGGTCTCCGGTTTTCATGAAGCAAAGAAAATTTCTGATGCCGTGATTGTAGAAAAATACATTAAAGGCTTCGATTACCGCATGCTGGTTATAAACGGCAAATTTGTAGCTGCTGCCAAACGCACACCGGCCGCTATTACCGGCGACGGAAAGTCCACGATCAAAGAGCTGATAGATGAAGTAAACAAAGATCCGCGCCGCGGCATTGGCCACGAAAAGGAGCTGACCCAGATACACTTAGATAAGGATACTTACACCATTCTGGAAAATAAAAACCTGACGCTGGAAAGTGTGCTTGCAAAGGATGAAGTGCTGTATCTGAAGACCACGGCCAACCTGAGTACCGGTGGAACGGCTACCGATGTAACCGACCTTTGCGATGAATACAACATTTTAATGGCCGAACGCATTGCCGGAATTGTTGGCCTGAACATTTGCGGCATCGACGTGATGACTTCGGACATTGCCATACCTTTAGACGAAGCCGGCGGTGCCGTTATAGAAGTGAATGCCGCGCCTGGTTTCCGGATGCATATTTCGCCTACCGAGGGGTTAGCGCGTAATGTGGCCGAACCGGTTATTGATATGCTATTCCCGGCAGGCAGCAAACCAAGTATTCCGATTGTAGCTATAACCGGTACTAATGGTAAAACTACCACTTCCCGTTTAATTGCGCACATGGTAAAATACATGGGTTTCCGGGTTGGTTTTACCACTACCGATGGTATTTACATACAGGAAAAGCGTTTGGTGAAAGGCGATACTACCGGCCCTAAAAGTACAGAATTTGTGCTCCGCGACCCGAGTGTAAATTTTGCGGTGCTGGAATGCGCCCGCGGCGGTATGCTGCGCTCCGGGCTCGGTTTCCGGACCTGCGACGTGGGTATTGTAACCAATGTGGCTTCCGATCACCTGGGGTTAGGCGGTATCAATTCGGTAGAGGAAATGGCGCTGGTAAAATCTGTAATTCCACGCACGGTTCACAAAGATGGTTACGCCATTCTGAACGCCGATGATGATTATACTTATAAAATGGCCGAAGACCTGGAATGCAAAGTTGCCTTTTTCAGTATGGATGAAGTGAACCCGCGGATATTACGCCATATTGCCAAAGGTGGTCTAGCTGCCGTTTATGAGAATGGTTACATCAGTATTTATAAAAACACCTACAAGATCCGGATAGACCGCGCTGCGGATATTCCGCTTACTTTTGGCGGTCGCGCTACTTTCAATATTCAGAACGTGCTGGCAGCCGTGCTGGCGGGTTATGTAAATAAGTTCGGCATAGATGATATAAAAATGGCTTTGCGCACCTTTATTCCATCTTCCACTAAAACGCCGGGCCGCATGAATTTATTCCAGTTCCCTACGTTTGAAGTGTTGGTAGATTATGCGCATAACGTTGCTGGTTTACAGGCTGTTGGCGAATTTTTGAAACGGACGGACGCCAATAAGAAGATTGGGGTTATTTCCGGCATAGGAGACCGGCGCGACGAAGATACCCGTGAACTTGGTAAACTGGCAGCACAACTTTTCGATGAGATCATTATCCGTCAGGATCGCGACCTGCGGGGGCGAAGCGGCGAAGAAATAAACGGCTTGCTGAAAGAAGGCATTTTCAGCGTTGATCCGAACAAAAAAGTGATCGAAATTGATAATGAAATGCGCGCTATTGCTTTCAGTCTGGAACATGCCCGCCGCGGCTCATTCATTTCAATATTTACGGACGATGTAAGCGAAGCCGTGAAAATGGTAGAGAATTTTAAAACGATTCAGGACCGGCGGGTGCTGGTAGATTAAAGCTTCATTTTAACACAAAAAAAAGCTGTTCCGTTAATTTGGAACAGCTTTTTTTATTTTATTAAACGCACACATAACCGGAAGGCAGCAGTTACAGGTTTAAAATTTAGATGAGTAATTAACCTTACTTTTTAAGCTGAAAAGCATAGCGTTTTTTCGCTGAAAAACTATTAAGCTTGTGCGTACTGATCGAGGGCAGATTCTAAATTTGGCACAATGCGTACCAGTTCGTCTAAGCCCAGAATGGTAAATACGTTTCTGATCTTAGCGTTCAGGCCGAAGAAAAGCAGGTTTATGTTTAAAAGTTTAAAGTTATTTAAATGCGAAAGAAATACGCCCAGGCCAGCGGACGAAATATAGCTGATCTCGGAGCCATCTATCCAGATCTGTTTTGGTTTCTTTTGCGTAAGGCGCACCAATTCGTGATCTACCAGTACAGCGTTACTGGCATCTAATTCGCCGCTTAATTTTACGATGCTTACTTCCGCTTGATTTTGGGTCTTGATATCCATACACGACAAATTCAAAAGTTTTAAGATCCATTTTCAAAGTAGTAAAGAGCAGCAGATCGGTTCAGAACAATTCAGGTGTTCGTGGTTTAATCGTAAACTTTACACATGCAAAGGTTGCTATTTTATATTTTACCAGGAAATTTTTTACGCCAATAGCATAAATCCCGGAGTAAAAGCACCGATTTAGTGTATTTACAGAAATTGAAATTCCTGAATTTTGGTTTAAATTAAAATTTTGTTCTTTAAATATCAAGCTTTTATAGACAAAATTTGGTCTGCTCCGGTATTTTATTGTTAACCTTCCATTACCGTAATTAATTTGTTCAAAATTACTTCACTTAGATGAGTATTGTATTAAATGAATATTAAATTTCAGTAACATATAATGTTGAATTAGAATTTGGAGGATATCAACATTCTGGCGGACAGTTTTAAATAAAAAAGATACATTATAAATGCTTTGGTACTGGTTAGAAAGAAATTCAGAGTGCTACGAAATAAAAAAGCCCCGGAAGATAAATTCTTCCGGGGCTTTAGTTTTAGTGCTTAAAAAGCTACCGTTTTTAGTTCACGTTTGGCAGGTGCGAGTAGTTTTTACCAAACTCGATCATTTGCTGCGTGAAATCGGCAGGATATTCGATTTTAACATCTACCATTTTACCGTTCTGCATAACCGGCGTTAATTTAGGCTGAATGAAACCGGAATAAGGCGGAATGTTCAGTTTTTCGTAACGGGCCAATACTTCTTTGTGCAGTTCCGGATCTACTTTTACGCCGTACGTTTCGATCAGGTATTCGGCACGTTTGTAATCGCCTTCGGAAGTTACGCGTTGCAGTTCTTTCAGCTGTTCTCCGAAAATTGTGCGCAGTTTGTTGTAGTCGTTAATTACGAAATAGGTTTTGCCATCGCGGGTTTTCTTTTCGATTACGTTATCTTTTTTACCCATTTCGAAAGCCCATTTGGCGATCATCTGGCGGTTACGCATGTGCGCTTCTTCCACATCTTCGCCCGGTGCCAAACGCGATAACTGCGTCATCATACCGTTGCGGATATAGCCATCGTATTCGGTTTTACCAACTTCCAGATTCGGCATTACGCCAATATCCACCAGTTTCTGGTCCATTACGTAATATAAAGCAACTAAATCGGCGCGACCTTCTTCAATGGAAGATGCGTAGCTTTTCAGCGTTTGTTTTGGCGTGCCAACACCAGCGTTAATTTGTCCGGAAGCGTGACCGATAACTTCGTGCATATCGGTGTGCAGATCGCCGGCCAGGCCGCTATATTTTTTAGCGCGTTCAACTTCTTCCGGGCTCCAGGCAAACTCATTCAGCGCACTTCCTTTAGAAGCAGCCTGGTTATAAGCATTTACAATGTTGCCTAAGTTAACCGATTTAGAACCGTGATCTTTCCGGATCCAGTTGGCGTTTGGCAGGTTAATACCAATAGGTGTGGTTGGAGCGGCATCACCGGCTTCTACTACTACGGTAATAACTTTGGCAGTAATGCCTTTCACGTTCTTCTTTTTGTGCTGCGGCAGTAAAGTCGAGTTATCTTCGAACCACTGTGCCTGATCGCCGATGGCTTTAATGCGTTTGGTTGCTTCCATGTCTTTGAAAGAAACCACCGATTCGTAAGAAGCACGCATGCCCAGCGGGTCGCCGTAAACTTCAATAAAACCGTTTACCACATCTATCGGCGAATTCACATCGTTCACCCAGGCAATGTTGTAATCGTCCCAGGTTTTCAGGTCGCCGGTTTTGTAATACTGGATCAGCAGCGCCAGCGATTTTTTCTGAGCTTCATCGGTTGCAACAGCATGTGCTTTTTCCAGCCAGTAAACAATTTTGCTGATAGCCGGATCGTACATGCCGCCTACTTTCCATACTTTTTCCTTTATGACGCCGCCTTCTTTCACCAGTTTAGAGTTCAGCCCGTGCGAAACCGGAGTAGCATCGTTTTTATTTTCTTTTTTCGCATAAAAAGCTTCCACTTCTTTCTGCGTTACGCCTTCGTAAAAATTGTTGGCCGAAGTCGTGATAAGATCCTGACCGGAGGCCTGGTTTACGCGTTTGGCAGCAATTTTCGGATCGAACATGATCGGCGTAAGCGTTTTTACCAGTTGGTCGGCGGTTTCGCCTTGTTTCAGCGGGAATTTCGCGTTTGAAGAATTTTTTACCAGTTCAGCAAAATAAGCCTGGCTGAATTCCGGTAAAAACTTGTTGGTAGAATAGTGGTGGTGAATACCGTTCGAGAACCAAACCCGTTTGGTATAAGTCATGAATTTCTTGAAATCTTCGGAATTGCGGTCGCCTTTGTAGTTCTCTACAATAGCATCTAAGGTGCGGCGGATGCGCAGGTTATGCTTGAAATTCTGGTCGTAAATAATATCGCGGCCCGAAAGAGCAGCTTCGTATAAATAATACAGCATTTCTTTCTGTTGCGGCTCTAATTGCTCAAAACCAGGTACCTGATAACGTAAAACGCGCAGATCGGCAAACTGGTCAGCAATATATTCGAAAGATGCTTCTTCAATCTGAATTGTCCGGGATTCCGGTTTATCGGCTGCGTCGATGCGCAGATCTTTACCTACTCTTGTGGTTTCGGACGCCGTAGGAGCAGTAGCTTTGGTGCAACCGGCTAAAAGCATACCTGCAATTATTAGCGCGGAAGCAGAATTTTTAGTGAACTTCATATTTTGTTTTAAGTCAGAAGAATTCTATTAACTATACAAATGAAACACTTTGATATTTATTATACAAAGACTACCTGAATTTCTGACTTTTTTGTCCGGAAACGATACCGTTTTTACAGCCGTTTGTCCGAAAGTGGGCGAAGGAATTTGAAATGATTGAATGGAAGCATGAGGAAATTGAAGAATGAAATGAAAGGGATTTGAGTTTTCTGCCTTGAAAAGATAGCGTTTTGGATTGATGTTGAAGCAGAATTTTACTTTCGACTGTATAGAAAAGCCGTTTTATTGCGGTTTAAAACGGGAAAGGTACTGCTTCGGTCTGTGCGCCACAGACCGCGGTTGAGTGACCGCGGTTGAGTGACTGAAATTGAGTGACTATATTTGAAAACTGGAATTGAAAGATTGAGACTGTTAGTAAAAACGGTATCCTTTTCGATCAAAAAACTCGATTTGGCTATTCTGAAATTTTCTGGTAGAGCTACAAATTTCCCAAGTAACCCAATTTTAATACCGGGCATTTTTGCTGAAAGCTAAAGCAAGTTTCAGGGTTTGGTTACGGTCTAATTTTCCGGAAGCAGTTTTTTTGAATTCAGGAAGGTAAAGAAAGGTTTTGGGAATTTCGTAGCGGGAGAGGAGATTCTGTAGTTTTTCTTTCAGCTGTGCTTCCCGAACCTGATCCAGGAAATTGAGTTCTAACACTGCCACTACTTTTTCGCCTAATTTTTCGTCGGGCACCGAAGTTATAAAACTGTTGGCGGTAATTCCGAGTTGCGCTAAAGCAGTTTCCAGCACCGTTTCCACTTTTTCAGCCTGAATTTTCACCCCACCGGAATTGATCACGAAATCAGCGCGGCCGAGCCATTCAAACGTTTCAGGATCAATGATGTTAACGCGGTCGTTAGTAGTAACCGTTTCGAAATTGGTCTGCGCACCCTTAATGATCAAACAATTACGGTTATCGGTTGAAATTTCTACGCCGGGCAAGGTTTTAAAATAAGGCGAAGCTTCCGGACCATTTAATCGTTTTAGCGCAACGTGCGAAGCGGTTTCCGTCATGCCATACGTATGATAAACCGGCACGGCAAGCTGCGAAATTTGTTGCTGCAAATTATAAGAAACCGGTGCGCCGCCCACTAAAATGGCTTTTATACGGTTAAAAAACGCTATGCTATCAGGGCTGAAAACTAACATTTCCTGCATCTGCATGGGTACAAAAGATGCATATTCAAACGAACTTTCCGGAGATAGAACGGCGAGCGGATTAGCGGTCGGTTCAATAATGGTAAGCTGCATTTCGCCTAAGAAACCGCGTACGAGCAACATCAAGCCGCCTACCGTTTCAGCATTTAAACAAACCAGTGCGCGGTCATTTTTCTGAACTTGTAACGCTTTTATGGTTGCTTTTGCGCTGGCTTCGAGTTGCTGGCGCGTGAGGGTAATTACTTTAGGCGCTCCGGTAGAACCCGAAGTCTGGATCGCAAATTCCTGCACGCCGTTCAGCCAGTCGCGGCAAAGTTCCAGCGTTTTAGATTCATAACCGTTAAGCGGAATACTGTTGCGAAACGAATACACCGCAATTTCATCGTAATAAAAAACTTTTCCGTTTAGCAGCAGGCTTTGCATGTTGGTTGTTGGTTGTTGGTTGTTGGTTGTTGGTTGTTGGTTGTTGGTTGTTGGTTGTTGGTTGTTGGTTGTTGGTTGTTGGTTGTTGGTTGTTGGTTGTTGGTTGTTGGTTGTTGGTACAAAGATTTAACCGGTAAAGTTACGACGGTTTTCATTTTTCGGGAAAATAAAAAAGCAGCCAAAAACCGGCTGCTTTTTAAAAATAGTAACTCGAAAATTGAAGTTATTGATCTCCAACAACCAACAACTATCAACCAACAACCATTAAGGGAATTTCGGGTATTTCGAGAAGTCAGGCTGGCGTTTTTCCATAAAGGAATTTTTGCCTTCTTTGGCTTCATCCGATAAATAATATAATAGCGTTGCATCGCCGGCTAATTGCTGGATTCCGGCTTGTCCGTCTAATTCGGCGTTGAAAGAAGATTTCAGCATACGGAGCGCAAGCGGGCTTTTTGCCAGCATTTTGCGGCACCATTCCATGGTTGTTTCTTCCAGATTTACCAGCGGCACTACTTTATTTACCAGGCCCATTTCCAGCGCTTCTTCGGCATTGTACTGGTCGCAAAGGTACCAGATCTCGCGGGCTTTTTTCTGACCAACGATGCGGGCTAAATAAGAAGCACCAAAACCACCATCGAAAGAACCAACTTTAGGTCCGGTCTGGCCGAAACGGGCATTTTCTGCGGCAATGGTTAAGTCGCAAACTACGTGCAATACGTGGCCCCCACCAATGGCCCAGCCTGCTACCATCGCAATTACCGGCTTCGGAATACGACGGATCTGCATTTGCAGGTCAAGTACATTTAAACGCGGAACGGTATCTTCGCCAACGTAACCACCGTGGCCGCGAACGCTTTGGTCGCCGCCGCTGCAGAACGCTTTGCCGCCTTCGCCGGTTAAAATAATTACGCCTACATCCGGGTTCTGGCGCGCCAGTTCCATCGCATCGATCATTTCAGCAACGGTGCGCGGGGTAAAAGCATTATGCACTTCCGGACGGTTGATGCTGATCTTGGCAATGCCTTCGTAATACGAAAACAGGATTTCCTTGTATTCTTTGAGCGGTTGCCAGTTGTATTTACTTTCCATACTTTATTTTTTTGAAGTTCGGAGTTTTTCGCTGCAAAACGCTACCGTTCTGCAAACAGAAATTTCAGCGTCAAAAGTAAGCAATTCTGCCGCGCTTTCACAACCACTGGATAAAAGGCAAAAAAATAGCCCGGTTCCTAGGGGCCGGGCTATCGGGGAAGAGCAGTTTTAGTGCTCAATATAAAATGTCTTTAGTATTATCGCGGAGTTTGCGGTCTAAAGATAAATATCCGGAGCCGTAAAATGCGAAAAAGATCAGCAGAATAAGGGTAATTGCTGCTTCTACGAGGTAGTAATTTTCGGCGTAAATTCCTTTACCAAAGCTGGTGAAAAGTACGGCGCCTATAAGAATAGGAATTTGTACCAGGCACGCAAAACGGGTTTTCAGGCCAAGCGCGATCATCGGGCCGCCGGCCAAATGTGCAAAAGCGATCAGGTGAGCAATGCCGCTAGCATACCCTTTAAACTGGCTGATCTCGATCATGTGTTGCAGACTGCGGTAATCTGAAACGAACATGATGCCTTTAATAAATATGAATACCCCGAGCGCAATGCGTAAATATTCGAGCACGTAAGGATGGTGTTTTACGGCCCATTTGTCAATATTCCGGGTCATGTGGTTGATATCGTCTGTAACATGCATAACCAATAAAATTTAAGTTTAAAACCATGATTTACTGACTATTGTGTACGAGACATTCTAAAAAACTTCCGGAATAATATTGGAATTTTAGTTAAAGAGTATTTTAAAGAAGCGAAAGGAATTGCTTCAAAAATCAGAAACCTCACAACTTATTCAAAATTGTGAGGTTTCTTTAAAATGAAAAAGTAACGGATTCTCTGAAAATAAACCGTTTTCTGAAAGCTACATTAATTCGTTTCGAAACTGTTTTTAAATTCCCTGAATACAGCAGCATTGGCTAAATTTTCGGTCATGATCTCCAGAATAGTTGCGCCATTTTGTTTATAAAATTCCGTAAGGATCTGTAAGAGTTCTGCTTCGGTTGCGCACTTAAAATACCGTAACCCGAAATCTTTAGCCGTGTTTTGGGCCTGCAGCATTTGCCGCGTTTCGAAATATTCATCAAGTTCCGGTTGACTTCCCGGCCCATCAATTAACCGGAATATGCCGCCGCCCTGGTTATTAAAAACTATAATTCGTAAATTTTCCGGCAGATAATTGTGCCACAAGCCGTTACGGTCGTAAAAGAAAGCCAGGTCGCCGGTGAAAAGGGTAGTTAATTTTCCACTTTGCCACGCATTTCCTACAGCCGTGCTGGTGCAGCCGTCTATGCCGCTGGTGCCCCGGTTGGCAATTACCTTAATATTCTTTTCAGCTGGTAAGCCAATTAAATTAGCGTAACGCACCGCCATGCTGTTAGCCACGTGTAAAATGCTGTTTTCGGGCAAATTCTGCATTGTCAGCCAGTAGGCTGAAAATTCGTTGAACGGTTTATTTTGAAAGAAACTGGCTAAATGATCAGCAGCCCGTTTTTCTTGTTTCTGCCAGTTTTCGGCAAATTCCGGAGCAGTTTTCAAGCCCGAAACGCTACCGATTTTGGTGAAAAAACTCAAAGGTTCGCAACGGATAATTTTCGTTAAAGCCTGAAACGTATCGGCTACTTGTCCAGCAGGTTGAATGTGCCAGTGCTGCAGGTTGGGCGACTTACGTAAAAACAATTTCAGGTTCTTTGAAATAACCGATTTGCCAAACGTGATCAGCAATTCCGGATGCAGATTTTCCGTCGCCGGATTTTTCGCATTCAGAAAAACGTCCTGGTGCTTGATCGCATTTTCCGCATTAAAATTCGAGATCACATCGCTTACCAAAACGCTATGGTTTTGGGTACAAAAACCCGCAACCGCTTCCTGCAATTTTGCATCCGGCATCTGCTGACCAGCCACCACTAGAATTCTGGAAAATTGCTGCAGTTCCGCTTTTAAAACTTCGGCTTGCAAATCTGAAAGCTTAAACGCATTTTCCGTTTCCTGAATGATTTTCAGATTCTTTGTGTAACCAAAAACTTCGTCCGGTTTCGGGTAAAAAGGCTCGCGCAACGGAATATTAATGTGTACCGGCCCGGCAGGAAATGCATGCGCCAGGTTGATAGCTTCAGAAACCAAACGGTGCGCGTGCCAGATAGCATCAGGGTGCGTAAGATCTGCCGGAAAATTGAAACTTTGCTTGATGTGATTCTGATAAATATTCGTTTGCCGTATTGTTTGTCCGTCTTGTTGATCTACCCATTCATTCGGCCGGTCGGCGGTTAAAACAAGCAGCGGAATTTGCTGGTAAAACGCTTCGGCCACGGCGGGTGCGTAATTGTAAGCAGCCGTGCCGGACGTACAAACCAACACCGAAGCTTTCCCGGAAATTTGAGCCATTCCCAGGCCTGTAAAAGCTGCTACACGTTCATCGGAAACGGTCTTTACCTGCATTTCCGGGTGGCGGGCAAAGGCAATGGTTAGTGGTGCGCAGCGTGAACCCGGCGAAAGCACCACGTTTTTTAAACCCAGGCGGGCGCAAATTTCAGCAATATCAGTAACCGGTTGCAGTATCATCGGGCATGGTTAAAATTTGCAGCGCTTTGGCTACAGTTTGCATTTTCAGTTCGGTTTCCAGCCATTCTTTCTGCGGGTCGGAATCTTGCGTTACGCCGGCGCCGGCATATAAAATGGCTTCGTTTTGCCGCAGTTCGAGGCAGCGCAGGTTTACGAAAACAGCCGTTTCCGCGTTCACATTTACCGGACCTAAATAACCGCTGTAATACCTGCGGTCGTAATTTTCGTGTTTGTTCAGAAACGCTAAAGCTGCAGCTTTGGGTTGCCCGCAAACCGCCGAGGTAGGATGGAGCAGATGCAGCATATCGGAAGTAAGCGTCGGGAAATCGGTTTGTTCGTTCAGATTCACGCAGAAGTCGGAGCGCAGGTGAAGTAAATTACCGGCTACCGCCGTGCGCGGGCCGGTTTCCACGTATTCGCGCAGCCTGATCTTTTTAAAGCAACTTATGATGTAACGCACCACCATGCTTTGCTCTTCAATTTCCTTTTGCCGCCAGATCGCATCGGCCGCATTCTGCCCGGAAACCAGTTTTTGCGTGCCGGCCAGCGCCATGGTTTTGAAAATATTGTTGCGATCTTTCTGCACCAGAATTTCCGGCGAAGCGCCCAGCCACGTACCAATTTCCGGCGCCGAAACCAGCGAAACAAAAGCCAGCGGATATTGCTGCGTGAGCTTCAGAAAACCGTTTACCGGGGAAAAATGCGGCGGTAAATGCTTCTCTGCGGCCCGCGAAGGAACGATTTTTTCGGTTTCACTTTTTTTAATGAAATGGATAGCGTTTTCAACCAGTTCTTCAAAACCGGCGCGTGGAGTCGCATTTGTTTCTGAATCGGCTATGTGCCATTTCGTGTCTGTTTCGGGGGTTTGTAAAGCAGCTTTCAGCGCCGAAAAAAAGTCGTCGGCCAGAGGAGAACTAGTTAGGTCATCGCCGGAAATTTCTTCGGCTTTCAAATCGGCTTCAAACAAAAGATCGGCTTTCAGAAAGTAGGGTTTATTTTTTTCTGAAACCGAAAACGGATGCATGATGAAACCAGCCGGAGCATTTTCGAGCGGAAAGTTTTCCGGAATAATTTCGGTTTGAAAAGTAATGCTGATCTGAAGGTTTTCCTGAAGCGGCAAACGCCAGGCGGAGAAAGAAAACTGTTTCGAAACGGCCGTTTTAAAAAGCGCCGCAATAATTTCTGAAACAGAGAATTCGGTATAAAAAGATTCGATTAAAAGCTTGGGCACGGTGTTTATTTTTTCTCAATTACGGCCATGGTAATTCGGCTCAGGCAAACCAGTTCATCTTTTTCGTTGGTAATTTTAATTTCCCAAACCTGCGTGCTGCGGCCAATATGCACAGCCGTTGCCTTGCCAAATACAAACCCGGAGCGCACACCTTTAATATGGTTCGCATTAATTTCCAGACCCACGCAGGCGTATTTACTTTGATCTACGGCTAGTTGCGCGCCAATGCTGCCTAACGTTTCGGCTAGTGCTACAGAAGCACCGCCATGCAATAAACCCATCGGCTGATGCGTGCGGTGGTCCACGGGCATTTTGCCGCAAAGGTAGCCTTCGCCTACTTCGGTAAGCTCAATTCCTAAATGTTCTACCATGGTATTTTTGCGCCAGGCGTTAATTTTTTCCAGGGTGTTTGCTGAATTTTCCATGCGTAGGGCCGTAAAAACCGTAATATTGTAGTTTGAGACAAAAGTAGAAGAAAATTGACTGTTAAAAAAGTTTACCTGATCCGCCATGGCCAGACCGACTACAACCTGCAGAACATTGTGCAGGGTAGTGGGGTAGATGCGCCTTTAAATGCCACCGGACACTGGCAGGCCGAGCAATTCTATAAACATTACCGCGATTTTCCTTTCGATAAAGTGTACACTTCCGTTTTGCAGCGCGCCCAGCAGTCGGTAGCCGGTTTTATTAACGATGGCATTCCGCACGAAGCGTTTGTTGGCTTGAACGAAATAAACTGGGGCAGCCGCGAAGGCACGAAAATTACGCTGGAAGAAGATAAATATTACCACGATATGATCGCGACCTGGCAGGCCGGCAACACGCACATTCCAATAGCCGGCGGCGAAAGTCCGGAAGATGTGGCGCGGCGGCAGGTATCGGTTATAGAAATGCTTAAAAACCGGCCGGAAGAAAAAAATGTCCTGGTTTGTATGCACGGCCGGGCGATGCGGGTTTTCCTGGCGCAGATTTTAAATTACCCGCTCCGCTGCATGGATACCTTCGAACATAAAAACCTGGGCTTATACGTGCTGCATTATACCGGCAGTTTTTTCCGGGTGGCGGAATATCTGAACCTGGAGCATTTTGAAGAAAAGTACGCTTAAAAACGGTAGGGTTTTCCATTCAAAAACTATTATAACCTGAAAAACATATCTTTGAATCTTAGTTCTTTAAGATGAAGCCTACTTTAATAATCTTTTTAAGCGTACTTTTTAATTTTTCTGTTGTTGCCCAAACCAAAATGATCAGCCTGGCAGGGCAGCGTACTTTAAAACCTATTCAGAACATAGAAATAGCAGAAGTTATTGATGTGCGAGATGATAAATCCAATATTGGCTGGGTGCAGAAAGGGCTGAATAATAAAAGAATTCAGATAGAATTTGCGGCGGGGTTAAAGGAAGAATTAAAATGGTTTTTAATAACGAATGCTGCTAAAGAAGGGAAAAAAGTACCGGTTATTGTTAAAGTAAATAAATTTTCAATTACCGAAAGCGACATTGGCGACATCGAATATAAGGCTGCAGAAGTAGCCCTGGAGTTTTTAGCGCAGGAAACCGGTCAGCCTCTTTATTGCCTGCTTTTGCAAACCGGTAGTTCGCTGCAAACCACTACATTAACCAGCGAGGCGGGCGGCCACGCCAATCTGCTGGCCAGGGTTCTGGAAGATTGTTTTACCCAATTCAGCGAATTGAATTTTACGGATTTATGCGCTGCCGAAAAACAGGTGCCGCCTTCCTTTCTGGAAGTAAATACCTACAATAAAGTTGATCCGCAAACAATTCCCATGCTTGCAGCAAAAACTCCTCAAAGCGGCGTTTTTATGAATTTTCAGGAGTTTAAAAATAATGCTCCGGGTTATTCGGAGGTGGAAGTTACTTTTAACAAATTCGGGAACTACTTTGAAACCTATTCCGGTAAAAAGATCAAAGATTTCTGGGGTTATTCTGATGGTAAAAAAACGTATATCCGGTTCGGTGGTAAGCCTAGCCTCTTATTTCTGACAAAGCGAAAAGACCAGTTTACGTTTGTTGCCAATGTAACTACTACCGATAAAACAGCTGTAGCAATTGGTAGTGCACTTGGTGGCGTAGCCGGCGGAATAATAGCCCAAGGCTTAACCGCAAATACCCATGCAATTGAATTTTCCATACATCCTTTAACCGGTATGATCAATCCGGTTCCAAAAGCAAGGGATGAAACCGATGAGTCGAAAATCAGCAAAATTGTGGTATACCGGAATTCTAAGCATGAAAAGCCGGAGCCACTCAACATCTACATAAACGATTCGCTGGCAGCGGAAATTAATACCAGGGCATATTCCGAATTTATTTTTAACAATTCGTCTTCCGAGAAAAATATCTGCGTAGAAGCCAATGAAAGAATTTGCCAGAAAATAACGCCTGTTCAAGGTCAGGTTTTATATTTACAGTGTAACCTGAGCGTTAAAGGAGATGGAAAGCCCGTGCTTAAACGTGTAACCGAGAAAGAAGCCGAATACTATCTCAAAATTATCAAGTATTTTCAAAGCAAAAATCCGAATTAAAGAATTTGATCATTTCCCGCCTCAAGCTTACCATTTTAAATTGGCTGAAGCATTTTAATAGCTGGAAACTGTTAAATCTTACTAATCCTGATCCAAAAACACTATCCTTTTCAACCAAAAAACTCCTGTAAACCTTCAGAAAAACTTAAAGCTGAACAAAAGCAGGCCGGAAGTTTGAATAAACTAATTTTCGGCCTATTTTTGGGGCGATTTAAAAGCGATACAAAATTTATGGCCGAAATAATAAGAATGCCTAAGATGAGCGACACCATGACCGAAGGTGTTATCTCTTCCTGGCTGAAAAAAGAGGGCGATACCGTAAAATCTGGCGATATTCTGGCGGAAGTGCAAACCGATAAAGCCACGATGGAGCTGGAAAATTACGAAGACGGCACCCTGTTATACATTGGTCCCAAAGAAGGCGATGCGGTTGCTGTTGACGGCATTCTGGCAATTGTGGGCAAAAAAGGCGAAGATATTTCCGGTTTGCTGAAAGAAGGTGGTAACGGCAAAGCCGCTGCAAAAACCGAAGAAGCACCAAAAAACGAAACCTCTAAGGAAGAAACTTCAATAGAAGAAGCTCCGAAAGAAGAGAAAAAAGCTGAAAGCAAACCCGCTGAAAAGAAAGCTGCTGCGAACGTAAATGCCACCGTTATCCGGATGCCGAAAATGAGCGACACCATGACGGAAGGTGTAATTGAGCGCTGGAATAAAAAAGTAGGCGATAAAGTAAAATCTGGCGACGTGCTGGCCGAGGTGCAAACCGACAAAGCCACCATGGACCTGGAAAGCTACGAAGACGGCACTTTATTATATATAGGTGTAGAAGCCGGAAATGCCGCTCCGATAGACAGCGTTTTAGCAATTATTGGCGAAGCAGGTGCCGATTACAAACAATTGTTAGACGGCGGAAACGGTAGCGATTCGGAAGAAAAAACTGAAGCTAAATCTGGTTCTAAGTCTGAAGCCGAAACTGAAAACGCGCAAACTGACAGCAAAACGCAGAAAGGCGCTGAAACCCAGGAAACAAAATCTGTTCCGGCCGGAAATGCACAGCAAACAACTTCAGAAGAAGGCGGCCGCGTAAAAGCTTCGCCTTTAGCTAAAAAAGTAGCAAAAGAAAAAGGCTATAACTTATCTGAAATTAAAGGTTCCGGCGATAACGGCAGAATTGTGCTGCGCGATATCGAGAACTTTCAGCCATCGGCTGCCAAAGCTCCGCAAGCTGCTCCAACCCAAGCCGCAGCTGCTCCGGCAGGTGAGCCAGGTCAGGAAATTCCGGTAAGCCAGATGCGTAAGATCATTGCCAAGCGTTTAGCCGAAAGCAAATTCTCTGCGCCGCACTTCTACCTCACCATGGAAATTGACATGGATAAAGCGGTAGCTGCGCGCACCAGCCTGAACGAAATTTCACCGGTGAAGATCTCTTTCAACGATATGGTAATTAAGGCCGCTGCTGCTGCTTTAAAGCAACATCCATACGTTAATTCTTCATGGCTCGGCGATAAGATTCGTCTGAACAAGCAGATCAATATTGGTGTAGCCGTGGCCGTAGAAGAAGGTTTATTGGTGCCGGTTGTGCGCAACGCCGACGTTAAAACCATGAGCCAGATCGCCGGCGAAGTGAAAGACCTGGGCGGAAAAGCAAAGTCGAAAAAACTACAACCATCAGATTGGGAAGGCAATACCTTTACCATTTCCAACCTGGGCATGTTCGGCATCGAAGAATTTACCGCTATCATTAATCCGCCGGATGCCTGCATCATGGCAGTTGGCGCGATCACGCAGAAACCGGTGGTACGAAACGGTCAGATTGTAGTAGGTAATGTAATGAAAGTAACCTTGAGCTGCGATCACCGCGTGGTAGATGGTGCGGTTGGTTCTGCTTTCCTGCAAACCTTTAAAAATCTGCTCGAAGATCCGATCCGGATGCTTGTTTAATAAAGCTATCGTTTTAAGATGAAAAAGCCTTTCCAGCAATGGAAAGGCTTTTTTGTTTTATGAATTGTGGAACGCCTTTCTCGAGCTTGTAAACAAATTTAATTCGCAATAAAAATAACTGCATTTTTTGTATAGAACCCGCCGGTGCAGGTGAACGTCCGGAATGTGCCTGCTAACCGTCATATTATCTTAGTAATACCCATTAAGTTAAAAATAATATTGGAAACATAATATTAAGTAAGGTTCGTATACGCAGAACTTACTCTCAGATTACGCGCTTTTAACTTCCGGATTGTTATGTTTCCTTTCAAAGCTATCGTTGTCGGCCTATTGGTTATGCTGCTGCCATTCTGTGCATTCAGTCAGCAAAACGGTAGCAAAATTCCTCCCAAAACTGCTCCGAAACAAAATCCTTCTAAAACCAAAACCCAGGCAGCCCCGGTTGGGAAATCTGGCAACACCGTAAAACCTAAAGCATCCGAAAATAATAAAGCCCAGGCCACGAATAAAAATAAGAAGAAAGCCATTCAACCAGCCCCGGATGCACTCAAAAAGATCTTCGAAGAAGTTTTAAAAGACAAGCAGCAGAAAGCCGAAAGTGCTCTCATTTTTGAAATAGACGGCTTGCTGATAGATGAAACCCTCACCAAAACCGGCCACGATTTCTACGATATTTTTTACAGCAGCTGGGAAGCACCCGAACAGGTTAACAATTACACCGTCCGGATCATTGAACGTCCATTGCGCGGCCGTGGATTTCAGATCATTGTTGCGGTTAACGATGTGGAGATCATTGAAGAAAACCTGCAACCCCGCTACGATATGCTGGAAGCCGCCGCTTTAAATGCCGTGGAATCTACGCGGGGTTACCTTTTAAATTACGAAAACCTGAAAAACCAGATAGATAGCGATGACCAGCAAGGCACCGGCCTGTTTTAAAAACGCTATGCTTTTAGGCCTGAAAACTAATTAAAACTATACTTAACTATGATAATTAATCTTCCGAAAAATGAAATTATGAAAAAGCTTGCTTTTATCCTGATCTGCCTGATCGGGTTCTTTTTACTCGCCCAAAAAGTATCTGCCCAGGATTTTGTGTACGAACCCAAAAATCCGGCTTTCGGTGGAAACACCTTCAATTACCAATGGCTGCAAAGTTCGGCCACAGCCCAGAATAAGCTCGAAGACGAGAATAGTCAGTTCAAAGATCTTTTAGATAACGATCCGCTTAAAAGTTTTCAGGACCGGCTTAACCAGCAGATACTGAGCGAATTATCCAGAAGGCTTATTGCGCAGCAGTTTGGCGATTCCGGTTTAAAGGACGGTAAATTCGCGATCGGTGATTATGAGATCGATATCAGTTCGGCTTCCGATGGGGTGAATGTGGTGGTGCAGGATATTGTAACCGGCAACCAGACTACTATTACCATTCCTAAAATGCCCTGAGTATTTTCTGAAGCAAGTTTGCCGAAGGCTGTTTTACCAAATGGCCTTCCTTTCAGTTGAAAATGGTATCCTTTTTAGGCTGAAAACTCGCATTAGTTCTCAAATAAAATTCCTGCTAACCTAATCCTGATCCGATAACTTCCGAAGCTGCTCCAATGAAAAACGTAAATAGAAATTACTTCCGGCAACTGTTTCTTTTTGTAGCGCTGGCCGGCCTGAGTTTTGGCTGTGCGCCGTATTTCCATCAGCCTTTAAAAACATCAAAAGCCCGGATCGGTGCGGAAGCTCCTGGCCACGATAATTTAATAGACCTGCCGGCTCCGGAAGAAAAGATCGTGGCCGCAGTTTATAAATTCCGTGATCAGACTGGCCAGTATAAACCTTCGCCCACAGGCTCCAGTTTTTCTACGGCAGTTACACAGGGCGCAACTTCAGTTTTACTCCGGGCGCTGGAAGAATCTGGTTGGTTTACCGTTATAGAACGCGAAAATCTGGGCAACTTATTGAACGAACGCAAGATCATTCGTTCCAGCCGCGCCGAATATGCGGAACAAACCGGTAGAAAAGAACCCATGCTACCGCCCTTGCTTTTTGCCGGCATTGTGCTGGAAGGTGGCATTATTTCTTACGATGCGAACATGCTGACGGGTGGCGCCGGTTTGCGGTATTTTGGTGCCGGTGCTTCCGGGCAATATCGCGAAGACCGGGTAACTATTTATTTACGTGCCATTTCAACCAGCAATGGCCGGATCTTAAAAACGGTTTACACTTCTAAAACGATACTTTCGCAACAGGTAGATGTTGGTTTATTCCGGTTCGTAAAATTCAAACGATTGCTTGAAACCGAAACAGGATTTACGTATAACGAACCTTCGGAAATGGCGGTGAAAGAAGCAATTGAAAAAGCCGTGCAAAGTTTGATCATTGAAGGCGTAATTGAAGGCATGTGGCAATTTAAAGCAGGTGAACGCTCCAAATCTTTAGGAAGCGATACCATAAATGCTACGAAGATCCGGGCAGAAATCAACAAATCGGTTATCAGTAAATACATGGCCGAGAAAAACGAGAACCGCTTTACCGATGAGTTAGGCCGTTTACTGGTAGATCGTCGCAGTTTATTGAGCATTGGTTTTAATGCCGGCGGCGTAGATTACGACGGTGATTTTGCCAATTCCCAGATAAGGCCCATCGGCGATCTCATGCTGACTTTAAACACCCGCAATTACCTGGGTTATTATATGAAAGTGGGCCGGGGAAAACTTTTTGCTACCAATGCTTTTAACGCTGATCTTTCTTTCGCAGAAGTAGGTATGTTGTACCGGCTCTTCCCGAAAGACCGCTATACACCTTATATAATTGGTGGTTTAGGCGTTATTGCTACGCAGGAGGATCTGCTTTCTGCCACGAATTATGAATTGTTCCCTTCGGTAAATGCCGGCGTTGGTTTGGAATTCCTGGTGAAAGACCGGCTCGGGTTAAATTTGTCGCTCCAGAATCATTATCTCTTCAGCGATAATCTGGATGGGCTGGAGCAGGGAAAATACAACGACTATTACTGGAGCGGAAAGTTCGGAATAAACTGGTACTTGGGGCCTCTCTTCGTAAATAAAAATAAATCTGCCCCCCGTTGATGATTAACTACTACACACGTTTCAATGGCCTCCTTAAGAGGCCATTTTTTTTTGCTATCGAATTTCGGAGATGGTTGGATAAAGATTAATAAGTAAATGTTGATAATAAAATAACACATACTTAAAGTTTTATTAATATTAATTAATGCTTTAGCTATAAGTGAACTATAAAATTGTGAAATATAACTTAATTAATTTCTCAATGAAGTGTAATATATATTCATAATTTAATTAAAAATTGGAATAAGAATATTTATTAATAAAAAAAATACTAATATTTTTTGGGTTTTTTAGTGCAAACATATTGTAAAATTTTCATGTATAATGACTAATATCATATAAAATATTGTTTAAATGTAAATAAAAGGTTAATAAATTGTCCAAAAACATAAAAAAATATAAAAAAAAATATAACCTTCGAGGTTGTCAGAAGTATAAGACCATATAAATCTTTATTTCTAACCAAAAACCAAAAACTATTATGAAAAAAGTAATGCTAGCTGCCGCCGTTGCGTTCTTCGCAGTAAACACATCTTTCGCTCAAGGAAACGATAGCGATGTGTTGCAGTATGGAGATGATAACACATCTCTGGTTGATCAACATGGCCTGTTGAATGGCTCAAGAGTTTTCCAGGCTGGAAAAGACAATGAATCTACTGTAGGCCAATATGGCGGATTCAACGAATCTCTGGTTGCCCAGATCGGTACCCGAAACGAATCTCACGTAGATCAGATCGGTGCAGGCAACGGATCTTTAGTAGTGCAGGTTGGAAGCAGCCATGATTCTGATGTAGATCAGAAAGGTTTTGGCAACGGATCGATCGTAGCACAGTTTGGTGACGACAACAGATCTGATGTTGAGCAGGATGGTTACGCTAACGGATCTCTCGTAATTCAACTTGGTGAGGACAACATTTCTCGCGTAGAACAAGATGGCTCGAATAACTTGTCTGCTGTAGCTCAGGTTGGCGATGATAACGAATCTCGGGTTTATCAGGATGGCCACGACAACCTTTCCCTGGTTGGTCAGTTAGGTGATGATAACTGGTCTAGAGTTGAGCAGGATGGCCGTCGTAACGGATCGTTAGTTGTTCAGCTGGGCGAGGAGAATGGCTCTCGCGTTGAGCAGGACGGTAACTACAATGGCTCACTGGTTTTACAGGCTGGTTATGACAACTGGTCTAGCGTAGGTCAGTATGGCGATGGCAACGGTTCTGCAGTAATTCAGACAGGTGCTTTCCACTCTAGCAATGTACTGCAGATTGGCAATGGTAACGGCAGCTTTGTTCACCAGACTAACTAAAAACCCGCAATTAAAAAGAACCCTTTATAAGGAACCACTTAAGAACACCGGCAGACATTTTGTTTGCCGGTGTTCCTTTTTTTCAAATCTTACAGGTAAATCCTGAAACTGTAATCCTTCAGATCTGTTTTCCTGTCCTTTCAGACTTTTCAGAACTTCCGGCATAGCGTTTTTTCGCGCTTATTTTTTGTGTTGCAAAGTATTGGCAATTCTGCCTATGTCCATTTTAGAAAACCTAAATTTAAAGAAGTATGAAAAGAATAATGCTGATTGCCGCAGCTGCATGTTGCGCTGCAAACCTTTCATTTGCTCAGAATAACAAAAACGAAGTTATGCAATTGGGAGATGATAATACCTCGTTGGTAGCTCAGGAAGGACTTCAAAATATTTCGGTTGTTTTACAGACAGGAAATGAAAATGAATCTGACGTTGAGCAGGAAGGTGTCTGGAATGATTCTTATGTGGATCAGATCGGGAATAGCAATGAAGCGGAGGTTACACAGATCGGGGACCAAAGTCATTCTGAAGTAGAGCAAACGGGATCTGATAACAGGGCAATTGTTGGCCAGTCGGGCGATTTTCACAGTTCCGATGTAACGCAAACTGGTTGGCTGAACTTTGCCATTGCTGCGCAAACCGGCTATAGTCACGAATCGGATATATTTCAGACGGGAGATGATAACAAATCTTTCGTTACCCAGGTTGGCTACGTACATGTTTCGCATGCAGAGCAAACCGGTAATGCAAATAATTCAGGAGTAGGCCAATATGGCGATGAGCATTTTTCTCATGTGCTGCAGGAAGGTGACTGGAATTATTCCGGCGTAATTCAGGTAGGTAATGACAATTGGTCTACAGTGGATCAATTGGGTAATGGAAACTATAATTATGTGGAACAAGATGGTGACCATAACATATCGCAGGTTGATCAGATAGGAGATGCAAACTTTTCTTTTACGGAGCAGCTTGGAAACGCTCACACAAATACTACAACGCAGATCGGAACCTTTAATGTAAGCAATGTGCAACAAACAAATTGAATAAGCAGAATTTCTAAATTGAGCGTGATATAACCTGGCAGGCTATTTTGTTTGCCGGGTTATATCTTTTAAAAAGGTTAAGAAAAAAACATCGGTTAAAGTTAGATGTTATTGAAAAGAGAATATTGCAGACTTTTTGGGCTTAAAAGCATACCGTTTTCAGTAATAAAAAAAAGGCAATTTATGCTGCTTAAAATTCTGAAAAGCGTATAAGCCATTAGCATGCATTGGTCTAATATTCAATTAATTGAATGATTTTCTTACCTCTTAAACATTAGTTCTATGAAAAATTTTTTATTCACCATTTTTGCGTTTTTGCTGGTGCAGATTGCTTTCGGGCAGGACAACTACAGCAAGGTTAAACAGATCGGTTCCGATAATGCTTCGGGTGTGGATCAGGATGGCGAGGATAACAGCGCTTATGTAAAGCAAATCGGGGATTTGAATACTTCAGAATTAAGCCAGTTTGGTTCTGACAATTATACCAAAGTTAAGCAGGTTGGAATTATGAATGATTCGGAAGTTAGCCAGACCGGCGAGGATAATAAAGCCAAAGTTACCCAGTTCGGGGAAGAAAATACATCGGCAACGTTCCAGGTTGGTTTCGATAACGACTCAAAAGTGTGGCAATCCGGCATTGGCAATACGGCGGCCTTAATTCAGCAGGGCGAAGATCATGAATCGGATATTGAGCAAAGTGGGATGGGTAATTTTGCCATTACCATTCAGGGCGGAGAGGATCATAAGTCGGATGTAATTCAGATGGGTATGGGCAATTTTGCTGAAACCGATCAATCAGGAAGTTTTCATTCGAGCGATATTTTCCAGAACGGCAACAATAACAGCAGCATCGTACACCAGTCAAACGGTACGGTTATCACCAACTAAACTAATTAAATCGGTAGGTTTATACTAGAAAAAACGCTGAAGCAAATCTAATTTCGCAAGAAACATCAAAAGCATTATGAAAGACAGGCATTCGGTTTTACCTGGAAATGGTAGCATTTTATAGGTAAAAAATGATGCCTGGCTTTAAATGCAAGATTGTGATTTCCTTTACTGCCGATTTATGTGAATTGGCGGAGAATACTTTGTTGTTTACCGGAATTATCGGTTAATAATTGATTTTAGGTAAGATTAAATTGAATTTTATTCGTATCATTTTAACATTAAGCGGCTAAAACTACCATGAGAAAACTTCTGACCCATGTAATTGTTTTTCTGGCAATTGTACCGGTTTTGTGTATGGCGCAATCCGGGAAGTACGAGGATGAACTTCTAACGAGCCAGGAATTGGCCAGCGAACGTTATATTCTGAATAAATCGGTGCAGGATAATCTTCCCGCCAATGTTCAAAATGCCGCGCTTGTAATACAGGAAGGTAATAGTAATACCTTCGATGGAAAACAGGTAAACAGCGGAAGCACCCGTAATCCTAATATGATCGTGATCATGCAATCTGGGAATCTGAATAATGCCAGCCTGGAACAAACCGGAGAGAATAATAAGGGAAGAGTTAACCAGTTAGGCGAGGGCAACGATTATGAAGGCCGGATGAACGGCAGCAATAACGAAAGCACCATCAACCAATTCGGCAATAATAACCAGATCAATCAGAACATAAACGGCGATGGCATGAATTACCGCCTTACCCAGCAGGGAAATAATAACCAGATCAATCAGTACGAAAACGGTACTCAAAACAAGGGTTATGAAGTACTTCAGCAGGGTACCGGTATGAATATTACCATTACCAACGGGTATTAAATTCGGGTGAAATACGCAATAATTGTTTTACCTTTTTACTTTTTAATGCCCAAATAATAGCGTTTTTCTGTCTGCAATAAATAGAAATAAAGCTTATGATCTTTTCAAAAAAACTGCTCTTATTATCAACTTTCGGTTTGTTTGCTTTTGTTAATGAAAATCCTGAAAAAAGCTCTGGCGGGGAAGCAAAAATTGTGCTGGACCAGCAGGAAAATATGCTGCAAATAAAAAGCTATTACCAGAACGCCGGCAATACCACCGAGAAACTGAGTTATAAACTCTACACCACCAAACAAGGCAGATCGGGCAGTAGCCGCAATACGCAGGGAGGAAGTTTTGAAGTAGAAGCAGGTGAAAAAGAACTGCTGGCGCAAACCCGCATCAACGTAAATCCTGACGATAATTACGCTATAAAATTAATGGTCTACCGGGATGGCGAACTTGTTTCGCAGGATTCGGTGGAATTTAACGGGAAAAAGACTGAAGCTACCGAACCCTGATTTTCATTGCTTTTTCCCTATTTGATCAGACTTTTTATAATTCCTGAGTACCGCTTACGCTTACCTGGCAATTTGCCATCGCTCTAAACGCTATCCAACACTTCCGAACCATGTCTAAAAATTTTGCATTCCTAAGAGTGCTGCTGTTTGCTGCGCTGCCGCTTATCTGGTATTCGTGTAAAGAAGATACCGTAGAACCAACTGTTTCCGGCACCATAACCGGAGTAGTGGTAGAAGCTGAAACTAATGCCGTCCTGGAAAATGTAAGTATAACCACCAACCCGGCTACCAGCGCTATTGCCACCGATAATACCGGCCGTTTTCAGATAAATGATGTAATTGTGGGCAATTACAGCGTTACGGCAAAAAAAGTTGGCTACCGCACTACTTCCGTAAATATTCTGGTAGCCCGAGATAAGATCTCCGACATACGCATTATTCTCGAAAAAAGTGATGGTACCAATAAAGCGCCTGACAAACCTGTGCTGGCTTTGCCTGCGAATCAGAGCGAAAAGCAGCCGGTGTCGGTGCGATTAGTCTGGTCTGGAAAGGACCCGGATGAAGAAGATAGTTTAAATTATACGGTCGAATTATTTGAATCGGGAATGTCGGCTAAACGCCTGATCGCGCAGAATATTAGTGATACCAGTGTTGTGGCCGATGGCTTGAAATACAATACGGTTTATTACTGGCAGGTTACCGCTCAGGATCCTTTCAGCCTGGAAACCAAAAGTGATATCTGGAGTTTCCGGACCCTGGATATGCCAAATTTCAAATATCTTTTCGTTAAAGAAATGGGCGGTTCCCGCGAAATTTTTACCGCCGATACCATTCCGGAAGTGCGCCTGACAAATACTTCTTACCAGGAAAACCAGCCTTTGCTAAGCCCGTTACGCGATAAAATTGCGTTTACTACCAACGAATACGGTTCGTGGCATATTTTTACCATGAACCGCGACGGCTCGAACAAAAAACGCGTTACGGTTTCTTTCCCAATAGCGGGTTACCACAACGATGGAATTGGTTATGCCTGGTCGCCGGATGGCTCGCAGCTCATTTATGCGCATTACGATAAGCTCTACAAAATAAACCGCAACGGCACTGGCAACCAATTGCTGGCAACGGCTCCGGCTAACCGCCATTTTCGCCAGCTCGACTGGACCGACCAGGGAAACAAGATCATTGCGCAAACCATGGGTACCGATATTTTCAGTTCTGAGCTTTACCTGATGAACGATAACGGAACCGGCATGACGCAGTTTTTAGGAAATATGCCGGGCCGGATCGAGAGTCCTACTTTTTCAATTAATGGTCAGGATGTACTTTTTACCCGCGACATAGATGGTTTTAACGCTGCCAATGGCAGACAACTGAATTCGCACATTTTCCTGATGCGGCTCAATAAATCAGATACGGTCGATCTTTCCCTAAACAAACCAGCCGGTTACAACGATACCAATCCAAGATTTTCTCCGAACGGCGCACAGATAATTTTTGAACAATCGAGCAATGCCTTGGGCAGTACAAAAGAGATCTGGATCATGGATGTGGACGGCAACAACCGCAGAAAACTTTTTAACGAAGGTGAAATGCCGGACTGGAAATAATTTTCAGGAATAATTTAAAACAAAAAGCCTTTCAGCAATGGAAGGTTTTTTTTTGTTTCCGGTTTATAAAAAAAGGTAGGGTTTAAGGATGAAAAAGTGCTGCAACGAATGCAAAAACTGCTTCAAAATAAACTTCATTTCGTTCAGAATTTTAAACGTAACTTTGAAAATCTGGCAATATTCGCTTCCGACTTTTTCAGGTTAAAAGCATACCGCTTTTTATCGGAAACATGCAGCTTACTTTTAAAAGCATTTTCATATTAAGAAATTCCTGCTGAAAAATTTCCGTTCATTTCTCAGATCATGCAGATGCGTATCAGATCATTTCTAATGGCTTTGGCTGTAATTTTACTGCTGACAAGCTGCAACAAAGATGAAGAAAAAGTTGACGTTTTTCTTCCTGCTGCAACAGGAACCATGAAAGCCAAAGTTAATGGCCAGGAAACCAGTACCGTGGCCGATGCCACTGATGCGCAAACCACTTCTATTATTCGGATGGAAATAAGCGGCACTACAGAAAAGAGTGAAATGCTGAGTCTGGTTCTGCCCATTATTAACCAGGCTGGAACCTACGATTCTGTTACTTCGGGTCGGTATGTGATCATTCACGAAAATCCGCAGGGTATTACATTCCAAACTTGGCTGGCCGTTTCGGCTAATTTAACAGTTACCAAATTCGATACCCTGGAAAAGAAAATTTCCGGCAGTTTTTCTTTCCTAGCAACTCCTGCTCAGGGAAATTCCGCTACTGAAAACAAAGAAATTACGCAAGGTACTTTTACGGATGTTCCGATCAGGCAATAAAAACTGCCAATTAGTAATTAACCAGGCAGTGTTTTAAAATGGTTTGAAGGGAAGAAAATAGCGTTTGGTGCAGCCCGTGGCTATTAAAAATATAAAATGCAGAAGTAATCGGTGTATTTGCTAAATTTGACCATATTTAAGAGGAGAGAACTGGTTTCTCAAAAATTTAGAACATGACTAAAGTAAAAATAAGATCTACCACGGTAGTAGGCATTTACCATAACGGCGAAATGGCCGTGGGCGCCGATGGGCAGGCCAGCATGGGAAATACCATTGCCAAAAGCAACGTAAAAAAGATCCGTAAACTGCTGGATGGCAAAATTGTAACGGGTTTTGCTGGTTCTACTGCCGATGCTTTTACCTTGCTGGAGCGTTTTGAAGCCAAGCTGAATGCCTACGGCCAGAATATGAAACGGGCTGCCATAGAACTTGCCAAAGACTGGCGCACCGACCGTTATTTGAGCAAACTGGAAGCTATGATGGTGGTAGCCGATAAAACTGAATTGCTGATCATTTCCGGTACCGGCGACGTGCTGGAACCAGATAATCAGATCGCAGCCATTGGTTCGGGTAGTAATTATGCCTTATCTGCAGCCACCGCCTTAAAAAAACATGCACCGCATTTAACCGCCGAAGAAATGGTGCGCGAAAGCTTAAACATTGCGGCTGATATCTGCGTTTTCACGAACCATAACCTGATGGTTGAAAAACCAGTTTAAAACGCTATCGTTTTACGGTAAAAAAGTAATGAACACAGGAATAATTTCATTTAAATGATATCCGGGTTTTTGCCTTTAAAAGCATACCGTTTTTTTGAATTATTACATAGATTTTAAAGTTTGAATCTCGGGTAAAATAAAAACCCTAAATCGAAAAAATAAGCATGGAAGTAAGTAATTTCTTAAAGAAACATTTCAAGCATTTCAACGCGGCCTCTTTAATAGATGCTGCTGAAGGATATAAAAAACATTTAGCCGATGGCAATAAAATGATGATCACGCTGGCGGGTGCGATGAGTACCGCTGAGCTGGGCATTATTTTAGCCGAAATGATCCGTCAGGATAAAGTGCAGGCCATTACCTGTACCGGCGCTAATTTGGAAGAAGATATTTTTAACCTGGTAGCCCATGATTTCTACGAGCGTATTCCGCATTATCGCGACCTTACGCCGGCTGACGAACAAGCTCTGCTTGAGCGCCACATGAACCGCGTAACTGATACCTGTATTCCGGAACACGAAGCGATGCGCCGCCTGGAAAATACGGTATTGAAATTCTGGGAAAAAGCTGATCAGGAAGGTAAATCTTATTTCCCGCATGAGTTCTTCTACCAGATTTTACTTTCAGGAGATCTGGAGCAGTATTACCAGATCGATCCTAAAAACAGCTGGATGCTGGAAGCTGCTAAGAAAAATCTACCGATCATCGTTCCGGGTTGGGAAGATTCTACCTTGGGTAACATTTATGCAGGCCACGTAATTTCCGGCGACATCAAGAATGTGCATACCATGAAAACCGGTATTCAGTACATGATCGAGCTGGCGGATTGGTATACTAAAACTGCAAAAGAAGAATCTACTATTGGTTTCTTCCAGATAGGTGGCGGTATTGCCGGCGATTTCCCGATCTGCGTGGTACCTATGTTGCACCAGGATCTTCAAAGAACCGGCGTACCATTATGGGGTTATTTCTGCCAGATCTCCGATTCTACAACCAGCTACGGTTCTTATTCCGGCGCGGTACCAAACGAGAAAATTACCTGGGGTAAATTAGGAATCGATACGCCGAAATACGTGATCGAATCAGACGCAACAATCGTAGCTCCACTGATCTTTGCGATGGTATTGGATATGTAATTTGATTTACGATTGTCGATTTTGGATTGACAATTTTATGAAAAAAGCCCGGGAGATTTTCCGGGCTTTTTTTTGTATAAGATTGTTATGATTACAGAGACGCAATACTTTGCGTCTTTTCAGGCGTGCGATTTACGTGGTTGACTGCCAATAATTTATTTTGCCCTGTGGTTGGTTTTGCAGGAATACCCAACGCTGCTGCCTTGAATGTAGACGCAAAGTATTGCGTCTCTACAGATAAAATTAATCTTAAATATTTTCTGCAAACTAAGCACATTAAACTTTAGCAGACGGCAATGCAACAAAAAAAGCGCTGCAGTTTTTGCAGTGCTTTCTTATTTAAAAACGGTATGGTTTTAAGCGAAAAAACTAGACCAGCGTATCGCCTTTCATACCGATTGAATTCATTAATTCATATGTGAAAACGCCTTTCTGAATGGCCGGATCGGCTTCGGTTAATTTCTGAATTTCTTCTTTGTCTAAAGAATTATAAACGCCAACGGCGGCTACATCGGTATTGTCCTGTACTGGCAGGGTAAGCAGCATTTTGCCTTCGGCGCGGAGATTAAAAATATACGGTAAATGTTCTGCCTGAATAATTTTCAGCGTTTCGGCTGAATCGAAATTCGGGCCTTTTTTCAGAATGATTACAGTGTAAGGTTTCATGTTTGCCAGTTGCGGCATAATGTCAGCAGGAACAAATTGGAATGGGTTTTCCATAGAATTGGTAAAGAGTATTAAATGAAATTTTGATTAAATAATAACGGCCTTTTGCAAAGAAATAAAATGAAGTATCGCTGCAATAATTCTTTTACTCAACTTCCCACAAACTCCGCAAAATTATACACTTCTTCTTTCAGGAATTTATCGCCCGATTTTTTGATAATGCAAAGGTTATCCAAGGTCATGTTCCAATCGAAACGGAACTGGTTAAGGTAATGCAGCACCGGGGCTAAACTCCAGGAACTGGTATCGCCTAGGGCCAGCGTTAAATGAGGCATCCAGAGGTTAGGATCGTAGAAATGACCGGTCTGGTCGCTGAATTCGCTGATCTCCTGAAATAAGCGGGCATGAAAACGGTTGATCTCGCGGGTACGTAAAATGGGGATGTAAATTACTGGTTTATCGCCGGGAAAAATGCCGATGCCCATGGTCCGCGCACTTAATGGCTGCGATTGCAGGGAAATCTTCCGCAAATAATCTTTCAGATCCGACATTTTTGCTACGTCTGTGGTAAGCCAGGTAAGGTGCGGATAAGGAGTGAGTTGTACACCTTTGAGCCCGAAAATGCTGTCGAGCTGTGTAACGATCTGGTTTACTTTATCGGTATGTTCCTGGTCAAGGAGGGAAGCAACAGCTAACATAAATTCACGGTCCTTTCTAATGCTGATTCGGCAAATTATAAGCGCCTTGCCAACGCTTGTACTTTTTTTCTTCGGAAAAGATACTGTTTTTAATTTAAAAAACGGTAGCATTCGGCGCATAAAAACTATTAAATCGGGCTAATTTTAAGATTTAGGTACAGTCAATGCTTTAAGTCTGCGGTAATTCCGGTGCAAATTTAAAGTTGATTAGAACTTTCAGGGGCAAACAATTATGATTGCAATTGCAACAGTAAGGCAACAAGCCAGGCGGAGACGGAGCAAACCGGACTAAAATACGTACCTTTGCGCTTTCATTTCAGGGCAATTATGATCTCCATTAATAACCTTAGTTTTCATTTTGGCAGCCGTACCCTTTACGAAGACGCCAGTTTACATATAAAACCCAAAGATAAGATCGGCCTGATCGGGCTGAATGGTACCGGTAAATCTACTTTGCTGCGCGTGTTGGTAGGCGAATACAAACCCGATTCCGGCAGCATTCAGATGAGCAAAGATACTACCATCGGTTTCCTGAATCAGGATCTGCTGAGTTACGATACGCACGAAAGTATTCTGAGCGTGGCCATGCAGGCATTTGAACGGGCGCTGGAAGTACAGAAGGAAATTGATGAAGTGCTGCACCAGATGGATACGAATTACGAAGATTCTCTGGTAGAAAAACTGGCCAAACTGCAGGATGAATTTGATGCGCTGGATGGTTACAACATGCAAACAAAAGCGGAAGAAATTCTGGAAGGTCTGGGCTTTACCACCGAAGAATTGCAGCGGCCTTTAAAAACGTTTTCCGGAGGCTGGCGCATGCGCGTGATGCTCGCAAAAATACTCTTGCAGAAACCATCTTTGCTCTTGCTCGATGAGCCAACCAACCACTTAGACTTACCTTCTATTAAATGGCTGGAAAACTATCTGGAAGGTTACGAAGGCGCGGTGATTATTGTATCGCACGACCGGGAATTCCTGGATAAGACCACGAACATGACGGTGGAAGTGGCACAGCAGAAACTGAATATCTACGCCGGTAATTACAGTTTTTATTTAGAGGAAAAGGAACTCCGTAACGAAATTCAGAAAGGCGCTTTCGAAAACCAGCAGGCTGCTATCCGGCAAACGGAACGTTTTATCGAGCGTTTCAAAGCCAAAGCTACCAAAGCCAAACAAGCCCAAAGCCGCATGAAAGCGCTGGAACGCATGGACCGCATTGAAGATGTAGCAAGCGATGCGCCGAAAGTAAATTTCAAGTTCCAGTTCAGCGTAGAACCAGGCCGCCATATTCTGCGCCTGGAGCACATGAGCAAAAAATACGGCGATAAAATCATTTTCCGCGATACGAACGTGAACATTGAGCGCGGCGATAAAATTGCATTGATCGGGGCGAACGGAAAAGGTAAATCTACGCTTATGCGCATTGTGGCCGGCACCGAACCGGTAGACGGTAAGCGGCAATTGGGCCACAACGTAATTATGGCATTTTATGCGCAGCACCAGCTCGAAAGTTTAACGGTTGAGAATGAAATTCTACAGGAACTTACCGAAGCAGGCAGCAAACGCAACGAAATGGAATTGCGCACCATTTTAGGTTCGTTTTTATTTACCGGTGACCAGGTCTTCAAGAAAATCAAAGTGCTTTCAGGTGGTGAAAAAAGCCGCGTAGCGCTTGCTAAAACTCTGATTTCCGAAGCGAACTTCCTGCTGCTCGATGAACCTACCAACCACCTGGATATGCAATCGGTAAACATCTTGATTCAGGCGCTGGATCAATATGAAGGTACGTTTGTGGTTATTTCCCATGACCGTTATTTCGTAGAAAATGTGGCGAACAAGATCTGGTACATAGAAGATTATCAGCTGAAAGAATACCCGGGAACATATCACGAATTCGAGCAATTCCAAGAAAGCCGGGAGAAAGAAGCGAAGAAAAATGCTGCTTTAAATCCGGTAAAAACGGTAGCAAAAACGGAGGTAAAACCCAAACCTGAAGTAAAGCCGAACAATTATCAGCAGCTGCAAAATGACCTGAAAAAAGCCAATAAGCAATTGCAGGAAGTGGAGAAAAAAGTGCAGGAACTGGAAGAAGAACTGGCTGCATACGAAGCAAAACTGGCCGAACCTGAAGTCTACGGCAATGTCAGTTCTCTAACCGATTATACTCTGAAATTCGAGAAAACAAAAAAGGAACTGGACGCCAAAAACACAGAATGGGAAAAAGTAGCAGAACAGGTTGAAAATCTGGAAAGCCAGTTGAAGGGCTAAATCGCTTAATTGTTAAATGGTTGTTTAGAAACGCGGGCAGGAATTCAGTTTTAACTTTTAATATTATTGCTTTTTGGATCGCCCCTGGCATAAGTCAGGGGCTTTCTTTTACTTTAAGATTTTTTTACGCCGGTACTTTTTAAAAATAATGATTAATTTCCCTGCGTTAAAATTGCTGCAACTTAAACCTACTGCATGACTTTTTCCTTCCGAAACCATACCGTTTTAGCCTTTCTGAGTTTGAGTTTGCTGGGTTGCGTACCGCTCGGCGAACCTATTACCGGTGAAAATACCACTGTTGCCAAAACCCCGGAATACTACGCGCAACGCACGTTGCAATACACCGATCACATTTATTCCGATGCGATTAAAACGGTGCAGTTTTATGCCGCAACCGGCACTGCGGAAGATATTTTAACGGCTCCGGTAATTTCTTTCGCGCAAAGTGTACCGATTATTCTGGAATTCGATGAGTTGAGTGAGGTGCAGAAACGTTTCCGGGTGAAAGTGATCCATTGCGATTATAATTGGGCGCCATCCACGCTTTCGGAAATTCAGTATGCGAACGATTACAACGAATATTACATAACCGATATTCGCCCGAACGGGAACACCAAAGTGCCGTTCTTTCATTACAGTTTCCGGGTACCGCGCGTTAAAATCTCCGGCAATTATCTGCTGGTGGTTTCGGATGAACAAAGCAATTACGTAATGACGCGCCGTTTTATGGTTTACGAAAACCTGGTGGGAGCCAGCCTGATACCCACGTTTTCAGCTGGTGTAGGCGAGCGTTATTCCATGCAGCAGCTCAATATCAATATTATGTATGGCAAATACGAACTGATCAATCCGCAGCAGGAAGTGAAGATCGTTTTGCGCCAGAACCAGCGTTGGGACAATGCCAAATTCAACATCCGGCCAACCTATGTACACGACGCACAGAAACGCCTGGAATATACGTTTTACGATGCGCGCTACAATTTTTTCGGTCTGAATGAATTTCGCGTTTTCGATACCAGAAGTTTGCGTTATACAGGTTTTAACCTGGCATCGATAAACCGCGAAGTAAACCCTACCGAAGTGCTGTTAAGTGTACAACAAAGTCGGGCGAAAGATGTTTATGCCCGTTATCCAGATGTGAATGGTAAATTTATTATTGACAACCGCGAATACGGCAACGGCAATACCGAAGGCGATTATGCGTGGGTGAATTTACAGGTGAAGGCCGAAACAGAAGCGCCCGGACCGGTTTATGTTTTAGGCCAGCTGAGCGAATGGAAAGCGCAGGAAAATTTCAAACTGACATATCACCCCACCGAAAAAGCTTATACTGGCCGGGCTTTGCTCAAACAGGGTTATTACAATTTTATGCTCGGTGTGAAAATGCCAGACGGTATGATTGACGAACGTTACTTCGAAAATAGTTTTGCCGATACCGAAAATTTCTATGATCTGCTGGTTTATTATCGTCCGCCGGGAAGCCGCGCCGATCTGCTGATCTCGTATGTGGCGCAGCAGGTGAACGGGGACCGATAAATTTAATTATTGAATGAGTGAATGTGAGAATTATTGAATAGTTAAATGTATTTGAGATTAAAAGCTAAAAGACGTAATGAGTTATTAAATAGTCTCAAATTGAAATTAAGTTGGCTTAAATAATTTATTCACTCATTCAATCATTCTCTCAATCAATAATTAAAAAAAGCCAGCCTCATTTCTGAAGCTGGCTTTTAGTTTCTTAGCGGGAAATCCTATCGTTTTTCAGTTTATACGTTGAAACGGAAGTGCATGATGTCGCCGTCTTGCACCACGTATTCTTTACCTTCTACCGCCATTTTACCGGCTTCTTTAATTTTCGTTTCCGATTTATATTCCTGGTAATCTTTCAGCTTAATAACTTCGGCACGGATAAAGCCTTTTTCGAAGTCGGTGTGAATTACGCCGGCCGCAGCAGGTGCTTTCCAGCCTTTTTCGATAGTCCAGGCGCGAACTTCTTTTACGCCGGCCGTGAAGTACGTGATCAGGTTCAGGATAGAATAAGAGGCGCGGATCAGTTTGTTCAGGCCAGATTCGGTTAATCCGTATTCTTCCAGGAACATTTGTTTGTCTTCCGGATCTTCAATTTCGGCGATCTGCGCTTCAATGGCGGCAGAAATTACTACCACTTCGGCGTTTTCATCTTTTACGTGTTCCTTCAACGCTTCTACAAATTTGTTTCCGGAATTAATGGAAGATTCATCTACGTTGGCTGCGTAAATTACCGGCTTAATAGTAAGCAGTTTCAGGTCTTCCACGGCTTCCAGGTCTTCTTCCGAAACTTCCAGCGAACGCGCATTTTTACCGGCCGTTAAATGCTCTTTGAATTTCAGTAAGCTGGCCAGTTCTTTTTTTGCTTTCGCATCGCCGGCTTTGGCAGTGCGCTCCACCTTCTGGATCTTTTTATCGATAGATTCCAGGTCTTTGATCTGCAATTCTGTATCGATCACGTCTTTGTCGAAAACCGGATCTACGCCGCCGGCCACGTGCACAATATTCGGATCATCGAAGCAACGGATTACGTGAATAATGGCATCTACTTCGCGGATGTTGGCCAGGAATTTATTGCCCAGACCTTCGCCTTTAGAAGCACCTTTAACCAAACCGGCAATATCTACAAACTCTACAATAGTTGGCAGTACGCGCTCCGGGTGAACCAGTTCTTCCAGAATCTGCAGACGTTCATCCGGTACGGTTACCACGCCTACGTTTGGCTCAATAGTACAGAAAGGATAGTTGGCAGATTCAGCTTTGGCGCTGGAAATGGCGTTGAATAAGGTTGATTTTCCTACGTTCGGCAGCCCGACAATTCCGCAGCGAAGTCCCATAATATATTTTTATTTATTGTTTCTGAATTGATTTATCTGGTTTTAGAAACCGGCCGCAAAGATACGGTTTATTTGGTTAATTCAGGAAGGTTAATTGTTTGCCGGATTTGGTTCGTTTTTTGAGTTTTTCCATCCAAAGGAATAGCCTTTTGTGAAAAATAAAAAAGCCTCCGGAATTTCCGGGGGCTTTCAAAAATTTGCTTCATAGTTTTATTTCAACCTATTCCCATTTCAGTTCTTCGTCCAGAACAGCTACGGGCTCATTTTCCAGACGCTCGAGTTCGGCGAGGTCTTCTTCGGAAAGGAGGTTGGTTTTTACGTGATCGATGGTGCCTTGCAGGGCTTCCATAAATTTGGCGAAATCTTCTTTGTATAAGAAAATTTTGTGCTTCTCGTAAGAGTATGTATCGTTGTTGAACTTGCGCTTACTCTCCGTAATAGTCAGATAGAAGTCGTTGGAACGCGTTGATTTTACATCAAAGAAATAGGTGCGTTTGCCGGCTCTTATTCGTTGCGAATAAATTTCTGCTTTTTCGTTGTTCTCTTCCACAGGGCTTTAGTTAGATACATTTATTTTATCTGCTAAAAATAAAAGTTTAGTTTGAACAATAAAAATTTTTAACGGAAATTTCACCATATTTCCAACAGCAATAATGCGGGTTTTTTGCGTTAAAAGCATAGCGTTTTTCAGTAATTCTTTCGTTTTCAATTATATAATATGGCTCAACAGGTAGATTTAGCAACCGTCCGGCAGTTCGGTAACATGGAATTTCTGGCCCGTCAGCTGGTAGAAGGCTTTATAACCGGCCTGCATAAATCGCCTTATCACGGGTTTTCGGTAGAATTTTCGGAGCACCGTTTATACAACAGCGGCGAAAGCACCCGCCACATAGACTGGAAAGTTTTTGCCCGCACCGATAAACTTTTTGTAAAGCGCTACGAAGAAGAAACGAACCTACGCTGCCACATTCTGCTCGACGTTTCGCCGAGTATGTATTACCCGGAAGCTACAAACGGAAAGTTAACGTTCAGCGCTTTGGCAGCAGCGGCTTTAACAACAATGTTGCAGAAACAACGCGATGCGGTGGGATTAATAACGTTCGCCGATAAAATTCTGGAACAGTCGCCGGTAAAATCTACGGGTTCGCATGTGCATACGTTAATGATGACGTTGCAGAACCTGCTCAACCAGCCGCGCCCTACCGGGCAGACCAGTGTTGCCAAAGTGCTGCACCAGATTGCCCAGCAAATTCCGAAACGTTCGTTGGTGATCATTTTTTCGGATATGTTCAGCCGGTTGGAAGATTCGGATGCCATTTTTGCGGCTTTGCAGCATTTGAAGCACCAGAACCACGAAGTGCTGCTTTTTCATGTAATGGATCAGAAAACGGAAGAAGCCTTCGAATTTTCAGAACGTCCTTATTTATTTGTAGATGTAGAAACGGGGGAGGAGTTGAAATTGCAGCCCAGCCAGGTACGGGAAAATTATAAAGCCGCGATGGAGACTTTTAAACATGGCCTGGAATTAAAATGCCACCAATACAAGATCGATTTTATTCCGGTGGATATTAATGAGCCTTTTGATAAAGTGCTTTATGGTTATTTGGTGAAGCGGGGGAAAATGCGGGTTTGAGTTTTTTTAGTGCTAAAGTGTAGCGTTTTCCTCATTATCTCCACGGTAGGAGAGATTTCTTCGGGTTGGTAGTTTGGTTTTTAGATCTGAAGCTTATCGTTTTCCTTTTCAAGTTCTGTCATCCTGAATGATAGTGAAGGACCTCGCCGGTGGTAAGCAGTTTTTTACCTAAAAGTGCTAGCATTTTTATAGCTAACTTTTCTGCTAAACATCTTACTTTTAACTTCCATCGGTAATTTATTCCCTCAAGCCGGGCGGCTTCGTTTCTGCGTTCGCGGCTGCACCCTTTCCTTTGCTTGCGCAATTTTGCTAAAGCAAAAGTCGGAAAGTGCGGAGGCCGCTCTCACAGAAACTGGTATGGCTTTCCTCTGTAGCGGGCTTTTTATCTTTTGTAGCGTTTCAATGGACGCTGCGCTGGCGGAATGCGTGAAATCATAGTAAAGAAAAGGTCCCCTCCTTTTCAAGGAGGGGCAGGGTGGTTCCTTATTATCCGATTAAAAATTCTCTTCTGATTTAAAAATCCTGCCCATCCCCAAATCCTGTAAATCGTGTTCAGACTATCCTCAAATCTGACAAATTCCAATTCAGACAAAATTCATTGCCGTTTGCTTTAGCTGACGGTTAAAAGCCAATTTTACCCCGGCGTATTATTCAAACTCTTCCATAGATACTTGCTCGCTAATGTGCGGTAGGGTTTCCAGTTTTCGGCAATTTCAAACATTTGCTTGCGGAGTTCTTTCTTTTCAGAGGTCAAACCATAGCGTTTTTTCATGGCGTTTTGAATGCCCAAGTCGTCAGCAGGAAAAACATCGTGGCGGCCCAGAGCAAACATTAAAAGCATTTCAGCGGTCCAGCGGCCAACGCCTTTTATGCTGGTAAGGTGTTTTATGAGGGCTTCATCTTCTAAATGGCTGATCACTTCGGGTTCCAGTTTTCCGCTTTTTTTGAACTCCGCTACCGCACGCACATAACCGCTTTTCTGCCCCGATAATCCCACGCCACGCAGTTGTTCGTCTAAAAGCAAAAGCACTTCTTCGGGATTCGGATATTTACTCGGGAATAAATTAATGAAGCGGCCATAAATGGTAGCCGCCGCCTTTACCGAAAGTTGTTGACCAACTACCGACCGAAGCAGCGTTAAATAAAAATCAGGTTCTTCCGGTTTTATCTCGATCGGGGGAAGCGTGGCAATGAGTGCGGCAATTATCGGGTCGGAATTTAGATGTTCAATCGCTTTTTGGTAAGGCATAGTTTTTGGCCGCAAAAGGATAGCGTTTTCAGTTTAATAAATATGTTAAATAGAAATAGATTTCTTAAATGCTTTTCAAGACTTGAATAGTTTTTTCCAGCATATCGTCGGTAAAATCTAAATGCGTTACGAAGCGGATTTGCTGCGGGCCAAAACCGGAAGCCAGGATATTTTGTTCGGCCAGTTTGGCTAGGAAAGCGTCAGGATTTATTTCCTTCTGGAGTTTAAAGATCACGATGTTGGTTTCTGCTGAAAGGGTTTCTTCCACGTAGCTGCAGGTTTTCAGAGTTTCTTCCAGTTGTTTGGCGCGGGCATGGTCTTCGGCTAAACGGTCTAAATTATTTTGCAGGGCATAAATGCCGGCAGCTGCTAAATAACCGGCCTGGCGCATGCCTCCGCCTAAAACCTTTCTGATTCTGAGGGCTTTTTTAATGTGCGCTTCCGTTCCTAATAAAACCGAACCTACGGGGGCGCCTAAACCTTTCGATAAGCAAACCGAGATGGTATCGAAATATTGTCCGTGCTGTGCTGGTGTTTCTTTGCTGGCAATTAAGGCATTGAAAATTCGTGCGCCATCGAGATGCAGGGCTAAATTATTAGCGCGGCAAAGTTCGGCTATCGGGGCAATTTCGGCGGCTGTATAATAAGAACCGCCGCCTTTGTTGCTCGTGTTTTCCAGCGAAACCAGTTTCGAGATCGGGTAGTGAATATTATCGGGGCGGATACATTGCGCGATTTGTTCAGGCGTTATTTTTCCGCGCTCACCGGGGATTAAGCAAACCGATGCAGCCGAATTGAAAGCGATTCCGCCACCTTCGTAATTATAAATGTGAGCCGTAAGATCGCAGATCACTTCGGAAAGCGGCTCGGTGTGGAGTTTAATGGCAATCTGGTTGGTCATGGTGCCGGAAGGGCAGAAGAGGCCGGCTTCTTTGCCAAAAAACTGCGCGCAAGACTTCTCCAGCGTGGTTACGGTCGGGTCTTCTCCATACACATCGTCGCCGGTTTCGGCCTGAAACATGGCTTCCAGCATGGCTTTAGATGGTTTGGTTACGGTGTCGGAGCGGAGATCTATAGTATTCATTCGATATTTAGCTGATAATTTGTTTTAAAATTAAAAATATTCTGTTACTTTTGCGTTCCAATTTTAACTATTGAAAGATGGCTATTACAAGATTAAAAAGAAAAGACCGCAAAAATAAAGCAAGAGCGAATAACAAGCAGACTGTAATTAAGCAATTACTGCGTGTGCCGGTTATTAAAAATGTTGATCCGGAAGAACTGAAAGCTCAGTTCGGCAAGCCAGGCGTAGTTGGCACCGTTAAGAAAGCCATCTCTGAAGTAGCTCATAAAGTTGAAAATGCAGTTGAAGCTGTAAAAGAGAAAGTAGAAGAAGTTATTCACCCAACAGAAGAAAAATCTGCTGAGTAATTTCTACTGTTAAAGCTCTGGTCGTTTTAATCTGATTATAAAGCTTTAGCAGTTTTTAGTGTAATTACCATACTGTTTTCATAATATTGAAGTGTGTCTGTTAGCAGGCACACTTTTTTTTTGTTTACTCCTTACATATAAAAAAGTAGGGTAGGGTTTAAACCTACGCTACTTTTGCCTCCCGAAACCCTACCGTTTTACCCAGCTCTTTTCCCTAATTCAATAACCTGCAGGTTCTCAATTTTGCCGGCATTTATTTCAAATTTCATCATGGTCCGGATCTGGTGAAAGCCGTGTTTGCCCGCGGCTCCGGGGTTTAAATGTAGCAAGCCCAGCTTTTTATCGGGCATTACTTTCAGAATGTGCGAGTGGCCGGTAATAAACAAACTCGGCGGATTCTGCTGAATTTCAGCCCGAATATCCGGATGATATTTTCCGGGATAACCGCCAATATGGGTCATAAGAACTTCCAAACCATTTACATTGAAACGGTTTACTTTCGGATGAATCAAGCGAATGCTTTGATCGTCGATATTGCCGTAAACGCCGCGCAGCGGTTTTAGAGCAGCCAGCACATCCGAAACTTCCAGATTCCCGAAATCGCCGGCGTGCCAGATCTCGTCGCAGGTGCTGAGGTGGTGCAAAATGCGTTCGTCGAGGTAGGAGTGGGTGTCGGAGAGAAGACCGATCTTCATGGTTCAGAAATTTTAATTCAGGTATTCAAACTTAGCAATTTGGATTTCGCTTTTTGCAGGATTAGAAAATTATTTTCCTAAATTTACCTCACAAAATCCGGCAATGATGTCTGCCTTGAACCGCCTGCGAAATTTTGGGGCTGATGGCGTCTACTGAAATGGCTTAATCTGAAGCCAACGTAGAAACTATGCATTTCAAGGTAATATGAACCCGACATTTTTTAAAAGGCGCCTCGCCGCCATCGAACAAATTCCCCAGCTTTTTTATCTGCTTAAATGGCTTTTTCTGGCTGCAATAGTCGGAATTATGGCTGGTTCGGCTTCTGCTTTTTTCCTGGTTTCTTTAGAATGGGTCACCAATTTTCGGGAGAATAATACCTGGATCATTGCTTTTTTACCTTTAGGCGGCTTAGCAATTGGGTTACTTTACCATTATTTCGGCAGCGATGTGGTGAAAGGGAATAACCAGTTGCTGGAAGAATTTCATAGCCCGAAAAAGGTTATTCCGTTCAAAATGGCGCCATTGGTGCTTTTCGGGACTATTGCTACGCATCTTTTTGGCGGCTCGGCCGGGCGGGAAGGTACGGCGGTGCAAATGGGCGGCGCCATTGCCGATCAGTTAACGCATGTGTTTAAGTTTAAAGCCCGCGACCGGAAAATTCTGATCATGATCGGGATAAGCGCGGGTTTTGCTTCGGTTTTTGGTACGCCGCTAGCGGGAGCAGTTTTTGCGCTGGAAGTTTTAATTGTGGGCCGTATGCGTTACGATGCAATTTTACCTAGTTTTCTGACCGCCGTAATTGCCGATTATACCTGCCATGCCTGGAATGTTGGCCACACAGTTTACAGTATTCCGGTGGTACCGGAAATTTCGCCCGACGGTTTTCTCTGGGCAATTCTGGCGGGTATTATTTTCGGGTTGGCGGCCATGCTTTTTTCCAACGCCACGCATTATTTTACTTCCGTGTTTAAAAACGTAATTGCCTATCCGCCACTGCGGCCGGTAGTAGGCGGAGTTTTTATTGCTGGGGCCGTCTGGCTGATCGGAACTACTAAATACATTGGTTTGGGCGTGCCGGTAATTGTAAGTGCATTCAGCCAGGACTTGCCATTTTATGATTTTCTGGCGAAAACGTTATTTACAGCTTTTACGCTCGGCGCCGGTTTTAAAGGCGGAGAAGTTACGCCTTTGTTTTACATCGGGGCCACCCTAGGCAATGCGCTGGCGGGTTTTATACCGTTGCCGGTTGCGCTGCTTGCCGGAATGGGATTTGTAGCGGTATTTGCCGGAGCATCTAATACGCCCATTGCCTGTACTTTAATGGGCATAGAATTATTCGGGGCGGAAAGCGGGGTTTTTATTGCCATTGCCTGCGTGGTTGCCTACCTGTTTTCCGGACATTCAGGCATTTACGGTTCGCAGGTGATCGGGAGCCCTAAGCATTTGCTTTATGGTCGCGAAAAAACAAAAAAACTGCACGAAATAATTGCCTTGCGCCGGCTTAAAAGGCTGAAATAAATTTAATGGAAGCCAGTCCTTACCCAGAAAAGGAGGAATGTTTACTTTTTAAATTGCGGCTTCGGCCCGGGAATGTTGTATTCCTGGTATAAATTGCTTATATTTAGTTGAATTCCATTAATTTATACGATCATGAAATGGGCATTTACGATCCGGCAAAAAAACAAGGCAGCCTTCATTCTGGGCTTCGTTTTCCTGCTGGTTTTTGCAAAGAACTGGTACGACGAACGCAACGTTTCGGAGCTCGGTAATTCATTTGCTTCGGTTTACGAAGACCGGCTGGTGGTGGAAGGTTATATTTACCAGTTATCCGACCATTTGTACCAGAAAAAGATCATGCTCGATAATTGCAGCAACCAGGAAAATCTGAACAATCTGCAGGCTAAGATCGGCGAACATAATGCCGCGATCCATTCCCTGATCCTAAATTACGAAAAGACCAGGCTCACCGAAAAAGAAACTGCCTGCTTCCAGGATCTGAAAACGAATATTGCGCATATCGAAAACCTTGAAAGTAAATTTCTGGCCGGGATCGGAAGTGCTTCTTCAGAAACGAAAACGGCTATGGACAAATCGTATGGTTCTGCCTCCGGAAACCTGCACCAACTTTCCCGCATTCAGTTGGCGGAAGGCAAAATGCTGAGCGAAAGATCGAAAAAAATGGTAGCCGGTTCTTCTATTTTAACGCAATTTGAATTGGTAATTCTCATCGGCATCGGGCTTTTGATCCAGGGTTTGATCTTTGCGGCCAAATCTACCAAACCGAAAAAGCCGCAGCAGCATTTCAGTTTGAACTGACTTTTCAGGCCTGAAACCATACCGTTTTCTTAAGCTTTATTTTTCCACCAGTTTTCCTTCCGTTTCGCCTAAATTCCGGCCCCAGGCTGCAATGGCTTCAATAACGGGTACAAGCGTTTTGCCGAAATCGGTAAGCGAATATTCTACCCGTAGAGGTACTTCGGCATACACTTCACGCTTCACCAAACCGTCTTCTTCCAACGCTTTCAGTTGCAGGCTCAGCATTTTTTCGGTTATATCCGGAATCTGTTTTTTGAGTTCGCCGAAACGCCGCGTCTGGTTGCGCAGATACCAAAGCAGTACCGTTTTCCATTTTCCGCCAATGTAACTCATCGTTACGTCCATGGCGCAATGGTAAGTCTGGTTGTGTAGTTTAAAAACGTATTCCTTATGGTTGATGATCATGCTGAAAAAAAAATGAAACAATTTGCATACTGTCAGGTTTGACAGTTATTGCAAAGTTAATAAGCTATACTTAGGTTTGCAACTGTAAATTGTATAGTATAACTTAAAATCAATCAGATATGAAAAAGATAGGCGTTTTAGGAACCGGCATGGTAGGCAATACCATCGGTACAAAACTGGTGCAACTGGGTTACGAAGTAATAATGGGCAGCCGCACGGCCACGAACGAAAAGGCTATTGCCTGGAAAGAAGCCAACGGCGAAAAGGCTTCGGCCGGTACGTTTGAAGACGCGGCAAAATTCGGCGAGATCATTTTTAACTGCACCAAAGGCGAAGTTGCGCTGGATGTTTTTAAAATGGCCGGCCCTGAAAATTTCGACGGAAAGACGATCATCGATATTGCCAACCCGCTCGATTTTTCGCAGGGAATGCCGCCTTCTTTAATTCCGCAGTACAGCAACACCAACTCGCTGGGCGAAGAAATTCAGAAATTACTGCCGAAAGCCAACGTGGTAAAAACGCTGAATATTGTAAACTGCGAAGTGATGGTAGATGCCAAAAAAAGCGGCGGCGACCCGACCATGTTTATGAGCGGCAACAGCGCCGAAGCGAAAGCTGAAGTGAAAGCAATTCTAAATCAATTCAATTGGAACGATATTATTGACCTTGGCGACATTACTACTGCGCGCGGCACCGAAATGCTGCTTCCGATCTGGCTGCGCACCTGGATGGCGACCGGTAACGGTTATTTTGCGTTCAAGATCGTTCAGTAAAAGTAAAGTCAATGCATTTTGCTAAAACCTGCGGAATATTTTTCGTGGGTTTTAGCTTTTTTGCAACTTCGTAAAATGCGAAAATAAAAACGGTAGGTAAAAAGCTTCCAAAACTGTAAGTTAGCTTGACAATTTGCGTTACAAATAATTATTCAGCAATGAAACAAGAAACCCGTCCGGAAGAAATTACGGCCGCTTTTTATGCCGAACTTGATAAACACCTGACTGAATTAGAAGCTGGGAAAGCCGAAAGCACGTTCAAAATAAACGATCTGGCCGAAATTCTGCACGTGCATCCTACGCATTTAAGCAACACGTTAAAAACCGTAACCGGACTTTCGCCCTGCGATATTTATGAAAATAAGCTGATGGATATAGCTCGTAAACTGCTGCTGAAAACAAACAAGCCAGTAGCCGAAATTGCCCGACAACTCACGTATGATCCGTCTAACTTTTCGAAGTTTTTCAAGCATTTTCAAGGGCAAACGCCTAAGCAATTTCGTGAAAGTTTTTGGGCGGAAAACGGTAGGGTTTAAGCCTGAAAAACTGAAGTTCTCACCATATTTTTCCTTAAAATAAGAGCAAACTTTGTATTGTAAATTTTAAGCAAACGAACATGAACAATGAACAGAAAATAGCTTTGGTAACCGGCGGCAGCCGCGGACTTGGTAAAAATATGGCGCTTCGCCTGGCCGAAAAAGATACGGATGTGATCCTGACCTATAATACGAAAAAGGAAGAAGCGGAAGCCGTAGTTGCCGAAATTGAAGCCATGGGCCGGAAAGCGGTTGCCCTGCAACTGAACGTGGCTGAAATAGCTTCTTTTGAGAATTTTATGCAGCAGGTTACGCAGGTTTTGCAGGAAAAATGGAATGCTCAAAAATTCGATTTCCTGGTGAATAATGCCGGTATTGGCGCAACCATTCCTTTTGAGCAGGTTACCGAAAAAGATTTCGACGAATTCAATAACATTCATTTTAAAGGCGTTTTCTTCCTGACCCAGAAAGCCTTGCCAATTATGAACGACGGTGGCCGGATCGTGAATTTGTCATCCGGAACGGTTCGTTTTGGTGTGCCTGGTTATTCGGTTTATGCTTCCATGAAAGGCGCCATCGAAACGCTGACGAAATACCTGGCGAAAGAATTAGGCGGAAGAAAAATTACCGTAAATGTTCTGGCTCCCGGTGCAATTGAAACCGATTTCAATAATGCAGCAATCCGGAATAACCCGCAGATGAAAGGCTTTCTGGCATCGCAAACGGCTTTGGGAAGAGTTGGCGAGGCGGAAGATATTGGTGGCATTGTGGCGTTTTTATGTTCCGAAGATGCCCGCTGGATCACTGGTCAAAGAATTGAAGCTTCCGGCGGCATGTTCCTGTAATAAATGGTAGGGTTTTATACCAAAAAAGTGCAGCCTGAAGATACGGGCTGCACTTTTTGCTTTAAAAACGCTAGCGTTTTCGGTATAAAAACTATGCGCCCCAAACTTCCGGAGCTTCGCGCCAGCTTTTCAGGCTTTCGAACGATTCTGGTTTTATGATTCCTTTTTCCTGGGCAACTTCGGCTAAAATATTGTAATTGCTCAAGGTAATTAAAGGTATACCGGCTGCTTCGAAATTCTGATCGGCTTTGGAAAAACCGTAGGTAAAGATCGCGGCCATGCCAATTACTTCGGCGTTGGCAGCTTGCACGGCTTTGGCAGATTTTAAAGAACTGCCGCCGGTCGAGATCAGGTCTTCCAGCATCACTACTTTTTTTCCAGCTTCTAAATGGCCTTCTATCTGGTTTCCCATGCCGTGGCTTTTCGGTTCCGGACGCACGTAAACGAACGGTAAACCCAGTTCTTCGGCCACTAAAGCGCCTTGAGCAATACCAGCAGTAGCTACGCCGGCGATCACTTCCACTTCCGGGAAATTATTTTTTATGGCCGCAGCTAAAGCCTTTTTTATAAATGTACGTATAGCGGGGTGCGAAAGCGTAACGCGATTGTCGCAATAGATCGGTGAGTTCCAGCCGGAGCTCCATTTAAAAGGTTGTTCCGGGCGCAATTTCACGGCGCCGGTTTCCAGCAGGTAAGCCGCAATTTTTCGGGCAGTTTCGTCTTTTTCCATGGCCAAAATTAGAAAATATTATTTCCGTATTTTTACCCTGGAGCGTTTTTGTTTCCATTTTTTTTTATTGATTTGTAAAAATTAAAAACTCCGCAAAATCATTACCCAATGAACGTCTTTATAAACGACATTCCGTTAATTCTCAAAAAAGCTGGTGAAAAGGTTTACAAGCACCACTACGACCTGGTTTTAGATGCGGACGAATATTTCAATTCCAAAACCCTGGTGGGCGATGTGCTGATCCGGGATGTGAATGAAAATCTGATAGACCGGATCATCCGGTTGCTGGAAGTGAAAAAGCTGAAAAAACTCGATTCGCTCACGCTGGTTACCGACAAAAAACGCCGCATTATTCAGCACCTGAAAGACCAGTTCAAGATCGTGAAAGCGGCCGGCGGCCTGGTTATTAAAGATGGTAAAATACTGATGATCTACCGTTTAGGTAAATGGGATCTTCCGAAAGGCAAGATGAAAAAGGTGGAAGATGTGCGTGAAGGCGCGATCCGGGAAGTAGAGGAGGAGTGCGGTATAAAAGTGCAGGTGATCGATGAATTACCGAACACCTGGCATTCTTACGCTTATAAAGGCAATAAAATTCTGAAGAAAACCAGCTGGTTCTTAATGGCTTGTACCGACGACAGCCTGATGAAGCCGCAAGCCGAAGAATTTATTGAAGAAGTACGCTGGATGACGCCCGAAGAAGTAAAAGATATTCTGAAGGAAGCTTACGGTTCTATTGAGTTTGTGATGAATTATTACCTGAAAACGCTGAAAGCCGGAAAGGAATAAAATCGTCTACGTTGCCGCCGTAAGCATGAATTTCCCGGATAATGGAAGAGCTTATGGCGGCAAGGTGCGGCGACGTAATTAAAAATACCGTTTCCAGATCTTTGTTTACGTGGCGGTTTGCCTGCGCAATGGTATTCTCGTATTCAAAATCGGTGGTGTTCCGTAAACCGCGCAGCAGAAATTTGGCTCCAACTTGACGTGCAAAATCAGCCGTAAGGCCTTTGTAAGATTGTACCGTAATATGGGGCTGATCTTTAAAAATATCCGCAATAATTTCCACCATTTGCTCCACTTCCCAGGCGCGTTTTTTATTGCTGTTGTTGCCAATGGCAATAATTATTTCGTCGAAAAGTTCGGTTCCGCGCTGCACCACGTCTAAATGGCCGTTGGTGAAGGGATCGAAGGAGCCGGGGAAAATTGCTATTCTTTTCATTTATTTTGTTTTATTTTATTCTGTCATCCTGAGTGTTAGCGAAGGACCTTGTCGGCTCAAAGCAGTTTTTTAACTAAAAGTGCTAGCGTTTTTGAAATACCTTTTCTTCTAGACATCTGACTTTTAACTGTCATTGGTAACTTATTCCCTCAAGCCGGGCGGGCTTCGTTTCTGCGTTCGCGGCTGCACCCTTTCCTTTGCTTGCGCAATTTTGCTAAAGCAAAAGTCGGAAAGTGCGGAGGCCGCTCTCACAGAAACTGGTGTCATTTCCCTCCGTAGTCAGCTTCTTTTTAGTTTAGCTTTCTAGCTAGCGTAATTTTGAGGAAACGCTGCGCTGGCAGAATTGTGAAATCATAAATTAAGAATCTCCATGGGGAATTATGAGTCTAAAAATCCTAATTCAAACAATTGTCTTGTAAATCTTTTAATCCTGAAAATCCTGATTCTGACTTTTTAAGCCTGAAACCATACCGTTTTCAATCAGCAGTCAACAACTTGCCTTATTCGCATAAATGCAGGTTATACAGATCGAAAAAGCGGTGGTCAAAAACATCATCGAATTTGTAGCTGAAGGCGATGCTTTGTGGTTTTTTGCCCAGCGTTACGTTACGCACGTATTTGCGGAGGATCGTAAATAAAGCAGAATCGTGAGTGAGGTCGCCCCAAACGGTGATTGGATCGTGGTCTGGATTGAGTTTTTGTTCCTGCATTACCAGCAAAGTATAATAGATAAAATCTTCGGGCGAGGAATAATGGAATTGGTTACAGAACTCCAGCCGGCCATCCTGCGCGAGTAAAATGCTCAGATTATTTTGCTCGATATACAGATACGTTTTCTTTTGCAGGCTCCGCTGGTGTTCGTTCAAAACGCCTTCTATCAGCGGGCTGGTCTGGTGCATGAACCGGATCTTTTTGCGCGTAAACGTTTCTTCAAACCATTTAACCAGATAACTATCTATGGTAAAAATGCTTACTGCTTCAATTTTCGGGTGTCGGTAGGTTAAGATCTCTTCGTGAAATTCGTCGGCATCGGCATGAAGGTTTAAATAATGCTGGGCCGCAGCAGGGTCGAAAAGCGTTTCCGGGATATAGGTGAAATTCTGGTTTTTTATGGCTACTCGTATTTCGTTCCAGGATGTCTTCGTCAGGAATTCGTTTTCTTCGGCCAGCAGGTTGAGTTGCTCGGTAAGTTGCAGCTGACTGAAAATGGCAGAAAGTTCGTAATCTTCCAGCGCCAGGATCTTGTTGCGCTGCGCATCGGCAATGGCCAGGCGAATATGGCGCGTGCTCAAACTGCAATATAAATTTAATGCTCCGGTTTGGCCGGTTAACAAGGCTTCGTCGGTAATTTTCAGTACCTGCCGGTATTGGATGGTTGCAGTGCTCAACGTTCTGGATTAATCTTCCTTCAAAAAACCGTAAAAATACTGAAAAACACTAAAAGAATTTGAAGATTCGGAATTTTTAGAAATTCGGCGATTGGCAGATTTGAGAATCTGAAAATGGTTTTAGCTTAAAAATGCCAGCATTTTGATCGCAATATTCCCAAAAAACGGTAGGCTTTTTACCTGAAAAAGTGCGAGAATGTGCGTACTCTTATGATTTTCAAATCTTCATAATATCGTTAAATCTTCTTAGCGTCAAGTTTTCAGATCAGATAAATTTGTTATCCGGAATAAAAAGGTCGTCGAGATCTACGAGTTGGTGAAAAACGGTGTGTTTTTCGGCGAGCGGGATCTTGCTAAGTTCGTTTAAGTTTTTGTAGCTAACTTCTGAGATCATTTGTTCATGCGCCGCAAGTTCCGGATCTGTGCCTTGTTTCAGTTCACCGCCGGTTACTTCCACTTCAAAAAATAATTCGATGGCATGTAAAGGCGGTTGCAGAAATTCGTTAATAAAAAGGAAACGACCAGGCTTTATTTCCAAGCCGGTTTCTTCCAGAAATTCTCGTTTTAAGCAGGTTTGAACGCTTTCGCCGTAATTTAATCCGCCGCCCGGTGGCGCCCAGAAATCACGGTCGGGAAGCAGACCTTTGTGGCAGGCCAGCAGCAACTTCTTGTTCTCTATGCAAATACCACATACGCGAACCCGCAGTTTGCCTTCGTAAAATTTATTAGTTTCTTCCATCGTTTGGTTGCCGGGTTTCAGGTCGTTAATTTCGGGCTATGAACGTAAAAACGTATAACCCGGATTTTAAAAATACCATTAACGAAAAACTGGAGCGTCAGTTTTTTATGCAGCTGCTCGGTTTTAAAGTTACAGATATTTCCGAAGGAAAAATAGAGGGCGAACTGGAATTGAAAGCCGCGCATAAACAACACAAAGGCTTTGTGCACGGCGGGGTAATTGCCACAGTGGCCGATATTGTTGCTGGTTTTGCGGCGGTAAGTTTAGTGCCGAAAGATCATCATGTAGTAACCGTAGAATTAAAAACTTCTTACTTAAATCCGGGTCTCGGCGAGAAACTTTTTGCCAGAGGCTGGGTGTTGAAACAGGGGCGCAAACTGAATTTCTGCGAAGCCGAAGTGTACTGTATTTCCGGCAACGAAGAACCGGTTTTAATTGCCAAAGCCTCGGCTACCATGGCAACGCTAACGCCCGAAGATATTAAAAGATGAATTGTTTAATTGTTGATTGCTAATTGTTTAAAAGTAGTTTTCGTAGCGTAGGGTTTAAACCCTACGCTACGAAAACTACTGACACTACTGAAATTTCGACTTTTTCAGCTGTTTTGCCTACCGTTTTTTTGTTTTTCCTGATACTCACTACCTGTTACCTTTTACCATATAATGCGCCCAGAAGATCTAATACGCCAGAATTTTCCATTTGAACCGACTTCTGACCAGGTGCGGCTGTTTAAAAAGCTCGACGATTTTCTAATGAGCAAAACCGATAGCAAGGATGTTTTTTTGCTGAAAGGTTTTGCAGGAACGGGTAAAACCACGGTTTTAGGTGCGCTCGTTAAGATCCTGAACCGTTTCGGGTATAAATATGTGTTGCTGGCGCCAACCGGCCGTGCGGCCAAAGTAATGTCGAATTATTCGGGTAAGCCGGCTTCTACTATTCACAAGAAAATTTACCGGCAAACGGCCAATCCGTATTCCGAGGGTTTGTCTTTTACGCGGCAGCCCAATAAAATTACCGATACCATTTTCATTGTCGATGAGGCTTCCATGCTTTCGGATGAAAGTGGTTTTGGCGAAAATGGTTTGCTACAGGACCTGATGCATTACGTGTTCGAGAAAAAGAACAACAAACTGATGCTGGTTGGCGATACGGCTCAGCTTCCGCCGGTTGGTCAAGCCTTAAGTCCTTCGCTGAATGGTGCTTATTTAACGACTAATTTCCGGTGCCAGGTTTTTGAAGTGGAAATGAAACAGGTAATGCGCCAGGCCGAAGCTTCGGGAATTCTAATGAATGCAACCAAGCTGCGCGAGCAACTTTCGGCAGAAAAATCGAACCTGAAAATAAAAACCGGCGGCTACAAAGACATTTACCGCATGACCGGCGAACGCCTGGAAGATGGTTTGCGCTACGCCTACGATAAATTCGGGATCGAAAATACGACGGTTATTTGCCGCTCGAATAAGAATGCGAATTTGTATAACCAGCATATCCGGCGGCAGATCTTTTTTCACGAAGACGAGATTTCGGCGGGCGATTACCTGATGATCGTGAAGAATAATTACCACTGGCTACCAAAGGATTCTGAGATCGGTTTTATGGCCAACGGCGATTTCGTGGAAATTACCAAGATCATCCGTTATGAAGAAATGTACGGTTTCCGGTTTGCCGATGTGCGATTGCGCTTTGTTGATAACCCGAACGAGGAGGAAGTGGAAGTGAAAATCATGATGGATACACTTTACTCGGAAGCGCCTGCTTTGCCTGCCGATAAGAATAAAGAACTTTACGCCGAAGTACTGAAAGATTATTCGGATTTGGGTACGAAGCGGGAGCGGAGCCAGCAAATGAAAAAGAACCCGTACTTAAATGCGCTTCAGGTGAAATTTGCCTACGCTTTAACCTGCCATAAAGCGCAGGGCGGGCAGTGGCAGGCCGTTTTTGTGGATCACGGATATTTGAAAGAAGAAATGATAACGCCGGAATTTACGCGCTGGCTTTATACAGCCGTAACACGTTCATCGGAAGAATTGTACCTGGTGAATTTTTATTCGGAACTTTTGTCCTGATTTACCGCATTTTACGTTTATAATTTATGTGGCAGGATTATTGAAATATCCTTAATAAGTATATATTTGCTTTTACTAACTTTAAATTGATCAAATCGGTATGAAAAAATTATTTATCCTGGCTGTTGCAATGTCGCTTTCATTTGGTGCAGCAACAGCTCAAACTGTTTCTGATGCCAAAGCTGCAAAATCTATCACGGCCGGCCCGGTAATTACTTTTACCGAGAAAAGCCATGATTTTGGTAACATTCATCAAGGCGACGTAGTTGAACACGTTTTCAAATTTAAAAATACAGGTACTTCACCATTGGTAATTTCCCGCGTAGATGTAACCTGCGGCTGCACCACGCCAGAGTGGCCAAAAGAGCCGATTGCACCAGGTAAATCGGGCCAGATAAAAGCGGTATTTAACAGCACCGGTAAAATGGGCCAGCAGAATAAAGTAATTACAGTGCAGTCTAACTCTGTAGAAGGACCAGCTCAGGTTACGATCGTTACCAACGTTTTGGAAAAACCAACCGGCGGTGCTGCATTAGTTAAACCAGCTGAAGGTCCGGCGGTAACGGCTACAACGGTTGCTTCTGAAACCAAAGTGAAAACTGCTAACGGCAAAACGAAATCCAAAACGAAGAAATAATTTCGGTTTGATATAATACTAAAAGCGTCCCGCAAACAAATTTGCGGGACGCTTTTACTTTTTCAGGCATTTTCCCTACCGTTTTTTAAGTAATTTCTCTTTTAAAGCGATTTGGCCACAGCATAAAGTAAGCTGAACCACCCAATGATCATGAACGTGCCGCCAATTGGCGTAATGGCGCCCAGCCAAGTAACGCCGGTGAGACACAAAATATAAAGTGAACCGGAAAAGATAAGAATGCCCAGCGTAAAGCAAATAGCTGCCCAGCGTAAACCGGCGTGTTGCAAATGGAAAGCCAGTAAACCCACTAAGATCAAGGCCAAAGCATGGTAGAACTGGTATTTTACGGCCGTTTCGAAGGTTTCGAGGCGGTTGGTTTGGGTGAGTAAATTGCGGAGTGCGTGCGCGCCAAAAGCCCCGATCATTACGGAAAGTGCGCCGAATAAACTACCGGCTAATAAGGCAAGTTTCTGATTCATTGTGGTTGTTTGGTTAAGATCCTGGATAAGAATGTAGCACTAAGCGCTGCATTAATAAAGCTGAAAAGGGTAGAAAAAAACAAAACCCCGATCAAGGCAAAGATACTAAAGTCCTTTTCGCTTAAAAAAATTAAAACAAACATTGGTAAAGCAAATGTGAGCGAAGATACCAGATTGTTTATCAGGGTTTTGTCGAAAGAAAACTGTTTGAATTTCTTTAATTTAAATGTCAGTAAACCCGCGGAGATGGGCGTGACCAGATAAAGAATAAAAAAGGTAAAACCCATGTAAGGGTTATTAAACCAGATGCCAACTTTATTAAAGAAATAATTTATTACCGGTACATGAAAGAGCCATACCAATAAAAAATAAGAACCTGTAAAAACGGACAGAATAATGTCACGAATTACAATATTCTCTTTTATGCTAATTTTTAGAATCTCCATTTATTACTGAATATTTCCGTAATTCCGGTTGCCGAAAATTGCACTGCCTACCCGAATATAAGTGCTGCCGCAATCAATGGCTAATTCATAATCGGAGCTCATACCCATGGAAACCTCTTTAAAAACGGTATCATTTCCGGTGAAAAAAGTCTGTTTCAGTTTTTCGAAAGTGTTTTTTAACGCGGTGAATTCTTTGCGCAACTGCTTCTGGTTTTCGGTGTTGGTGGCAATGCCCATAACGCCGGTGATCTTTACATGCTGCATATTCTTGTAACTTTCGCTTTCCAGAATTTCAATAGCTTCAGCTTCGTTTAAACCAAATTTGCTTTCTTCTTCGGCAATGTAAATTTGCAGCAGGCAGTTTATTACGCGGTTGTTTTTGGCAGCCTGTTTTTCTATTTCCTGTAGCAGCTTTAAGCTATCTACGCTCTGAATGGTGTGCACAAATGGCGCGATGTATTTTACCTTGTTCGTCTGCAAATGCCCGATCATGTGCCATTCGATATCCTGCGGCAGGTTTTCATGCTTCGAAGTCATTTCCTGAGCTTTGTTTTCCCCGAAAATGCGCTGCCCGGCATCATAGGCTTCCTGAATTAAACTTTCCGGATGGGTTTTGGAAACGGCTACCAAACGGCAATTCGTTCCTTCGAGTTTTTGGTTGAAAAAAGCTACCGCTTTTGCTATGGACATGTTCTGAATTTTGAATGCTTGGATTGAAAATAAGTCTAATTTATGAATTCTTATTTACTTCCCAGAAACGTTTTTACATCAGCGGCAAAGCGCTCCGGCTCTTCCATATCAGGAAAATGAGCACTGTTTTCGTAAATGCGGAAGGTATTATTCGGTAAAGCTTTTTTAAGGGCAAGCCCGGTATGAAATCCGCCGTTTTTATCATGAGCGCCGCTTATTATAAGAGTTGGCGTTGCTAATCCGGAAACGGTAGGAATCAGGTCGTTTTTATTATGTTTCAGATAAACCTTTGCCATTAGGCCGGTATTTTTAAGTTTGCTTTCCTGCCATAATTTTCGGTTCAGGGCGGCTTTTTCGGGTTGGGCAAACAGGAATCTGTCTACATTTGCAGATGAGCTGATGCTCCAGACACGGTTGTATTTTTGTTCCAGCGTGGTAGTATCTTTCAGAATTTTCCGGATGCCGGCTTTCAGGGAACTATCACCGCTGGCATAAAAACCCTGGAGCTGCACCAGCATATTGGCTTCCGATAATTCGGCCGGCGCCGAAACTATCAGTTTTTCAACTTGGTCCTGATGTGCCACCGCATATCGCAAACCCAGTTCGCCGCCAAAAGAATACCCTAGCAAATTCATTTTCTGCACGCCCAATGAATCCCGTAAAATATTCAGATCGCTGATCAGGGTTTTTAGTTGGTAATCTTCCGGATTTTGAGGCGCTTCGCTGCGGCCACAACCGCGTTGCTCGTAATACACCACGGTAGCAAATTTTTCCAGCTGTGGCCCGATGGTTCTCTCAAAACTATAATTATTGCCGCCTGGCCCCCCATGTATAATTACAATGGGCGTGGTCTGGTGCTGGCTGCCCGCCACCCGTACCCAATACCTGATATTGTTGAGGCTTATGAAGCGTTCGCCATCCTGAAATTTTACTTTATGGGCTGGTTGCCAGCTGCTTGTGTAGGGTTTGGTACAAGCGCATAAAGCGAAAAAAAGCAACAGGCTAAACAGATGTTTCATTTTTAGATTTCTTATGTATAAGCCAATTTAAACCAACCTTAATCTTCCAGCGCATTCGTTAAAAAAGAGTTCTTCGTAAACAGCCACATTAAGAAAAACACGATCGCAAACCGCAAGTAAACCTGGTAAAATTCTCTGGTATCGCGGTAGCGGGTTTCTTTAATAGCTACTTTCTCGAGTTTGTTGATCGTGCGGAAAATTTCCTGTAGAGCGTTCTGGTTTTCGGCTCGGTAAAAATAGCCGTTGCCAATTTCGGCAATTTCGCGCAGGTTCGTTTCGTCCAATCTGGTTTCTACGTACGTGGTATTGCCAAACACATCGGTACCGTAGGGTACTGTGCCTTCTGCGCCCACACCAATGGTATAGAGTTTCATGCCGAACGCGGAAGCCATTTTAGCGGCAATGCTCGGGTCTAAATTTCCGGCCGTATTTTCGCCGTCAGAAATTAAAATGGCAATTTTCGATTTGGCATTTGAGTCGCGCATGCGGTTTATAGCTACGGCTAAAGCGCTGCCAATGGCGGTGCCGTCGTTGGGGATCATGCCGAGTTTTACGCTTTTTAAATTGGCGCTCAACAGGTCGTAATCGGTGGTTAAAGGTACCAGTGAATAGGCGTCGCCAGCAAAAACCACCAAGCCAATTCTGTCCTGAAAACGTCCGTTAATAAAATTTTCGGCTACTTTTTTGGCGGCTTCCAAGCGGTTGGGTTTAAAATCTTTCAGCTCCATGGAGCCCGAAGTATCCAGGATCAGCATAATGTCGATGCCTTCGGCGTATTGTTCTACTTGTTCGGTAGTTTTTTGCGGACGCGCCAGAGCCAGGAAGATCAACACCAGACTGATGCCAAAAAGAATATCGGGCAGAAAACGGAGATAACTGGTCCATTGCCGGATCGGTTTACTTTCGAAAAATGCTACGTCGGTTTTGCGGCGCACTTTCAGTTTTACCAAACTCCAGACCAGCAGAAAAATGGCTACCGGAATGATGGCGTACAGAAAGAACGGCCGCGCCCAGTCGTAAGCCAGCAAGGTTGCCGGCTGGAACCAGTGCCAGGCAAACCAGTCAGAAAAATTATCGGGCAGTTGCAGCATCGCGGGTCCTTTCTTTTATAATGTCGTAGCGGCGGTCGGCGAAATGGTGCAGCAGATAAAAAGCCGTAAGTGTATCCGAAATTTTATCGGAGAGAATGTTCCCGTAAATGGCGCGGTCGAACAATTTCAGCGCCGTGGTTACATCTTCGTCGTTGTCGTAATAACTCACAATTTCTTTGGTCGTGAAGCTGTTAATGGCGGTGTCTTCCAGGCCTGTCAGGTAATTTTTCCAGAGTGTAATGGCCTTTTCCATATCGGTAAGCGAAGCTGATTTATGGAAACGATCGATGTAGGAATTGTAGCGGTAAATAAAGCTACGATGGTTTTTCTGCAGAACGTATAAGCGGTAACGCATCAGAATTTTCTTCCGGAAAACGAACCAGATACCGCCTAAAAGCAAGGCTAAAAGTACCAGCAACATGATCAGGTTAGGGTAATTAAAACGCGGCTCAATAGTTTGCAATTCGGTATTTTCCTGGAAAGCGAGCGGTTCCGGAATTTGCTTTACTACTTCCTGCAATTTTATGGAAGCAGTATTACCAAAAACTTTGAGCGTATCGTTCTGCTGCAGAATAAAAACCGGTACGTTCAGTTTTTGGAGCGACTCAATACTAAATGTGCGCAGCAAATAAACAGCGCTGTCGGTGCTTATATTATTAACCGTTTGGGTTGGATAAACTTCCTTGGAAATAAATTCGAAAGGCGCAAAACGGTAGGCAGAATCCGGAAAAACTACTTCGGTTTCGGGTTTGTGTTTAAACACGAGGGCAAACTTTACCGGCTCACCGATCTTTATTTTTTCCTGCAGAAAATAGCCTGCTGGCTTTTCGGGAACCTGCGCCGCTACTGATAAAAACGCTATGGAAATCAAGGCAAAAACTCTACGCACTTTTCCGGCTCTTTTTCCTGATCTTGAACAAATTAACTAACTGCAGCACGTAATCGCCGGAAGTATCGATGGCTAAATAATCGGCTTTGTGGCGGCGGCAAAGCAACTGCAGATTTTCGCGGTTCCGGGTCAGGTCGTTCAGGTATTTTTCCCGGAAGCCCTCTGACGAGGTATTTACCCAGGAAACCAGCCCCGATTCGGCATCGCGCAAAGGAATAATGCCGAGTTTCGGAAAATCCTGTTCTTTCTGATCCATGAGCTGCACCACAATAAGGTCGTGTTTACGGGCCAGCATCGTTACTTCTTTTTCGTAGTTGCGGTCTATAAAATCAGAAATAAGCAGGATCATGCTACGCCGTTTTATAACGCTGAGCGCCGTTTTTATACCCGAAGCCAGGTTGGTTTTGGTGGAAGCCGGCTTAAGTTCGAAAAGCGTTTTGATAAGCGAATACGCATGTTCAATACCTTTGCCGGGCCGCACAAATTTTTCGCGCTGATCGGAAATACAAACCAAACCAATAGAAGCCGTTTGACGCGCCGCCGTTAAAGCCAGAATACCACAAATTTCCTTGCCAATGTTTATTTTCTGCTGCTTTTCCGGGCCAATATTCTGCGAACCGCTTACGTCCAGAATTAAAAAAACAGATTGCTCTTTTTCTTCTTTATAAGTTTTAACAAAAGTTCCATGCCCTTTAGCCGAAACGTTCCAGTCTATGGTGCGCACGTCGTCGCCGTACTGGTAAGCTCGTACTTCGTCGAACTCCAGGCCGGTACCTTTAAAAACCGAATGAAAGTCGCCCTGCATCTGGGTATCGATCACCTTGCGGATGCGGAGTTCAAACTTTTGCAGCTTCTGGAGGATTTCTTTCATCTAAAATTCGGGTACGGCTTAGCGTTTTTAAAATTAGAATTAATTCTGCTATTTTACATTCGTGAGAAAGCTTTTTTTGATATTTAGCCTGGTTGGCCTGTTCAGTTGCGCGGAAGAAAAGAAGAAACTTCCGGCCGGGTTGCTGCCGCCGGCTAAGTTAACCAGCATTTTAGCCGATATTCATATTGCTGAGGCCCAAGTAGAAGAAATGCGCCTGAGCCCCGATACTGCTAAAGTTATGTTTAACCGGTTGCAGGCAGATGTGCTGAAAAAGTATGGTGTATCGGAGAAACAATTCACCAAAACCTATACCTATTACCTGAATAATCTGAAAGACCTGGATAAAATTTACGAAGGGCTGATCGATACGCTTGCCATGCGCGAAGTGCAAATGAGCTCTAAAAGCGGAGATGCAGGTGCGGATTCGGCGAAGACCAAAAAAATGCCGGATACATTAAAAAGCAGACTCATGCAAAAGTCGAAGGCCCGAAGAGATAGCATTAGAAGTATAGATACTTTAAAATAAACGGCTGCCGTTCGGTACTTTACTTGCAGGCTGGGCAAGTACAATGGCGCCATTTTCATCCGGAAAACCGGTTACCAGCACTTCCGACATAAACTTCCCGATCTGGCGCGGCGCGAAATTCACGACGCAGATAACCTGTTTACCCGGTAATTCTTTCAGGGAATAAAGCTGCGTGATCTGCGCGCTCGATTTTTTGATTCCTAACTCGCCGAGATCTATCCAAAGCTGGTAAGCCGGTTTGCGGGCTTCCGGAAATAAACGGGCTTCAGTAATGGTGCCTACTCTCAAATCAATGTTCTCAAATTCTTCCCAGGATATTGTTTTCATAGTTCTTCAGGTTTAAGTAACGAAAGTAATAAATGTAGTAATCTCTTTTGTCCCCCTTTGGAGGGGTAGGGGGAGGACTACGCTTTTCGGTTTTCTTCTTTCAAAATCAACTAACGTAAAAATCCTCCCCCAACCCCCTCCAAAGGGGGACTTTTCTTCAGGTTGCTTAATTGAATAGTAATTGATCTAATTCTTTAGCTTGCAATATTGACTTTTCAGGCCTGATACCCTAGCGTTTTTGCGGCAGGTAACCAAAGATGCCAGTGGTCGTTAAAAGTCTGAAAATTCTGCCGGAGTATTTTCCGGAAGCCAATCTCAAACAAACGTAAAACTATGCTAAAATCCGATACCGGCAATACCGTTTCGTGCTGGATGCCCGAAGTGAAAATGCCCGCTACCAAATCTCTGGAAAACGATATTGCCTGTGATGTGTGCATTGTAGGCGCCGGCCTGGCTGGCTTAACTACGGCTTATTTGCTTCAGAAAGAAGGAAAGAGCGTGGTAGTTTTAGACAAAGGGCCAATTGGAGGTGGTGAAACCGGCCGTACCACGGCGCATCTTTCCGACGCTTTAGATGATCGCTACGATAAAATTATACAGGTGCACGGGGAAAAAGGAGCAAAGCTTGCCGCCGAAAGTCACGCTGCAGCAATCGATAAGATCGAAGAAATTGTAAAGAAGGAAAACATAGACTGTGATTTTCAGCGCACGAACGGTTATTTATTTTTGCTGCCTTCAGATAGGGAAGATGAGCTGGATAAAGAGCTGGAAGCGACGCATAAAATAGGCTATACTGAAGTTATAAAACTGCAGCACAATCCTATTCAAACGCTATCTGAAGGGCCGGTACTTTGTTTCCCTGATCAGGGTCAATTCCACCCGATGAAATACTTGGCGGGGCTGGCGCAGATAATTCTGGATAACGGCGGCCATATTAACACCGATTCGCAAGTGCATTCTTTTGAAAGCGGCTTAATTACGCGCGTACAAACACTTAACAAACATACGGTTACGGCCAATAATTTAGTGGTTTGTACCAACACGCCGGTAAACGATTGGGTAACGATGCACACCAAACAAGCTCCTTACCGCACCTACGTGCTGGCCTACCATATTCCGCATGATTCGGTTCCGGAAGGTTTGTTCTGGGATAATTCTGATCCGTACCATTACATCCGGACCATGCGGGGCAAAGCTACAGAAGGTAAAATTGAGCAGGATCTTTTAATAGTAGGGGGCGAAGATCATAAGACCGGGCAGGACGAAAATCCGGAGGAACGTTTTAATTGCCTGGATGAGTGGGCGCGTCAGCATTTCAATATGATCAAGTCTGAAGCGTATCGGTGGTCCGGGCAGGTAATGGAACCGGTAGATTATCTGGCTTTTATTGGCCGGAATCCCGGCGATTCGGAGAATGTGTTTATTGCAACCGGCGATTCGGGCCATGGCATGACGCACGCTACCATTGCCGGCATACTGATAACCGACCTGATCATGAAACGTGAAAATCCGTGGGAAACCTTGTATGATCCGGCGCGCATTTCGCTGAACGTTACTACTGCTGGCGAATTTATGAAGGAAAACCTGAACGTAGCGCAGCAATATACTGATTGGGTTACGCCCGGCGATGCTCCCACAGCCGAAAGTTTATTGCCGGAAACCGGATGTGTGATCCGGAAGGGAATGAGCAAAGTGGCGGTTTACTGCGATAAAGATGGCGTGCAGCACGAAAGATCTGCGGTTTGTTCGCACCTTGGTTGTATTGTACACTGGAACAATGTAGAAAAATCCTGGGATTGTCCGTGCCATGGGTCACGGTTCGATGCGTTAGGCAAGTTGATGAGCGGACCAGCTTTAAGTGATCTTGGCCCGGCAGAAAAGTAGGATTTGTGGAAGGCAATTAGCCTCCATAAACTGAACTTGTAAATTGATATAAAACTGCTTTTGGTTTCCCGGAAGCAGTTTTTTCGTTTAAAAGCATACCGTTTTTTGCTTTTCCAGAATTTATAAGATTTTCCTGGCGCTTTGTAGCGGCTTTGATTATACTTTTAAGCTGTACTTCGTAATAAAAAAAGGGCGAAGTATTTAGTTCTAAAATGTATGGCTTGCCTGTTGAAGTTTCAACCAGTTTTAAAATGATCGTTTATCAGAATAGTCTTATTACGATAGCGTACATGGCCGATACGGATATCTTATCGGTAGATCTGGCGAGCTTTGAGCCTTATGCTGCTTTAGAAATAAAAGAAGCTATTCAGATAGTGGTTGAAACATTATCGAATTACAAAAACAAGTATTTATTGCTCGATGCAAGCAAGATAAGTACAACGATGCCCGATGCCGATTACAGAGAAGTTATAAATCATTTTGTTTCCGTAATTGGACAAACGAATTTACAGAAAGTAGCCAGAATAATTACTTCTGACCCGTTAAGAGAAGAAGTTGTTTATACGATGCGGGAGAATCTTTTTTTGCCGTTTCAGTTACACGATTTTGTAAGTAAAGATGAAGCGATGCATTGGCTTACATTTGAAAGAAACTGACCATTTTTCTTTATCGAAACAAACTTCTTAGTTTCGTTACAAATTTGTGCTAAGGAATATTTTTGTGCATCATTTTCTGTAAATTTTTCAGGGGTTCCTGGCTCACCTGGAAACGGCTTAAACTGGTGGCGTCCATATCGGCAATAAGCACGATAACCAATGCATAGGCCACTGGCAGCAGCGGGAAGCCGGAAATTCTGCGGGAGCCATTAATGCCAGATTGGTAACCAAATGCAAACATGCTCATGCCCGTAAGCAAAAGCAGGGAAGACCAAAGAACGTTCGGGATCCGGAATACCAGCGATACAGTTTTGCGCTCGTCGGACACGTTAATTATTTCGTTTACAGAGGAAATAAAGAGCGATTGGATGGCAGGCACCATCTTCTCATTTTCCAGCGAGACGGTTTGTTCCCAGAGCAACCAATGAATTTCTTCGAGCCGGTTCAGTTTGGTTTCTACCTGATTGGAGCTCTGCACCTGGAGTAACAGGTCGGTATATTCTTTTAAAAGTTTTCGGACCTCCGTTTTTTGTTTTTCAGGAATGAGGCCGGCGCGCAGATAACTGGTTCCGATAGCATTAGCCTGCGATATTGCCAACCCTTTCCGGTCGGAAAAGCGGGAAGCGGTAATGGAAAAAGTAAAGCCGAGCATGAAAGCCAAAAGTCCGAGTACGGCTGTTACGGCCGTTCCAATAGAAACTGCCGGTACTTGTTTGTCGGTATTAAATTTTCGGCGGCCAAAAAAAGAACCAACTTCGGTCATAAACACCCCAATAATAACGAAGAGACTAAATAAAGCCCACGATGGCATGGATGTAAAAAAGCTGGCTATATCCATAACTTTGACTTTTTAGCTCGAAAAACCTAGCGTTTTCGGGTGTTCCGTGTGTTCTGATTTTAAAAACATGAAGAGAACAGTTGAACGTTGAACCTGAAATTAAAGCTGTTGCACCGACTTCGTTTGAGTAACTAAGTTAATCAACCAGTGCACGCTTAATTATCATTTCTTCAGAATTTATACGTAATCTTTAGGCTTGCGAACGATTTAATCTGATTGTGAAAGGCTACAAATAAATTGGTATTACTGAAACAGTCGATCATTGGTACTCACTTTAAGACGTTGCTCCGATCTTGAGTTAAAATATTAAATTTGAGTTTTTTAGCCTGAAACTTTACCGTTTTTTATCAATCCGGGAAGATCTTATTCCAGTCGTTTTTCATGCTGACGATGATCCAGTTCTTGTTTTGACTTCAATTAAACCTGCCTTTAGTTCCCCCATTTGCAGATACTTTTCTTCGGCCATTTAGAGGTTATTTTCCAGAACGGCTTTATAAGGATACTGCGTTTTCCATTCAGGATAGTTGGAGGCCAAGCATTTAATGGGGTAGAAAGAAAATTGGATGTGTAAAAGTATCAACGCTTCTTTCCAAAGCGTAGCATTATTGTAGAAAACGGCAATGCGTTCAGCTCGTGGAATGTAACTTTTGGAAACAAAATCAATAGCGTTTTACAAAATCAGCTGACTTTAACTGTATCATCGGTAGCCAGGAATTTGTAAACTGCTCCGGCTATTACTGCGGCCATAATCGGAACAACTATAAATACCCAGAGTTGTTCTAAAGCCCAGCCGCCTACAAAAATTGCCTGACTGATGCTTCTGGCAGGGTTTACTGAAGTATTGGTTACCGGGATACTGATGAGATGTATTAAGGTAAGGGCCAGGCCGATGGCAAGTCCGGCAAAACCAATCGGAGACCTGTTGTCGGTAGCGCCCAGAATAATGAGGAGGAACATAAACGTCATTACAAATTCGGTAACAATTGCGGCTACCAAGCTGTATTTTCCAGGTGAATGTTCGCCGTAGCCGTTTGCTGCAAAATCGCCGATGGCGGAGCCGTTGCCGGTTACAATTACATAGAGTACCCCAGCCGCTGCAATAGCACCGAGTATTTGAGAAATGATATAAGGGAAAATTATATTGCTTTTAATACGGTTGCCGGCCCAAAGTCCGAGCGTAACTGCCGGGTTCAGGTGCGCGCCGGTAAGGTGACCAATTGCGTAAGCCATGGTAACTACCGTTAAACCGAAAGCAAAGGAAACCCCAACCAATCCAATACCAACATCGGGAAAGCCTGCTGCCAATACGGCACTGCCGCAGCCACCCAATACTAACCAAAAAGTGCCTATAAATTCAGCGAGGTATTTCTTCATGTTCATAGTTTTTAGTTGAAACTTTGTAGGAATTTGATATTTAACTATTCAGGTTTGTTTTTTTGCAGCCACTTCAGGTAAGGCAGGGTAACAATGGCGTTGATAAGCAGGTACAATAAAATGGCGGCAGGTACTAAATGGTGGTCTGGCATATTGGCGCTGGCTACCGAAATGGCAATTGCCGGATGTCGCGAAGCAGTAGCCAAGGCCAGAACTGAACGATCGTCTTTTTCGGCAGTGTTGCCAAGAAAATGACCGACACAAACTCCAAGGATCACAAAACCGGCAATCGCCAACGCTGTTCCGTTGCCAGCCAAATGCACAATTGCAGGAAACATTTTGACCAGGACGGGCAAGGCCGAAACAATCAGCAGGATGAGCGCAATTCTGGAAACAGGATTAGAAATTTTATCGGCGAAAGCAGGAGCGAAGTGTTGAGCAGCTATTCCAGAAATAAGCGGGATAATTACCGAAACCAGTGCCGTTATGATCAATGCTTTTGAGTTAACTTCGACTGGTACTTTGAAGATGCGAGCCAAAATTTCCAGCGTAACTGGAATGAGTAAAATACAGAACATGGAGGCAACAAGCATCAAGCCTAAAGCATAACCTTGTCTTCCACCGGCTTTTGAGGTTTTCTTGGGAAATAGCGGAGCCAGCGGTGAAACGGAAATGGCAAGCAAAGCAACTTTAACCAGCGGAGGTAAATTGAACAGCAAAGCCATGAGAATTGCCACCACAGGCATAATAATGTTCATGGCCAGGATGGAACGCAGCAAAAGACCCGGATTCCGGAAAAGGTAAAAAGCATCTTCCGCGGTTGTTTTTAAGCCATAACCCAAAGCAGTCAGGAATATGCTTATTTTCAGGATGAGCGTAATGATTTCTACAGCGTTCATATTTTGCCTGGGTTAGGTTTGCGGCCCTACTTTTTCAGGTGATTTGCATAGCGTTTTTAGTTAGCGCGTGGTATTTTGGAAGTTTTTGTTTTATATAGAATTGAGTTAGCTGAAGTGTGATTTTCCTGGTAAAATTTCAAAACCTGAAAGCATTTTGATGGCAGTTCTTTCATACTTTTCGGGCTAAAAAGATACGGTTTTACTAAGCTTTTAATAATAGCTGACAAGCATCTTAAAAGTCACTCATTTGTTTCAGAATTTTATCGTCCTGCTTATCTACTTTCGGTTTCTGCGGAAAAAGCTTGGTGGTTTCGACTTTGGGTTTTGGGGCCGAAAGCATTTTCCAACTCGTACCTACAATTCCTATGAACACAAGTGAAAATATCAGCCACTGGATCGCAGCGGGTTTGGTTGGTTTAGAATTGTTCATAATTAAAAATTAAAAAGCGTGAAATGATCAACCAATTATGCCATTAGCTTAAATCTATAAAACGGCTTTTCTAAGGTTATGAACGCTTGCCGGACTAAGTAATCATTACTGTTTACCGCTAGTTACATACGGTTAGCTATATAATTTGCTAGTAATTGAAATACAATATGTTGATTGGGTTTAAATCGTTAAAATTACCGATATAAGGTTGCCTTAAAGGGTTGTATGTGTATGGATTGTACAAAAAATTATGGCTTGGCTGGTAGTTGATAAGCGATGTTTCAAGCACTTATTTTTCGGCTGTTATTATGAAAATGAATCCTGCAATTGAAAGTAAAGCATCTGCCACTAAAACTTTTACAGCAGTAATTTCTGAACGAATGGTTTGTATTCCGGGTGGTACTGCAAATGATTGATTCTGCTTCCTGCCATTTAGGGTTTTGGTGCATTAAACACGGTAAGCCTCAAACCACTTAAAACGCTATCATTTTTAATGTAAAAAGTTACATCAACTTTCGCTCTTAAAATCTACTTTTTCTGAAAAAATAAATGCAGTTTTCGAGAATTATTTCGTTTAAAAACAGCCGAATGGAATAGCCTGTAAATTTTTCAGGCTTTTACTTTTCAGGCTGAAAATGATAGCGTTTTTTTGAGTTACCAATAATGAAATGCAGGTGACATAATATGTTTCAGGGAATATCTTCCTGCATCATTTTCTGTACATCTTTCAGCGGCTGTAAACTGACTCTAAGCCCGTTTGTTCTGGAAGAATCCATGTCGGCAATCAGTACAACTACCAGGGCAAAACCAGTGGCCAACAAAGGCAAATCCAGGATGCGGCGCTTGCCATAATTACCGGTCTGATAGCCAATGGCGAACATGCTTACGGCGGTAAGGAATAAAAGCGAAGTCCATAGCATGCTCGGGATATTAAAGACCAGCGATACTGTTTTGCGTTCCCGGGCTACTTCCATCAGGTCATTTACAGAAGCGCAAAAGTAAGTCCGGAGCTCCGAATCCATATCTTCATTTTTAAGGCTTGCCGTTTGCCGCCAGATAACCAGTTGTAATTTTTCTAATTGGGCTACTAAACCGGCAACTTTTTCGGGTGGAGCATTGGTGATGGAGAATGAAATTGCTATATATTTTTTCAGGTTTTCCCGGATAACCATTTTCTGTTTTTCGGGTATCATGCTGGCGCGCACGTAGCACGTACTGATGGCGTTTGCGTGCCGGATGGCTAGTTCTTTGCGACTACCAAAACGGTCGGCGGTAAAAGAAAACGTGAAGGCTAACATGAAGGCCAGTAAACCCAACATTGCACCCACCGCTGTTCCTACCGGCGCTTCTGGCTCTTTAATTCCCTTATTTACTCTATATTGCCCCAGCCAGGCCCCGGCTTCGGCGCATAATATGCAAAACGCTACAATTAGCCCGAATAAAACCCAGGACGGTAATGAGGTTATCAGTTTCGCTACATCCATGTTCCTGTGATTAATTCCTTAAATTGTTTCGTGACCAGCAAAGCACTTTTTAGCAATTTTCCCTACCGTTTCTGCTTTCTTCTGAAATACGTATTGGATGTATAAAAGCCTGCTGTTTTCAGAATATTTAATAAAACAGCTCCAGATTAACCATGAAAACAGTGCCATTAGCGCCAACTACCGTCGGGAAACTCAGGTAACCAACCGGGGAATTTTTCGAGATAATTACTTCCGAATTGACCCGCAGCACCCGGTTTTTTAGCAAGTACCAGTTCAGGCCGCCGTTTATTTCCCAAGGGTTACCGTATTCGCCGTTTATGTAAGAACCAATGCCATAGAGCTGGAGCGTTTTAGGTATGAGCATGGCGCCAGCCTGCACGGAATAACCCTGGTCTGTAAGTTCAGAAACCGAAAGCGCTCCCAACGCTTTAAAATCGGAGATCCTGCGGTAGAAAAAATCGCCATCCAGGGAAAAACCTTTGTATTTCAGGCCGGCGCTTACGGATGCCATCTGGTAGCGGGCTTCCAGCACCTGCGAACTATCGTTGAAGGCATTAAAACTGAAGATCCCGGTACCGTCTGAAAGTCTGATCTGGGTATTTTCCGGGGCTTCGGTTCCGGGCTGCGATTGGCGCGTTTCGTCGCTCCGGGTGTAAGCAACGCTCAGCATCCCTGACAGGTTTTCATGGTGCTCAAGATCGCCGTAAGATGCTACCGGACCATAATTTACGCCTTTCCAGAGCAAAGCAGAGCTCCAGGTATCGAAACCATCGTCGAGCTGGCCGCCATCTATTCCCAGCTGACTCAGGTTGTTGCCCAGCATGGTTTTGTAGAAAATATTTTTATGAATTCTGCCTTGCGCCCATATTCCGGTGGTAAATGATCCGCGGAAGAATTCATCGGCCATCGGTCGGGCATCGTGCCGGTACCAATGGGGCCACTGGCCGAACATAGTGCGGTTCGTTGGTAAGCCGCCGACACCAATTCCCAGGTCGAGATAATTTTTAACTTTATACTGTATATTTCCGGCAACAACTACCTGCGCTACCTGCCCCATATTCGCGTTCGAGGTCCAGGTGTATAGCAGGTAGCGGAAATCTGGGTTGAAAAGCCAGCCTTTAAAATAGAGCATGACTTTCTGAAACTGCAGATCGTTGCGTTTTTGAAGCCTGAAATTCCGGCCGAAGGAATCGGTAAAAGAACTTTCCATACCCTGTTGATTCAGATAGCGGCTGGAAAGGTAAGTGGCGAAATTGAGCGTTCCATCTTTCTTCGTTACCACCCGGAAACCAATGCCCGGCACGTGTTCTTCCGGATTGCCGGTGCTGTCGGATTCAGCAGGGTTCGAAGGTATCTGGGCCAAAACCGGCCTTGCGGGCAATAGCACGAACAGAATAAAAACTGAAAGAAAAGTAAATTGAAGCAGGCTTTTCATTGGGCACTTTTTAAGATGAAAAGGATAGCGTTTTTCAGTTTTTCATTGCTATTTCACATTCGCTTTTTCCCAGGCACGTACTTTTATGCGGGCTTCGTTGAATATTTTTTCATAATTGCCTTTGCGTAGTTTCTCGCTGGCTTCCGGATTAAGACCTTTCCAGAGCGGTTCGTACATGTTGTAAACGGCGTAATACATTTCCGGGCTGCTCGGCGCTACTACGTCGGTACCAAAAAGACAACGGTCCGGAAAGCGGTTGAGCACGGAAATGGAATTCTGCAAGGCCTCCGGCGTACTGATCACGTATTTAGCCACTTCATCCCAGGAAATATCGAAATACACGTGCTTCAATTCAGGGTCGCTGAGCATTCCTTCCACAATCTGCATGAAAATGGGGCTGCGTTCGTTGGATGAAGCGGAACCCGATTGCTGTACCGGATGCACCACCCGACCTAAACCAATATGAGCCCAGATAATGGTGGTTTTCGGGTGTCTTTTTAGTAAGGCTTTCATCTGGCTCAGGTAAACCGGTTCGGCGTCGGTTTTGGCAAAAGGCATGTCTAAATCGCTGTGCAGAATTACCGCAAGACCCACTTTTCCGGCAAAATCGAGCACGCTGTCCAGCGCAGGATTGGTTAGACTGGCTACTTCGCCGGCGACTTTAGAAGAAACAAATTCTTTGTGCACCGTAAATTCGCCAATGCCGGAAAATACCCCGGGGAATGTTTCCAGTACGCGCTTTATGTGATCTTTGGCATACATATCGGCCGGGTTAAAACCGGTTATCATAGGGTCGAAGCGCTGTTTTTGTTCCGGCGAAAGCTTATTGTAAACGCTGGCAATGTAGGCATCAGTGAAGGAGTAATAATAAAGCGGCGCATCGGATTGCAGGTAGTAAGTAGGGCTGTAGTTGCCGGAATTCTGATACGCCCAAGTTTGCTGTAGCGGAATGCCGAACAAGGTAGAACGCCCGACCCGGTTGCCCATAATTTCAAGGTATTGCTGCACCGTTATTCCCCGCTGAATGTAATTGGTGAGGTGGAAGTGCGAGTCGTGAAAATCGTAATTGGGCGGTGGCGCGGTTTTCTTTTTTTTCTTCTGCGCTTGCGCGGAAAAAGTCAGTAAAACAGTAGCTAAAACGATCAGAAAACTGCCTAAACGGTGGTATTTGTAGCATTTCATTTGCAAATACGTTTAATTGAAAGCACATTACTTTTTAAGCGGAAAACAATAGCGTTTTTGAACAGATTTTTCAGTTTCGCTTTATTTAGCTTCCGAACAATTTCCGCGACTTTTCGAAGATCTTTTCAAATTATAGCTCTAAGGAAAAAAGGCATCGGGTCATCTGATTATTTTTAGCCGTTATTCTTCTCTGTTTAAAGCATAAGATCGGTGGCAATAGAAACGGTGGTTCCGCTTTGTCCGGCGGTGTAATAGCCAAAAGTAGAGCCGGCCGGTGATTTTTCTATCCGGATGATGTGCAGGTTTACCCGCCAGCTACGCGTACCGGATGGGAAAAAACTCAGGCCACCCGCCACTTCCCAGGGATTGCGATCGAACTGGTCCCGGAGCGTAGAATACACGCCGTACATATCCAGCTTTTTCTTGATAATGGAATAGGAAGCCTGCACATAATAACCCTTGTCTATAATTTCAGATTCGGTTTCCGGAATGGGGCCGTTCGCATTAAAACGGGAAAGTTTCCGGCGGTAGAATTCAGTCTGTAAATGGAAACCTCTGTATTTAAAACCCAGGTCTATCGCGCCGATCTGGTAGTTTGCATTACGAATGGTTACGCCATCTGCCAGGGCACCCGTTTCGAATATATACACGCCATCGGAAAGCCGAATCTGCGTAGAGGCCGGGGTTGGGTTGGAAATATCGTTGGAGCGGTTTTCGCGGGCATAGGTATAGGAAGTACCAAAACGGGTAGCCAGTTTTTCGTGCTGTTCAAAATCACCGAAACCGCCACGCGGGCCAAACTCTCCGGTAGTTGGCATCCACCACACGCTGGCGCTTTTGGTCAGGTCGCGCGTCATTTGGGTGTTATTAATGCCTAACTGGCTCAGGTTATTTCCCAGAAACAGCCAGTAATTGAATCTTGGTAAGGGTTCGCCGGTAAGCCAGAACCCACCTGTGAAACCCGGTCGCAAGGCTTCTTCGGCCATTTGCCGGTCGGTGGCGTTAAAATATGGCCACGGGCCCTGCAAAGATCTGGTACCTAAGTTTGGACCAATACCGGCGCCTATTCTTAAAGCTTTATGAATCTGGTAATGCATATTGCCGAATATCAGGGTCTGACCGGTTGAAGCTAAACCCCAGATGCTTACCGTGTAGCGAAGTTTTGGAGTATAAAAAAAACCGGAAGCCCAAACGAAAGTACGATGCCATTGAATGTCGTGGCGGGTATCTATATCGCGGGTGCGACCCAGGTGATCTGTAAAGGTTTGGTTGGCCGGTAGTTGGTTGGTGTAGCGTAATAAACCATAAATACTCAGGTTCAGGCTGCCCCATTTGCTTTTATACAGATCGAAGCCGCGGCCGGGGTTAAATTCTCCGGCCGTAGTATTCGGGATCGGCTCTTTTTCGATGCTCAGGGTGTCGTAAGCTTCAACCTTCAGATCGTCCTGCGCCTGCACTTTTTCGGGCAAAAACCATAGCATTATTACCAGCGCCAATAAAGTTCGGACTGTTTTCCACCGGAACAATTTAATATTGGTTATCCTCTTTTTTACCCGTACTTTTTCACCTGAAAAGAATACCGTTTTACCTGAGACCATGAGCTTATTTTTTTAAGGTTTTGGTTGCACCAGATAAGGGTTCAGGTTCAGTTTGTTCACAATGTCGGTAATGGCTTTCTGAGCTCTTACGCTATTGCCGGCTTCATCTAACCTTGGAGAGAATGCCGCAATGCCATACTGTCCCGGTACAACTGCCATTATTCCGCCACCCACGCCACTTTTAGCCGGTAAGCCAACGTTGTAGAACCAGATACCGGAGTCATCATACAGGCCGCAGGTTGCCATTACGGGCAGAGTATGTGCCACTGTTTGCGGGGAAACCACTTTCTTTTTGGTTACCGGGTTCGTGCCGCCGTTGGCTAACGTTGCAGCCATCATGGCCAGGTCTTTGGTGTTCACATTAATAGCACACTGCTTGGTATAAATATCTACCGATTGTGCCGGATCGAAATACATGCGTTCGAAGGAATTCATGAGGGAAGCCAGTGCCTGGTTGTGTTGGTTGGTTGCAGCTTCACTTTTATAAACAGGATCGTTTACCGCGAGCTGCCGGCCGGCAAAATCGTTATGGATCTGCATAATGGTCTTCCACTTTTCTTCGTAATTATTGCCTTTTATCATACTGGTAGAGGCAATGGCGCCGGCATTTACAAGGGGGTTGATCTCCATACCTTTTCTCTCTTCAACCAGCACCGCCGAGTTAAATTTCTGGCCGGTAGGGTCTACACCTATCTTATCCTGAATGGCTTTCGCACCGGAATCTTCGATGTTTTTAGCCAGCGTAATTACCTTGGAAATGGATTGGATGGAATATAGTGCATCGATGTCGCCTTTGCTGTAAACCTGGCCATCTGCCGTAACTACTACAATTGCGAATTGTTCGGATGGTACTTTTGCTAATTCGGGAATATAATCGGCATTTTTCCCTTCTTTCAGGTCTTTGTATTTGTTGTAAGCTTCGGTAATGGCGGCTTCTATGCTGCCTTTATCCATGGTGGAGGTAACGCCGTCTTTCGTTTTGGTTTTCTTTTTTTTCTGCGCCTGCGCTTCGGTACTGAAACCTATCAGGAACGCCAATAGCGTCGAGAAAGTCAATATCAGATAATGTTGGTTGAAAACTCTTTTCATAGTAGTATTTATTTAAGTTTATTCTATAAAGATTAGCGATAGAAGAATAACCTCGAAGATTAAAATTTGTTTAAGGTTATTCCCATAATGAATTTAACAACAGATTCTTATAGAAAGAATTAAGCTGGACAGGAACATATTCGTCTTACATTCCTTGCTCAGACTGTTTTTAGGAGATTTTTATGACGTGTTAAACTGGTAAAAGCTATTTTTGCTGTTAATAATACATTTGTGTTTCTCCTGTCGGGTTAAACAATTTCAATATTCAGTGGTTAATTCAATAGCCCGATTTCAGGAAAAAGTAGAGAAGCAATTTGTATTGAGACAGTAATTCAGAATTAGTAAAACCTAGGTTTCAGCACGTTGCCAGACCGGTTGTTTTTTTCTATTACTTGCCTGTGTCGTGGCCTTTCCTGTTCAATTAATTCTGAAATTCAATGAGCAATTTCTACAACACCGCAAGTTTTATCTCCGGTATCTCCAACGCTTCTATTTTCAGAATTTTCTTTGCTTTACTACTTTTCCATTTCTTGCCCGGAATAGCTTTGGTTCAAGCGCAGGACACCACCGCTGTTTTGCCAGATTCTTCTACTATTATTCGGAAAATGGTTGCTGGCGACGAATCAGAATCGGAAACTCCGCGGCGACAACTGGTAAAATTTAATGAATACAAAGGGCCTTATTTTTCTGTGAGGGTAGGTGGGGGCCTTTTGTACGATGGCGCAACATTCAGCCAGGATGAAGAAAGCAAAGAACAGGTTGGCGATATTAAAAAGGATATAAAATTCCGCGACGGCAGGTTTGTATTTAAAGGCAGGCTGGGGCCGGAAAAAATGAAACATCCGGTTACCTATTCGGTAGGAATTATGTACAATCAGCCTACAGAATCGTGGTTATTCCGGGAAACCGGAATTATGATTGGAGTGCCGGAATTGTGGGGAAGTTTTTTTATTGGGCGAACCAAGGAAGGTTTTTCGCTGAATAAAGTTATGGTAGGTTACGCCGGCTGGACACAGGAGCGTTCTACCATGAGCGATGCGACTGTGCCTATTCTGGGTGATGGTATTAAATGGCTGGGCTTTCTGCCCGGCCCCAGAATTGGCTGGAATGCCGGTTATTTTATAGATAAATACAACGAAGATCAGGCCTTTTCATCTTACGACAACCAGGCAGTTCTAAGACTTATGTGGCTGCCAATACTTTCGGAGAAAGAACGTAAAGTTTTTCATTTAGGTTTGAATTTACGCAAGGGTAACGCAGATAAAGATACTCTGCAACTCAGATCGCGCCCGGAAGCCTGGACAGCCCCTTATTTTTTAGATACAAAGCCTTTCAGAGCCACGCAAACTTTTATGTACGGCGGTGAAATTTATTACCGCCATGGGTCTTGGCTGTTTGGTTCTGAATACTGGTTCCAGAAGGTAGATTCGCCGGAAAAAGGCAATCCCCGGTTTCATGGTGGCGATATTGTAGCTACCTGGCTGATAACCGGCGAAACCCGCGCATATAATACTGCCGGTGGTTTTTTCAAAGGAATTTCGCCGAACCGGCCTTTGTTTGAGGGTGGTCCGGGAGCATTTGAAGCTGTTTTACGATTGTCCTATACCGACCTGACTGATGCTGAGATCTCGGGCGGAAAATTCTGGCGGATCACACCTATGCTAAACTGGCACCTGAACGATTATTTAAGGCTTGAATTTACCTATGGTTATGGTGAGCTAGATCGGTTGGGATTAGTTGGAGGTACGCAATTCTTTCAGACCCGTATCCAGCTGCAATTATAAATTTCAGCTGAAATTCAGATGAATTCTAAAGCTAAAAGTCAGCATACTTAAACTAAAAATAACAGTAGGGTTTCGGGGATAAAAAGTCGGGCTGCATTTCCTTTTTTACACTGGTAAATTATTCAGCAAAAACAATTTTACAGGAAAATATTCAATATGAAAGACGTAAAAGGAAAAATGTTAATTATTGGTGGTCATGAAGATAAGGGCGATTATGAAACCTTATCAGAAGAAGACCTTTTGCGCAAAAATGCCTTTGCCGCCGAAGGTGTGCTGAAGCGTTTTCTTACCACCCTGAACCAGGAACAGCCTCAAATTGAAGTAATAACTACCGCTTCACTTATTCCGGAGGAAGTTGGCGAAATGTACCAGGATGCCTTTAAAAAGCTGGGAGTTGAACGTGTAGGAATCATGCACATTAAAGACCAGGCCGGCGCCAACGATCCGGAAATGTTGCAACGGTTCAGGAGTGCGCATGGCATATTGCTCAGCGGAGGTGACCAAAGCAGGCTGGTCAGTATTTTTTCCGGTTCTAAAGCCCTGCGCATCATGCAGGAACGCTACCGCGATGAGGAAGATTTTCTGATTGCCGGTACCAGCGCCGGCGCCATGTGCATGAGCCAGGTTATGATTACAGGCAACCGCGATGAAACTTCGCCTTTGCTCAAAGGTACCGTTTTTACCGGCACCGGTCTGGGTTTGCTTAACCAGGTAATTATCGATACGCATTTTATGGTTCGCAGGCGTTTTTTCCGGCTGGCAGAAGCTGTAGCAGCTTTCCCGGATTATATTGGCGTTGGCCTGGACGAAGATTCAGCCATTCTGATAAGCGCAAATAAAACTATTGAAACGATCGGCTCCGGGCTTGTGGTAATTTTAGACGGCAGAAAGTTAACCAAAAACAACTTTGCAGAAGTAATTCACGGCGACCAGCTGAACCTGCACCACATAATTCTGCATATTCTGCCAAAAGGAGAAAAATTTGAAGTTGCTGCGAAACTGTAATTAAAGATCTGGAACCAGCCCGGGTTTTCGGACTTAAAACCATAGCGTTTTCTGGGTATTAAAAATACAATGGCAATTTATCATCCGATCAGCAAAACCCACAAAACAGCCAGCACCGGACCAAGTAACCCGATCAGGAATCCACCAATCCGGAAATCTTTCTGCTCCAGCAATTCGGTGCTGTAAACAATGGCATTCGCAGTGGTAGAAATGGGCAGGAAAACAGCCGTGGATGAAGCCAGCGCAACTGCAATGGCAACCTCTTTTTCGAGTCCGGTAAGCAGCGTCATTCCCAATGGTATCAGGATCATAACGGTGGCCGCGTTACTCATCAGATTAGCCAGAATATTAGCAGCAAAAGACAGAATGAGAAGTAAAACAAAACTGTTGAGCTCCATGGTTCTGAGCTGCTGTACATAAGGATCCAGGATATGGGTAGATTGCAAAGCCGCACCTAAAGACAAACCGCCGGCTACTAAAAAAAGCGTATCCCAGGGAAGGGCTTTAATATCGGAACTGTTCAGAATACCAGTTAAGGTTAAAATTACCAGCGGAATTGCGGCTACCGCTGCCACCGTAATGCCATGCCAGGCACTTGTTAACCAAAGTAAAATGGTAAGAATGAGTACGCCCAGCACAATTTTCTGCTGAAACGGCGATTCCAGCTTTTCTTCTTTTTCATCTATTTCATGCAGAAAATCAAGCGAAATGGGTTCGGTATTTTTTACGAAAACTTTCAGCAGAACCCAGCAGCTTACCGTCGTAAGCGTAAGCGCCACCGGAATGCCGTAGATCATCCAGCTCAAGAAGCTAACTTTGATATCGGCATTTTCCAGGATACCAGCGGCCATGGCATTGGAAGAAGCCCCGATTATGGTTCCCATACCGCCCGTGCAGCTTGCAAGCGCAATACCCAGCAGCAAAGCCTTGCTTAAGCCAGATTTACCAAGTTTATTCAGCAGCGGCATTATGGCCGCCACGATCATGGCCGTAGTTGCCGTGCCCGACATGAGCATAGAAGCTACCATGGTAGTGAACATTAACGCAATTACAATGTTGCGGGGATTGGTGCCGGAATGGTGCAGCGTAAAACGTAAAAGTTTCTCATCGAGCCGGGTTTTGGCCAAGGCCGAGCCCAGGAAAAAGCCGCCCAGCAATAGCCAGATTACGCGGCTGGAAAAGGTGTTTACGTATTTATCTACCGGTTCCGGGTCAGAATTAAGGAGCGGGTTGCCAAACGTATAAGTAAGATAAGCCAGGATGAAAATACCTACAGCAAAAGGCGGAATAGCTTCAGTAATCCAAAGGCTTACGGCAAAGAAAAGCAGGAAAAGGGCATATACCTGCGAATCGGAAAAGCCGGGTTCGCGCAAAAGCCAGGTAAGACCGAAAGCCACAACAAAGCATCCGATAAAATAGATTACTGATTTCCGGCTGGCCTTTTTTTGTTTGTTGTCTTTTTCGGCCTTTTCCATAAAGTTAAACTTTTAAACCCACAAAAACGGTACAGAATTCAGCGCAAAAGCTACTATTGTTTTGTGCTGAATTCTGTAAGTAATAAGGTGACGGGGCCAGATTAATATTCCTCGAACATGCGTTGCAGTTCATCCGGTTTGCGGTCTTTCAGCAGTGCCACGGAAAGTAATATCCGCGATTTTTGCGGGTTCAGTTCATGCGAAGCAATAGTGCCGTATTCAGCGTCTTTAATTTCCACATCGCGGCCCACATCGCCGGTGCCCACGCGGGTACTTCTTACCACTACCACGCCTTTTTTGGTAGCTTTTTTAACAGATTCCAAGGCGGCTTTGGTCATGTTACCGTTTCCTACGCCCGCAATTACAATTCCTCTGGCTTTGTTTTTTACGGCGGCATCAATCATTTCGCCATCCATATCTACGCAACCGTAAACAATATCTACTTTTGGTAAGGTTTTTACGCCTTCCACGGAGAACTCACTTTTATTGCCGAATTTTTTATGCGGTACGCGATAAAACTCATTTTTCCCGTAATTGGAAGTTCCCATAATGCCCCGCATAGGCGACATGAATGTTTGTACGGCGGTGGTACTCACTTTCACAAAGCTTTGCGCCGAATGGATCCAGTCGTTCATCACCAGCATTACGCCATGGTTTTTAGCTTCCGGATCGGCCGCGACCGAAATGGCATTATATAAGTTCAGTGGACCGTCGGCGCTCATGGCCGTACTTGGCCGCATAGAACCTACCAGCACTACCGGTTTATCGGTTTTAACTACCAGGTTCAGGAAATAAGCGGTTTCTTCCATGGTATCGGTGCCATGGGTAATAACCACGCCATCGGTGCCGGATTTCATCAGTTCGTTAATGCGGTTGGCCAGCTTCAACATAATTTCGAAACTCATGTCCTGGGAACCTACGTTGGAAATTTGTTCGCCTTTAATGTTGGCTAATTTTTTTGCGTCCGGCACAGCATCCACCATCGCATCGATAGTAACCTGGCCGGAAGTGTAGCCCGCTTGTGTACCGCTGGCTGCGGAACCCGCAATTGTGCCGCCGGTAGCCAGAATTACTACATTTGGCAGCGCCGGTTTATTGGCTGAAACCCCATTTTCTGAGACTGGCTTGTTTGCAGAAGCAAGTAAATTCTGATCGGTTTTTGACTGGGCAAAGCTGTTTACCGAAAGCAACGCGCAAGCCAGGATTGCAACAGTATATTTGTTAAAATTTTTCATAATGGCAGATCGCTTTTAGGTTGATCATTTCTTTTTCGATTTTTTGTTCTTTTTGCTGCCGGAAGCTTTCTGATCAGCCGGGGCAGCCGCGCCGCTGGAACCAGCAATTGGCGTTGGGGCAGTTAATTTTGCCGGATCCATCAGCTCTTTGATCTGGGCATCGGTAAGCAATTTTTTCTCCTTTATCAGTTCCAGAATTCCTTTGTCGGTTTGTAAAGCTTCTTTGGCCAGTTCGGTGGTTTTATCGTAGCCCAATACCGGGTTAAGCGCCGTTACAATTCCCACGCTGCGTTCCATGTAATGCTTCAGCACTTTTTCGTTGGCCGTTATGCCTTCAATGCACTGCTTCCGGAACAAAGGCATGCCTTTAAAGAACAAACCCTGCGATTCCATAATAGAAACCGCTACCACCGGTTCGTAAGCATTTAACTGCAGTAAACCATCCTGCGAGGCCATTGTAACCGTCATGTCGTTGCCGATGGCTTTAAAGCAGATCTCGTTCATGAGTTCGGGCATTACGGGATTTACTTTGCCAGGCATAATGGAAGAACCCGGTTGCAAGGCAGGCAGATTGATCTCAAAAACTCCCGTGCGTGGACCGGTTGCCAGAAAGATCAGATCGCTGGAAATTTTGGAGAGCGTAATGGCCAGGTTTTTCATGGCTCCGGAGAATAAAACAAAACCCTGCATGCTGGATGTAGCCGCTACCAGGTCTTTGCTTAAGTGCATTGGTTTGCCGGTTATCTGGGCCAGGTGCTTCGCGCATTTTTCGGCGTAGCCCGGCGAAGCGGTAATGCCGGTACCAATAGCGGTAGCGCCCATATTTTCTTCGTACAAATATTTTTCGGCATCTCTGAGGGCAACTATAGCCGCATCTAACTGATTGCCGAAAGCGTGAAACTCCTGGCCCAAGGTCATCGGAACAGCATCCTGTCCTTCTGTGCGGCCCAGTTTTACCAGGTTTTTGAATTCTTCGCCTTTTTTATGAAATGCCGCCGATAACGCTTTGGCTTCGTTTACCACTTTGTCGTTGTGCAAGAGTAATGCAACGTGAATGGTAGTCGGGTACACATCGTTGGTAGACTGGCCCATGTTCAGGTCGTCATGCGGTTCAATAATGTGGTATTCGCCTTTTTTATGACCGCTGAGTTCCAGGGCTATGTTGGCAAGCACTTCGTTCGCATTCATGTTGGCTGAAGTTCCGGCGCCGCCCTGGTACAGGTCTACCAGGAAATGTTCGTGGTATTTTCCATCTATTACTGCCAGGCAGGCTTTTTCAATGGCATCCAGCTTTTCCTTTTTTAACCGGCCATCTTCGGCATTGGCGCGGGCAGCAGCCAGTTTTACCATGGCGTAGGCTTTTACATAATCGGGGTAAAATTTGGTGGGCACACCGCTAACCTGGAAATTTTCGAGGGCGCGGGCGGTTTGTACGCCGTAGTAAGCATCGGCGGGAATTTGCTTTTCGCCGAGCAGGTCTTTTTCCGTGCGGGTTGTCTGGGCTAAAAGGGGGTGCCCGGAAAAGCAGACGAGGGCAAGTACAAGGAAAGGATAATGTAATTTTATTTTCATGAGCAGGAATTTTAAATTTTTAAACATCCGGTTACCTATTTGTTGCTCTTACAGCTTCGACTTTTTTGCCGGAAATGGATAGCGTTTTTCAGGATATTCTTTCAGGCCACCACTTTTTCTATTGAAAAGGATAGCGTTTTTTGGGTTGCTTTTCAGGGTAGAAATTGCTGGTTATTCCGGAGTAGTTTCCGCGTATAATTTGTGGCTGAAGTTGTATTTGAAAGTAAGCTGAATGCGGGAATCGGTAGAATTCCAGCCATCTTTGAAATTATCGCGGCTGCCCCACTGGTATTCTAAAGCCATTAAGGCATTGGCAGTAGGGTAGTAGATAATATTGCCGATAGCGTATTGCCCTTTTTTGAATGCGCTGGCAGCCTGGCCATCGGAGTTATCGATATCGAGCATGGAATAGCCAACGCTGGAGCTGAACTTATCTGACCAGTAACGATCGTAAAACGCTACAATGCCAAGCAACGGCAAGGCTACGCCTTTAATTGGCTGATTCGGGTTATCAAACTGGTTTTGGATCCCGATATCTACCGGGGCGTCGTTCATGTAGTTTTGAATTCCTTCGCCGTAAACCACCGATAAATGCAGGATGTCTTTCTTGAAGAATTTGATGCCCGAACTCAGGTTTAAGCCCCAGCCGGTGGCGTCGCCGCTGAAATCGAGGGAAATGGTGTCTTTATCTACCCATTCTATGCGGCGCACTATACCGGCTAATTCCACATAGCCCCATTTTTTTCCGTAACGATATTCGGCTGAAAGATCGGGTAACTGGAACTGCGGTACAATGCCGGCCAGCTCGATACGGTCGGCATAAATTCCCTGATCGGCGCTGGCTCCCGGCCGTTCCAGCGCAAAAGTTAAGCGTGTATCGCCCTGAATTGGCATGTAGCGGATCTGGACGTTCCGGAAAAAAACCATACCGTTAGGTCCCCAGTATTCCACCGTGTTCGGAAAAACATCAATATCCATGAACGGGCTCCAGTACTGGCCGGCGCCCCATTTTCCGAGTTCGCCGTAAGCATGCCGCAGACGAATGGTGGTTTGCCCGGCATCTACCCCTGTGCCGAACATCTCGAATTCGAAGGTGGTTTTCAGTTCGCCGAATCTGGTTGGCAGGTAGCCTTTCACGCCCAAGCGGGATTGCCGGACGCTGAAATACGTTTCGCCATCTTCCCCGAATTCGTCTTTAAAGGAAGGCAATTTGGTTGGCCGGACCACATCGAACCAATCTGGGTGTACCTGTTTGAAATCGTAGCCGGCATCCATCATGGTAAAGCCGTAGATCTCCATGCTTACCCTTTTTTCCGGCTGCGGTTCTACCTCTTGGGCCGTAGCTTGCAGCGCAAAAAGGCTGGTTATGACGACAAGTAATGTGTTTATCCTTTTCATAGTTTCGGGAAATTTTTAAAAGGGGGAATTTCACGTTTATTCAATGTAACAAGTGATTTGGTATTTCACTTTTTTACCGAAAAACCCTACCGCTTTTCCGGTACCTGGTTTATTATTTTCCTGATTTTGGTTAACTAATTTCACTGAAACTGAAGGTAAACTCACTGGACCTGAATGTAAACTACCGTTGTACCCTGCATTTGAGCTTCGTAGGTAATTCCGTTGCAGTAATACAAGCCATCCCGGTTTTGGCAGCCGGCGGGAAGCGAATAAAGAATGGCGGCCGTTGCAGCCGCGGCGGCAGCGGGAGCAGGCTCTACATAAACGGTATTGCTGGAGCCGCTGTCCCAGACATCCTGCCTCCGGTCTACCCGGCGGGCAGTGCGGCGGGAGGTTCCGCGCACATCCATGCGGGCCTGCTGGTTGCGGATGCCCTGGGCCAGTAAAAGTATTTCCTCAGAAAGCAGCAAGGTCAGGAAGCATGCGGCCAGCAGCACCGCAAATTTTTTAATGATCATAGTGGTAACGTTTATTCATTGGTTATTTGAATTTCTATTAAGCCATACATGCTGGTCATTTTGGAATTTTCCGGCATGTTCAGGAATTATTTTCTTCTTTAAGAGTTTATATTTTACAGTCCTGAAATTACATTAATCATCAACTTCTACCTGGATGTAAACTACTTCGGTGCCCTGCATTTGCGGCTGGTAGTAGGTTCCGTTGCAGTTGTAGTAGCCGGAATAATCTACGCACCCGCCTGGTAAGGAATATAGCACCGCAGCGGTAGCTGCTGCACCAACTGCCACTGCAGCGGGTGCTACATAGGCGCCGCCATAATACCCCCGGCCACCCTGGTAATAGTCGTGTCTGCGGTTTACCCGGCGGGCAGTACGGCGCGAAGTTCCGCGTACATCCATGCGGGCGCGCTGGTTACGGATGCCCTGAGCCATTAAAAATATTTCCTCTGAAAGCAGTAGCGTTAAAAAGAAGGCCGCCAGCACCACTGCAATTTTTTTTAACCGTTCCATAACTGTATTTTATTTCTTTTTTGGGTTTGTGGTACTGGCTGTAGGGCCGCTGCCCAGCGTCATGAAAGGGATTTTTCTGGATTTGGCCGGCGGCGTTAAAACAAATTGCTGGTCGGCGAAGGCGTTACCGGTTCCTGGTTTCCAATCGGAAAAATCTACGGTCATTTCCGGGCGTTCCGGTTCGTTTTTAGAAATGATCTTGTACCGGAGCGGTACGGGGCTTTCGCCTTTCTGGATCCAGATCTCCCAGTCTACTTCTTTGCTTTTGAAAGCCAAATGGTTAGCTGCTTTTCCGTTTATGTTTTCCTCTTTCAGCACTTTTCCATCCGTAACCTGTTCCATCAGACCGTCATAGGCATTGGTATAAAGCATATCGGCGCCAGGCGGGTCCAGCACAAACTTTTCGCGGGCTGAATCTAAGGCAGCGTCTAAGGTTGGGGGAGCATCGGCCTGGGCATACATATTTGCATTTTTGCCCAGCACGGTAAATTTTTTGCCATCGTAATAAACGGCGGCATTGCGGTCTTCATTTTTTACGTTTACCCGCATTTTATTGGGCCGCTTAATAAATACCTCCGAATTGTAGGTTACCTTATCTTTCGTTTTATCGTCTCCAACAATTTCAATTATGCCTTTCGAAGTATAGGAAAACTGCTTCATAGCGGTTAAATAGTCGCTCATTTCCTTCAGGAGTTTATCGGCCTGTTTGTCTACTTTTTCAGCTCCTTCAGAAGCATTCATTGCTGTACCATTTTCTCCGGAACTTTCGTTTGTAGAAGCAGCATCTTCTTTGGGTTTAGGGTTACAACCCGTTAGCGTTTCTGCACTGATGCTGGTAATGGCAATTAATATTATTGAAGAAATTAGCCACCGTAAAGCAGATCGCTGATCCTGAATCATTTTTTTCATAGTCTTAAAATTGAATTATTTAATAGTTGTGAAAGATTAGTTCAACAAAAGGAAGGGGAAGAAGAGCGGGGAGGTTATCACTTTTACTACTAATGCTCTGAAAATGACAACGTTTTACTCAGAAATTCAGGTAGTCTGCTAATAATTAATGTCTGAATAATATAATAATTACTTTAAATAAAGCAACAATGGTTAATGGAATGCTTTTAATGTTAATTTTATTAATGCATTAATACTACTATGAGAAAAGAACAAAATATTATAATATTTGTTTTTTCCCAGCCTACTTCAGTTGAAAATAAATTATGGTTTTGTTTAAGCACAAAGGCTGCAGAGGGCATAAAAAAAAAACTGCTTCCGAAAAATCAGAAGCAGTTTTTAACTACAAAAGCGTAGCGTTTAGTCTTTATCAGCGTACGCTTCCAGACTTTTTAGTTCTAAGTTAATTTTTCCGGCCCATACTTTCATCTTTTCCTGATCCAGGCCGTGGTTGGTTTCTTTGTCGTACAAGTCTTCCTGTTTTTTCCATTCGTCAAAAACCCGGTCTGCAATTTTGTTTAACTGTTCGGTATTGTTGCAGGCATTTTTCAGGGAAGTGAGTTCTTTGTATAAGCGGCGCGCATAGATTTCAGTAATGTCAAAATGCAGCTGCTCGTGAAAAAGCAGGCGCTCCGATTGCTTGTTTTTACTCCACGATTCTTTGGTAGAAAACACGGATTCTACTTTCACTTTCAGCTCGCCGTTATCGCATTTGGCTTTCATATCGATGTTGGTGGCGGTTAATGCGTGTAGCGGATCTTTGTCGTCGGCTTTGGCTTTAAAATCTTCCCAGGTAAGGCGACGCGAAGCTTTCCATGAAATTTCATCAGTTATATAATTAACCGGTGCTGCCGGATTTTCGAAGCCCAGGAACCACGTAAATAGGAAGGGTATAATATTGATTGATAACATAATAGCAAAAGGCTATGCTTTTTCAGCCTGAAACTATAACGTTCGTTTTGCAGAAAAATGTTCAGTGCGTGTGGCTTAATTTCCGGAAACGCAGGTATAGCAAAACTGCCGCAATGGTCAGGCCTACAAGTAAACCCGTCCAGACGCCGTAAACGCCCATTCCGAATTTAAAACCCAGCACATAACCCATCGGCAAAGCTACCACCCAATACGCCAGCAGCGAGATCAGTCCCGGAACTTTCACATCTTCCAGGCCCCGCAAAACTCCCAAACCTACTACCTGCACACCATCGGAGATCTGAAAAATGCCGGCGATAACCAACAAACCGGCCGCGTACTGAATTACTTCGGCATTTTGCGTGTACCAGTGCGGAATTACGTTTTGCAATAATATGAAAAGCAGCGCGCATACCGTCATAAAAATAACAGCTAAGATCATGTTACTGTTACCGGCTTTCCGAAGTTCCGAAAAATCGCCGCGCCCGGCCTGCATACCTACCCGAATAGTTCCCGCTGCTGCTAAACCACTGGCCATCATATAAGAAACCGAAGCCGTGCTGATCGCGATCTGGTGCGCTGCTAATTCTTTTGCACCTAACCAACCGATCATAACCGCAGAAAAACTGAAAGCACCTACTTCGAAGATCATCTGCCCGGAAATAGGAAAAGCAATTTTGGTGATGCGGCGCATGTGAATAAACGATAGATATTTGCGCTGAAAATGGTAACTGTATCGCTTAAAATCTTCGGAACGCAGCACGTAAAACGCTATAAGAACGGCCATTAAAACCCGGGCAATGCACGTGGCTATGGCGGCTCCGTTCATACCCATTTCCGGTAATCCTAATTTCCCGTAGATCAGCGCGTAGTTCAGAATTACGTTCAGCACGTTGGCGAAAATGGAAATAAGCATGGGAGGTTTGGTAACCGACATGCCCTCGGCGAACTGCTTGAAACCCTGAAAAACCATGAGCGGCAGCAGCGAAAAGAACAGGATGGTTATGTACGGAATGGCTTTTTCCACCACTTCGGCAGGCTGATTGAGATAAACCAGCATGGGTGAAAAAAAGTATCCGGCCGCAGCAATCGCAATTCCAAAAAGCGTGCATAAAACCGTACCGTTCACCAGCAACAAAGACATCCGGTTATGGTTATTGTTGCCGGCCGCCGAAGCAACCAATGGGGTAATGCTGTATGAAACGCCCAATCCGAAAACCATAGCCACCACAAAAACGCTGTTCGCCAAAGACGATGCGGCCAATTCAATCGTGCCGAGCTGGCCCACCATCATGCTATCGGCCACGTTTACCAGAATATGACCTAACTGGCTCAGTACCACCGGGTATGCTAACGAAATATTGGCTTTGAAATGGTCTTTGTAAGTGAGAACGTACATAAAAACGGTAGGATTTGGGGGCGCAAAAGTAGGCAGTATTTGCCGGAAAAAGCGCTATATATCCGGGTAATTACGCAAGTTTTCTTAAATAGATAAATTGTCCGAACGGCTTTGAACAGGAAATTTTATTGCTGTTCCAAAAAAACGGATAACCGTTGCAAAGTTTCCAACAGGTCATTTTCCGGAACGGCAAACGTGATGCGCACAAACCCGGGAGCATTGAATTTTTCTCCGGGCTGCATTAAAATTTTCAGTTCATCCTGCATAAACTGGCAGAATTTCGCGGAAGTGGTTAAGCCTTTTTGCCGCAGCTTTTCAGTTTGCAGAAGTTTGTTCAGATCCGCAAAAATGTAATATGCAGCATCAGGTTTGGTATAGGAAATTTCGGGTTGCTTATCGAGCCAGTTGCAGAGCAGTTTGCGGTTTTTTTGCAGCGCTTCAATTCGTTCCGGCAGAAATTCCGGCAAGCTTTCTAAAGTAGCCACACCGCCTTCCTGTATGAACGGGTTTACGCCCGAGATGGTAGTTTGCTGGAAATGAACGCACTTTTTCAGAATTTCTTCCGGTGCAATAATATACCCGATCCGCCAGCCACTCATTCCAAAATTTTTAGAAAACCCGTTTACCAGCATATGTTTTTGCTGCGGATCCGGGAACTGCTTTAACGACGTGATCTTATGCTGGTCGTAAACGATCAGGTCGTAAATTTCATCGCTCAGAATTTTTACCTGCGGGTATGTTTCCAGCATATTCAGCCAGCTTTCAATTTCTGGTTTGGTATAAATTCTGCCGGTTGGGTTACCGGGGTTCGAATAAATAAACAGTTTCGTTTTTTCTGTGATCAGACCTTCCAGTTTTTCCGGAGTTATAGCATAATTTTCTTCCGGAACAGTTTCCAGCAAAATCACTTTTACGTGCAGCAGTTTGAAAAGCTCGGTAAAGCCAAACCAGGTAGGAGCGGGGAGAATTACTTCATCGCCGGGCTGCAACACCACAGAAAATAAAGTGAAAAGTGCATGCTTGGTTCCGGCCGTGATCAGCACATGTTCCGGAGAAATTATTGCCTGGTAATCGGTTTCGTAACGTTTGGCAACAGCTTCTCGCAAAGCTGGCAGACCCGCAATTTCCCCGTAAAAAGTTTCATTCTTTTGCAGCGCCGCAATGGTATTTTCTACCGCCGCCCGCGGACTTAAAAAGTGCGCCGCGCCGGAAGACAGATCCAGATTTTTCATAGGCGCTAAATTACGCGGAAAAGCACGTCGGCAAAATAATGTTTTTCGTCGGTAAAGAATTGTTCGGTTTTTAAACCGGCTTTTTCGCCCAGTTCTTCAATTTGCACCGGAGTATATTTATGCGAATTTTCGGTATGAATGGCTTCCCAGGCTGCAAATGAAATGCTATGGTTTAGGGCTGAAAAAGTAACGGTTTGCTGTTTTTTGCTCACAATGTAACTTTTCACTACGCCGCTAAGCGGATCGTAATCGGTAAAATGTTCGAACTGGTTCAGGTTAAAATCGGCGCCTAATTCCCGGTTCAGACGTTTGAGTAAATTGAGATTAAAAGCCGCCGTTACACCGGCCGCATCGTCGTAAGCCTGCCGGATGGTGCGCGGGTCTTTTCGCAGGTCGAAACCGACTAAAACTTTGTCTTCCGGGTTCAGATATTTTCGGATCTCCTGCAGAAATTCCAGGTCGCCGCCGTCTTCAAAATTACCGATGTTGGAGCCTAAGAAGAGCACCACTTTACGGCCTTCTTTATTTTTCTGCAGCCAGTGCAGTGCTTTAAAATAATCGCCGGTAAAACTATCTGTTTTTAAAGCAGGAAGTTCGGTTTTTAAACTGCTGTCCAGCAGCTTCAGAATATCACCCGAAATATCGACCGGCACGTATTCGAAATCTGCTTTCATGTGCAACAGTTGCCTGAGCAATATTTTGGTTTTTAGACCATCGCCGGCGCCAAGTTCTACTAAATGGAAAAAGTCGGATAGCCCAAAAAATCTGCTGATCTCAGCTTGCTGTTCTTCCAGAATTTTAAACTCCGTACGGGTAGGGTAATATTCCGGCAACTCCATGATCTGCTGAAACAATTTGCTGCCGGCACCATCATAAAAATATTTGGAGGAAATTCTTTTCGGGGTTTGCTTCAGACCTTCCTGCACATCGCGCGCCAATTCAGGATCGTAATTCATTGCGTTTACCAATTCGGAAGTTTGGTTTGCGTTCGAAGTATTTAAGCGTAAATCCATGGGTTCTAATCTTTATTCGGCCAACCGGATACCGGTAAATTGCCAGCGTTTATCAGGGTGAAAAAAATTGCGGTACGTCGGACGGATATGGCTTTGCGGCGTAGCACAGGAACCGCCGCGCAGCACCATCTGGTTGATCATGAATTTGCCGTTGTACTCGCCAAGTGCGCCGGGCGCTTTGCTGTAATTCGGATAAGGATGATATGCGCTGTAAGTCCATTCCCAGAGATCGCCAAGCAATTGGGCACAACCTTCGGTATTTTTTGCAGGCAAAGTGCCAAAATTTTTGCTTTCAAGGAAATTACCATTTGCAGGGTCGGGATGGAATTGTTTACAGGCAATTTCCCATTCAAATTCGGTGAGCAGGCGTTTGCCGGCCCAGGTTGCATAAGCGTTGGCTTCGTAAAAACTGATGTGCGTTACGGGTGCATGCAGGTCAATTTCTTCCAGGCCGTGCAAGGTAAAATGCTGCCATTTGTCTTCGTGCTGAACCCAGTAAAGCGGCGCCTGCCAATGTTCCGTTTTGGCCAGTTCAAAACCTTCGCCAAGCCAATGTCTAAAATCTTCGTAACCGCCGGCCTGCATAAATTCCAGGTATTCGCCGTTGGTAACGAGCCGGTTCATGATCTTAAAATCATCTACATAAACTTTGTGCACGCCTAATTCATTATCGAAACAGAAATCGGTGCCGGGGTAGCCAATTTCATGTATTCCGCCTTTTACGGGTAGCATTTCGGGTTTTAAGGCTTCGGAATATACCGTTTTGGTTTGTTTTGGTAGGTATGCAGGCAGCAGCGGATTGGTGCTGAGAATGTATTTTATATCGGTGATGAGTAATTCCTGGTGTTGTTGTTCGTGTTGCAGCCCAAGCTCAAAAACCGGTGCTATTTCGGCTAATTTTTCTGCGGAAGCTTTGGTTAAAAACTCCTGCATTTGTTCGTTTACGTAAGCGCGGTACTGGTAAACTTCCTGCAGGTTCGGGCGGGTTAAGGTACCGCGTTGGTTGCGCAAAACTCGGCTTCCAATGCTGTTGTAATACGAATTGAAAAGGTAGTTGTATTTGGGGTGAAAAACAGCGTAATCGGGTTGGTGCGGCTGCAGAATAAAGGTTTCAAAAAACCAGGTTGTATGCGCCAGGTGCCATTTTGGAGGACTTACATCTACAATGGGTTGCACTACCGTATCTTCGGGTTGCAAAGGCTGGCAAATTGCTTCAGTTTGCGTTCTTATAGCCAGGAAGCGGGTGGTTAAGACATTGGTTGCAGTTTCTACCGGCAATAACATATAATTCTGGGAAGTTGATGAATTCTGGTTTTTCTTTTAACTCCATTTTTTGTGAAAGGTTTGGCTCTTCCTGAACGCTTCGTGCTTAAAATCGTAGTATTTCCGCGCAAACTATCTTACTTTTAAGCGCTTAAACCCTACCGTTTTTCATGCCTTTTCAACTCCGTTTTTCCCGCCACAACCTGCAATTTAAATTCGATGCCCGTACTTCGCGCGGCAGTTTAACCTCGCATACGGCTTACTACCTGAAGCTTTCCGATCCCAAAAATCCTGAGATCACTGGTTGGGGAGAAGCCGCTCCGCTCGAAGGTTTGAGTGTTGATTTTCGGCCGGATTTTGAAGAGAAGATCGAAGCGTTTTGCCAGACTTTTAATGCGCAAAAACATAGCGTTTTTTCAAATGCTGAAAGCTGGCTTTGGGAGCAGGACCTTCATGATCTTCCGGCTCTGAAATTTGCTGTTGAAACGGCTTTGCTCGATTTTAAGAACGGCGGGAAAAAGATAATTTTTGATACTGAATTTACGCAGGGCGAAACTGGCATTCCGATAAATGGTCTGGTTTGGATGGGCGACGAAAAATTCATGCAACAGCAGATTCTGCAGAAATTGGATCAGGGTTACGATTGCCTGAAACTGAAAATTGGCGGCCTCGATTTTGAAACAGAGCTGAAAATACTCGCATCGGTCAGAGCAATGGCTCCGCCCGAAAAATTACAGATTCGGCTCGATGCCAACGGCGCTTTCAGCCCGAAAGATGCACTGGAAAAACTTTCAAAACTTGCTGCATTTTCCGTTCATTCGTTAGAGCAACCCATAAAACCGAACCAGTACGCAGCCATGAAGAAGATCTGCGCTGAAAGCCCCATCCCGATCGCGCTGGATGAAGAGCTGATTGGGGTAACGGACATGGTGGTGCAGCAGAAAATGCTTGACCAGATCCGGCCGCAATTCATTATTCTCAAACCAACGCTGTTAGGTGGTTTACAAGCAAGCAAAAAGTGGATAGCACTGGCCGAAGAACGTAATATTGGCTGGTGGATCACGTCGGCGCTGGAATCGAATATCGGCTTGAATGCTATTGCCCAGTTTACCTCCACATTCAGTAATTTAATTCCGCAGGGTTTGGGCACCGGGCAACTTTATCACAACAATATTCCTTCGCCGTTGCTTATTGAAAAAGGCTATCTTTTTTACCGCAAAAACCTGGGCTGGCAAACAGAAATACTGGCCGGTAATTAATCTTAAAATATGAACCATGGAAACCACCCTGCACCAGAAACGCGGCTTATTTGGAATCGATAAATCGTACATTTCGGAATTTGTTTACGGCGGCATAGATGGCACAGTAACTACTTTTGCGGTGGTGGCCGGTGCGGCAGGTGCCAACCTCGATATTTCGGTGGTAATTATTCTGGGCATGGCCAATTTAATTGCCGATGGTTTTTCAATGTCGGTTGGAAATTTTTTTTCTACCCAGGCCGAACGCGATAATTACGACAAGCATCGTAAAGTAGAGAACTGGGAAATTGATAATATGCCTGAGCAGGAAGTTGATGAAATTCGTCAGATCTACGCAGCTAAAGGTTTTTCGGGCGAATTGCTGGAGCAGGTGGTTGCAACCATTGTAGCGAACCGCGAAGTTTGGCTCGATACCATGATGCGCGAAGAACTGGGCATGATGAAAGACGATAAAACGCCCTACAAAACTGCCGGCGTTACTTTTTTCTCTTTCGTTGCTATTGGCATAATTCCCTTGCTTTCATATTTGCTGGTATCCGTTTTTCCGGTCTTACAAAGCAATCTTTTTCTGATTTCCTGCGTGGCTACCGGTTTTGCTTTAGCCATTATCGGACAAATGAAAAGCATCGTAACCGGCAAAAGCCGTTGGCGTGGCACTCTGGAAACCGTTGGTTTAGGCGGATTGGCTGCATTCATAGCGTATTATGTAGGTTTCGTGCTCGAAAAGATCGTCATCAATTAATTTTCTTTTACCTTCAGGTTATGAATTGTTTACGCAGGTATTTTTCGCTTCCGCTTATTTTGGTTTTGCTGTTGGGTTTAGGCGTTTCAGCTTGTAAAGTTGGCGATGATGATCCTTTTTTGTCGTTGCGTTCGCGCGATGCCCGTTTAAAAGCGAACTGGAAACTGCAGGAAATGGAAAATCATTACGAGATCCGGGTGATCAATCCGGGAGCGGATCCGCAGGTAACGGTCATTCATTCCAGTTTTAACGGGTACGATCTGCACGTGCGCACCGCGGTAAATGGTATTTTGCTCAGTGATACTACTGTTGGTTTCGGCCACCGCCTCATGATAAAAGACAAAGGAAAACTGACTTACGAAAACACGCTGATCCAGAACCTGATCGGGGTAAAATCTACGGGCGAAGACAATTGGTACTGGCTCGATACCGACAAGAAAAAAGCCCGCATTTTTCTGGGCACTGCTTTGCATTTTCCAACCATGGCCGGCATTACGCAATTGCCACCGGGCCTGGTTCTTTCGGTAGGTTCGCTATTTACAGATTTTACCGTGGAAGGCTTGCGTAATAAAGAGCTGGATCTGAGCTACAACAAAATTACGGAACAGGTAACGTTTACCGGTTTTCAGCAGATCAAAGTGTCCAGCAAAATGACGTTCAGTTCGAATTAAAAACGGTAGGGTTTAAGCCTTAAAAAGTGCTCACAATCTTCCATTCGGTTTTCGAAAATGTTATCAGAACAAATCTTAATCAGAGAAAATAACGTGCAGTTTTTCAACGAAGAAATTATTCAGCAAGTCCGTAATTATTCCCGCAAATTAGAAGAAACCGGAAAGTTATCGCCGGAAATTCTGACTTACATTTACGAGCATCAGCTTTTTAAACTTTTTCTGCCCAAAAGCCTGCACGGCGCCGAAATGCCTTTGCCCGAAGCGTTAGCTATTTTTGAAGAAGCTGCTAAGATAGACGGAAGTTTTGGCTGGCTGGTAACCATTGGCTTCGGCGGTAATTTCTTTTCAGCGTACTTAAACGAAAACATTGCAGAAATGCTGTTTTTACCTGAAAATGCGGTAGTAGCCGGTAGCGGAGCGATAACTGGTACGGCTGTAAAACAAGAAAACGGCTACATAGTAAACGGACAATGGCAATTTTGCAGCGGCGCGCACCACGCTACCATTTTCACGGCAAACTGCAAAATAGAAGCCACCAAAACCGAAGTAGAAATGGTTCGAAGTTTTGTACTTTTACCCGATCAGGTTACGATCATTGAAGACTGGAAAACGTTTGGCATGCAGGGAACCGGCAGTCATTCTATAAAAACCGAAAACGCTTTTGTTCCGGCAGAAAGAACGTTCGATCTGAGTCAGCCGCCGCTATTATTTCCTGATTATCTGCTTTACAAATATCCGTTCTGGCAATTTGCCGAAGTTTCTTTTGCTGTGGTTGCGTTAGGAGTGGGGTTACATTTCCTGGAAGAAGCCTTTGCAGCCTTGGAACAAAATCGTCAACGCCGACAAGATCCTTCAACGGAACGCTATGCTTTTATCCGGGAAAAGTTTGAAAACGCACATGATGAATTATTACAAGCGCGCACTGCATTTTATGCGGCCGTAAATGAATCGTGGCAGGAAATGGAAACGCAGCAAATGCTCTCCGAAGAAATGAAAAAAACGGTATCAAAAGCGAGCAAAAAAGTCGCGAAAGTAGCCCGTCAGGCTGCGCACGAAATGTTCCCGTATCTGGGCATGGCTGCTGCTACTCAAACCAGTTTACTCAATCAGCTGTTCCGAGATCTGCACACGGTTTGCCAGCACACTACGCTTATAAGTTACGAAGAGTAGATTGAGAATTAGGTAGCAAATAATTATAAGTTCAACCTACTTTCCGGTAAGTAAATTGCCGGCGGATGTTGTAATTGAAAAAGCTGCCGTGCGAAGACGCGTGCATCATTTCAGCGTATAGTTTTGCCGGTACCTTGAAATACTGGTAAACCTGTCCGTCATGAAAAGCTACTTCCAGCACTCCGGTATAAGGCTGGTAGCGAACGGCCGATAAGTTCGAAGATTGTAAATATTTCCGGTTCATAATAGCAGGGCGGGATTTAGGGTTGTATCAGCCTATAATTTTACTGATACACTTTAAATCGGTTGCCTGCTTTGGTTGAAAATTTTGTTTAACGATGAAAAATTGTGGTGAATCTAAGTTAAATAGCGGTGTCTGAGCATTTCGGCAACTTTGGCTAAACCAGTGCTGGCTTTTTCTTCTACCAAATGCAGATCGCGGCGCTTCGGTAACTCCGGCATATTTACATCTACCACAAAAATGGGCGAAAGCTTCGGGACGTAATGCACCAAACCGGCCGCCGGATAAACCACCAGCGAAGTACCGACTACAATAAATGCATCGGCGTTTTCGGTTATTTCAGCAGCTATTTCGATCATCGGAACCGCTTCGCCAAACCACACAATATTGGGCCGCAGCTGCGAGCCTTTTTCGCAGATATCGCCCAGGTTTAGTTCCCAGCCGTTTATGGGGTAGATCAGGTTTTCATCAAGCGTGCTGCGGCTTTCAAATAGCTTTCCGTGCAGGTGAATTACTTTGGTAGAACCGGCGCGCTCGTGCAGATCATCTACGTTCTGCGTAATTACGGTCACGTCAAAATCCTTTTCCAGTTCAGCCAGAATTTCGTGCCCGCGGTTGGGTTTTACCGTATGTGCATTTTTCCGCCGCTGGTTATAAAAATCGAGCACCAGTTCAGGGTTTTTCCGCCAGCCTTCCGGCGATGCCACTTCCATCACGTCGTACCCTTCCCACAAACCATTCGCATCCCGGAAAGTAGCAATACCACTTTCAGCACTGATTCCTGCACCGGAGAGAACTACGAGTTTTTTCTTCATTTTTGGTAGCGTTTTTTGGGGGAATTTTTAACGTCTAGTATTTGTAAAGCCTGAAGCGTAGCAAAGGTTTTGTAAATACCTTGTTGTAAGCAGTGGTTTTTACAGTTTTACTTTTTCGAAATTCGGTTTTTCTGCTTTGCTATTTCTGCATATAATTTGAGATTTTCATCTCCCGATATTTCAATTGCCTTGTTAATTTCTGTCACTGCTTTATCATAAAGGCCTTTTTGGTTGAAGATGTACGCACTTGCGAGATTTGCGCCATAGTCACGGTTATCCAACGTTTTAATTGAGTCAATACTTTTAAAAGCCTGGTCAAATTCTCTCGCCTGAATAAGTCTATGAGCCTTCTTGTGCAATAAAGATTTTACAGTGTCTGGATTTGTTTCTGTATTAATTCTTCTTGATAATTCTTTAATAATTTTCCAATTCAATTGTGTTGTATCTGCAGGATATCCCTTGTCGTACAAGTCGTTGATAGCTATAAAGTAATTGTCGCAAGTACGCATCATATCGAGCATTACATCTAACCCGAACCTGGACATTTTTTGGTTAATCGAATCTGGATTATTTATTCCAGCTTTATTCCATTCATCGTTTTTCTGGTCGGCAATTTCCTGTAAACATGGACTAAGTCTGTCGTCAACTGTGCCTGCTGGTTGAGAGTTAAAGCAATTACAAAATTGATTAGATGCGTCCTTTATTGATAATTCTGATTTCTTCTCACAAGCTCCAAGGGCAAGTATTATCAAAATCCAAATCCAATTTCTCTTTTCATCTTTATTTCGCGGACTTTCTTTTATGGGTCCCATTACTTACAACTACTGGATATAAAACACTACTAAGGTTATCCCCACTATGTACGAAGGATTTTCGGCCGATTTTGATACAGTTTTTCTCTAATCGGTTGTAACATAGCTGAATTTTATTTCCAAATCTAACAAAGATTAATAAAGCACCCAACAGGTTTCTTTTTTCTGGAAATTTATCTCAGCAACAGAAAATGGAGTTGCCCAATAAAAAACCTCAGCTTTCTAAAAAAACTGAGGTTTCTAAATTTGCGAAAATCATTTTCAAATTTTCAAACTGGCCTTACTTCTTCTCCGCCGACTTCTTTGCAGTAGCAGTTTTCGTACTCGCTTTCGCAACAGTAGCTTTTTTCGCCGGTGCTTTTTTCTTTGCAGCTGGTTTATCGGCGGTTTCTTCCTTAACTGGTGCTGCTTTTTTTCCAAATCTTCCACGAGCTGGTTTGTCCGGCGTAGCAGCTGCCAGTTCCAGACATTCTTCCAGCGTAAGTTCGGCCGGTTCCTTGCCTTTCGGAATTTTCACGTTCTTTTTACCGGCCACAATATATGGTCCGAAACGACCATTCAGCACTTGTATTTCTGGATTTTCCGGGAAACTCTTGATCAGTTTTTCGGCATCGGCTTTGCGTTTCGCCTGGATCAGATCTATGGCTTCTTCCTCGGTTACGGTAAACGGATCGAGCGTTTTCGGTAATGAATAGAATTTGCTGGCATGCTTGATAAACGGACCGAAACGACCGATTGCCGCCGTCATTTCCTTGTCTTCAAAATTCCCAACTATGCGCGGCAATTTGAATAATTCCAACGCATCTTCCAGCGTAATACTTTCCAGAAATTGCCCTTTGCGTAAGCTGGCGTAAAGCGGTTTTTCACCGGTGTCCGGGTTCTCTTCGCCCAATTGTACAAACGGACCGAAACGACCTAAACGCGCCGAAATTTTCTTGCCATTTTCCGGGTGGAAACCCAGTTCGCGGGCGCCGCTAACGGCCGAGCGTTCAATGGTTTCGCTGGAAGTAATGCGGTTGTGGAACGGGCTGTAGAAATTCTCGATCATCTTGTTCCACTGTTGCTTGCCGTTCGCTATTTCATCAAATTCCTCTTCCGCCTTGGCCGTAAACTGGTAATCGATGATCGCCGGGAAATGCTCCACCAGGAAATCATTCACCACCATCGCAATATCCGTCGGAAAAAGCTTGGCTTTTTCGGCGCCGGTAATTTCCGTTTTGGTAGCTTCCGAAATGGTATTGTTTTCGAGGGAAAAAGTCTTGAACGCGCGTTCTTTTCCTTCCCGGCTGTCTTTCTCTATATAACCGCGTTTCTGAATGGTAGAAATAGTTGGCGCGTAGGTAGAAGGCCGGCCAATGCCCATTTCTTCCAGTTTTTTAACCAAGCTAGCTTCCGTATAGCGTGGCAACGGACGGCTGAAACGCTGCGTGCCCAGAATTCTCAAAGGTTTTAAAGCCTGGCCAACAGCAAGCGGAGGCAACATGCCTTTCACATCTTCATCGCCGCCTTCTTCTTCGTCTTTGCTTTCAATGTAAACTTTCAGGAAACCTTCAAACTTGATCACTTCGCCGGTTGCCACAAACTTGGCTTCCTGGGTAGAAATGCCAATGGTAGCAGTGGTTTTTTCAATTTCCGCGTCAGCCATCTGCGAAGCCATGGCGCGTTTGCGGATCAGTTCGTAAAGGCGTTGTTCGTTGCGGTCGCCGCTTACTTCTATGGCGCCAAAATCGGTCGGGCGGATGGCTTCGTGGGCCTCTTGTGCGCCGGCGCTTTTGGTTTTATAATGCCGCGTTTGTGCGTATTGTGCCCCGAAAGCTTTGGTAATTTGCGCGGCAGCTGCCTGTTGCGCATCTACGCTTAAATTCAGGGAGTCGGTACGCATGTAAGAGATCTTACCGGCTTCGTAAAGTTTCTGCGCTACCGTCATAGTCTGCGCTACCGAAAAACTCAGTTTACGGCTGGCTTCCTGCTGCAACGTAGAAGTAGTAAATGGCGGCGCCGGAGAACGTTTTAAAGGTTTTTTCTCTAGGTTTTCAATCGTATAATCCGCGCCGAAGCATTTCTCTAAAAACGCGCGGGCATCTTCTTCCTGCTTGAAACGTTGCGGCAATTCAGCTTCCAGTTTTTTACCATCCACTTCAAAAACCGCCGAAATTTTATAAGCCGATTCTGCCTTGAAACGATCAATTTCGCGCTCTCTTTCTACCACTAACCGCACTGCTACTGATTGCACACGGCCGGCAGATAATCCGGTTTTAATTTTTTTCCAGAGCACCGGGCTTAGCTCAAAACCAACCAAACGGTCCAGCACGCGGCGGGCCTGCTGCGCATTTACCAGGTCTATGTTAATATCGCGCGGGTGTTCGATCGCATTCAGGATCGCACTCTTGGTAATTTCGCGGAAAACGATGCGTTTGGTCTTGTCCTGGTTCAGGTTTAAGGCTTCCGCGAGGTGCCACGAAATGGCTTCTCCTTCGCGGTCATCATCGCTTGCTAACCAAACCATTTCGGCTTCCTTGGCAAGCTTTTTTAATTGCGAAACAACGTCCTTTTTATCGGCTGAAACTACGTAGGTAGGTTTAAAACCGTGTTCAATATCTATTGCATGGTTATCTTTAGGCAGGTCGCGCACGTGCCCGAAACTCGATTTTACAATAAAGTCCTTTCCGAGGTAGCCTTCAATGGTCTTGGCCTTCGCCGGAGACTCCACGATCACTAAATTTTTCGCCATCTATCTTGTATAATTGTCTTGGTTCTGCAACCAAATTTTTTCAAAGATGTATATTTTTTTCGAAATAAAAGCGCAGGTGCCCTTTTTCAGGCTTTACGGGCATTTTATTTTTGCGGTGCTTTCCAAACAAACTTTGTTTCCCAATTGTTTTTATTCCGAATGAAGAAAACCCTCATTATTGTTCGCCATGCTCATACCCAGGATCCGATTCCCTGTCAGGAAGATCACGACCGCGAACTTACACCAGAAGGCCGGATTGCCGCAATAAAATCCGCCGAATGGCTGAAAGAACAAGGCATTACCCCAAAAAAGATAGTGGCGAGTTCTGCCAAGCGTACCCAGGCTACTGCGGCGGCACTTGCCAACGGGCTTTTAGGAAACTCGGGCCGTTTCGAAGCAGAGAACATTTTATTCCGGGCTTCCGAAACCGACCTGCTCGATTTTATTCACGAAAACTTTCGCCAGGAAGATACTATATTAATAGTGGGGCATAACCCAACCGTTACCCAGTTTTCCATTCGTCTCGGTGCAACTTCTATTTCTTATCTGCCGCCAGCCAGCGCCGTGATCCTGTCTTTTGAAATTGAAAACTGGGCCGATCTTCATTTCCATTCCGGCAAACTGGTAGCTAAAAACCTGACCGAAGAAGCCTGAAAACGTTATGGTTTTTAATTGTAAAACTCTAAAGCCTTGTTAACCGTATTGCATAGGGCTTTAAGAAAACCAGATTCAGAAACGCTATTGCTTTTCGGGTAAAAAGTCTGAAGTGTTGAGGATTAGCGGGTTTACGAAAATTGAACAAAAAAATTGCAGAAATCTTATCTATTTCGGTAGTTTGGCCATAACTTCACGTTTTCGATTTCGCTTTTCAAAAAAAATAAATGGCTGCAAAAATTATTTCGGTGATCAACCAGAAAGGCGGCACCGGCAAAACTACTACCACAATTAACCTGGGCTGTGCCCTGGCTTCCTTAGGAAAAAAAGTGCTGCTTGTAGACCTCGATCCGCAGGCAAACCTTTCGTACTCTTTAGGACTTACGGAACCGGCCGGTACTCTGGCCGATATTTTCACTGAGACCAAAGCGTTTCACGAGATAAAATCTGAACGTTCAGGCGTAAGTATTTTACCCGGTTCAAATGAACTCGTCGATATTGAAATTTCGCTTGTGAATCAGCCGGAACGGGAAACCTACCTGAAAAATATTCTCAAGGAAGCCAAAGGCTACGATTACATCCTGATCGACTGTCCGCCGTCGCTTTCCATTCTCACCGTAAATGCGCTGGCTGCCTCCGACGAAGTAGTGATTCCGTTGCAAATGGAAGTGCTGACCTTGCAGGGTTTAGGACAGATTCTAAATACAATTTCCGATGTACAGAAGGCTTTTAACCCAAAGCTGAAAGTTAAAGGAATTGTGGTGGTTATGTTCGATAAACGCCGGAAACTCAGCCAGGAAATAGAAGAATACCTGCACGAAAACATCAGCGAAAAAGTGTTTAAGAACCGCATCCGCCTGAACGTAAAACTGGCCGAAGCGCCATCGTTCGGGCAAAGTATTCTGGAGTACGACCGCAGCTCTAACGGCGCTAAAGATTACCTGGCGCTGGCAGCTGAGTTTTTAGGCTTAAAATGATACCGTTTTATTTGTGAAGATCCGGAATTAACAAATAAAACACATAACACATCGTTTCGGAAAGATAATTTGTATATTGCCTGTTGATAATGGCAATTTACTTTAAATAGGAAATTCATTCAATTGTAAAGTGTCTGCGCATTTTACCCTGATAATATGGCTTTAGGTAAGAACATGAAATTGAACAAAGACAAGCTGATTGGTAAAGCTGGTGAAGAAACGCCGGAGACCACTAAAAAATCAGCCAGTGCTGAGAAAAAGCCTGCCGCACCGCCTGCGCCTTTAAAAGATAAAAAAGCGCCGGAAGTAATGGCGGAGATTGTAGCTCCAATAAAAAAAGCCGACGAAAAAGCCGATGAAAAAACTGCCATTTCAAAGCCGTTTGTAGACCGAAAATCTACTGCCGAAAGCCGTACCAAAGCTGAACTCGAATTGAATGAAGTAATGGATCCGCGCTCAGAAGTTTACATGAGCGAACAGCTCAATAAAGTGCTTTACGCCCTCGATGCCTTTAAAAAAGGCGACGTTTCTGTGCGTTTGACCAAACAAAGCAACGATATTTTTGCCGAGATCGCCGAAGCCTACAACTCCATGGTGGAAATGATCGGTGGTGTAGGGGGCGAGGTATCGCGTATCTCCAAAGTTGCAGGTGTGGAAGGTAACCTGAAAGCCCGTGCTTCCGCCGAAAATGCTTCCGGTTTCTGGAAAGACATGATCAACAACATCAACGGTCTGGTAGATTCCATTGCGGTACCGGTACTTGAAGTAGGCAAAGTTCTTAAGAATATTTCCCGCGGTAATCTGGATGAAACCTTTCAGATCCCGGTTTCCGGCGACTTCAAACTCATGGCCGAAACCATTAACCGCACCATCGATAACCTTAATATATTTGCCGGTGAGGTAACCCGTGTGGCACTTGAAGTAGGTACCGAAGGAAAACTGGGCGGCCAGGCCAGCGTGCCAAACGTAGCTGGTATCTGGAAAGACCTGACGGACAATGTAAATTACATGGCTTCCAATCTTACCGGCCAGGTACGTAACATTGCCGAAGTTGCCACGGCCGTTGCGAAAGGTGACTTAACGCAGAAAATTACAGTAAACGTAAAAGGCGAAATGCTTCAGCTGAAGGAGAACATCAACCAGATGGTGGACTCCCTGAACATCTTCGCTGACGAAGTAACCCGCGTAGCGCGGGAAGTAGGTACCGAAGGTAAACTGGGTGGCCAGGCCAAAGTGCCGAATATTGGTGGTGTTTGGAAAGAATTGACCGACAACGTAAACACCATGGCTTCTAATTTAACGAGCCAGGTGCGTGATATTGCCAACGTAGCTACTGCGGTAGCAAAAGGCGACTTAACCCAGAAAATTACAGTAAACGTTAAAGGTGAATTCCTCGAACTGAAAGAGAATATCAACCAGATGGTGGATTCGCTTAACATTTTCGGTGATGAAGTAACCCGCGTGGCGCGTGAAGTAGGAACGGAAGGAAAATTAGGCGGCCAGGCAACGGTACCAAACGTAGCCGGAACCTGGAAAGAACTTACCGACAACGTAAATACCATGGCCAGCAACCTGACTTCTCAGGTACGTGATATTGCCAACGTTGCTACGGCGGTTGCGAAAGGTGACTTAACGCAGAAAATTACGGTAAACGTAAAAGGCGAGCTTCTTGAACTGAAAGAGAACATCAACCAGATGGTGGACTCGCTCAATATTTTCGGTGACGAAGTAACCCGCGTGGCCCGTGAAGTAGGTACCGAAGGTATTCTGGGTGGTCAGGCTTCGGTGCCAAACGTAGCCGGGGTATGGAAAGCGCTAACCGACAACGTAAACTACATGGCCTCTAACTTAACGGGGCAGGTACGAAACATTGCCGAAGTTGCGATTGCCATTGCCAACGGCGACTTATCGAAAAAAATTACGGTAGACGTTAAAGGCGAAATGCTCCAGCTGAAAGAGAATATCAACCAGATGGTAGACTCCCTGAATATCTTTGCCGGTGAGGTAACCCGCGTGGCCCTGGAAGTAGGTACGGAAGGTAAACTTGGAGGACAGGCGGCTGTGCCAAATGTTGGTGGCGTATGGAAGGGCTTAACGGATAACGTAAATTCCATGGCTTCCAACCTGACCTCGCAGGTGCGTGACATAGCCAACGTTGCTACCGCGGTTGCGAAAGGTGACCTGAGCCAGAAAATGACCGTAGAAGTAAAAGGCGAAATCCTCGATCTGAAGAACATTTTGAACCAGATGGTTGATTCACTGAACATCTTCGCCGGTGAGGTAACCCGTGTAGCACGTGAAGTAGGCACCGAAGGTAAACTGGGCGGACAAGCCGAAGTGCCAAACGTAGCAGGTGTATGGAAAGACCTGACGGACAATGTAAACTACATGGCTGGTAATTTAACCGGTCAGGTACGGAATATAGCCGAAGTTACTACTGCTGTTGCTAATGGAGACTTATCGAAGAAAATTACGGTAGATGTAAAAGGTGAAATGCTCCAGCTGAAGGAAAACATCAACCAGATGGTGGACTCCCTGAACATCTTCGCCGGTGAGGTAACCCGTGTGGCGCGTGAAGTAGGTACGGAAGGTATTCTGGGTGGCCAGGCGAATGTGCCGAACGTAGGCGGTGTGTGGAAAGGCCTGACGGACAATGTAAATTCCATGGCTGGAAACTTAACTGCCCAGGTAAGAAATATTGCCGAAGTTACCACGGCTGTTGCAAATGGCGATTTATCGAAGAAAATTACGGTAGATGTAAAAGGCGAAATGCTTCAGATGAAAAACACCATTAATACCATGGTAGATCAGCTGAATGCTTTTGCTTCGGAAGTAACCCGCGTGGCGCGTGAAGTAGGTACGGAAGGTAAACTGGGCGGACAGGCTGAAGTAAGTGGCGTGGCCGGTACCTGGAAAGACCTTACCGACAATGTAAACGCGATGGCCGGTAACTTAACGGTTCAGCTCCGCGACGTATCAAAAGTTGCGACTGCGATTGCTAACGGTGACTTAACGCAGAAAATTACGGTAGATGTAAAAGGCGAGATCCTCCAGATCAAAGATGTGATCAACATCATGGTGGATCAGCTGAGCTCTTTTGCCTCTGAAGTGACCCGCGTGGCGCGTGAAGTAGGTTCGGAAGGTAAACTGGGTGGTCAGGCCGAAGTAAGTGGTGTGGCCGGTACCTGGAAAGACCTTACCGACAATGTAAACGCGATGGCCGGTAACTTAACAGTTCAGCTCCGCGACGTATCGAAAGTAGCGACTGCGATTGCTAACGGTGACTTAACGCAGAAAATTACGGTAGATGTAAAAGGCGAGATCCTCCAGATCAAAGATGTGATCAACATCATGGTGGATCAGCTGAGCTCCTTTGCTTCGGAAGTAACCCGCGTGGCATTGGAAGTAGGTTCGGAAGGTAAACTAGGCGGACAAGCAACGGTGCCAAATGTGGCAGGCGTTTGGAAAGCCCTTACCGACAATGTAAACTACATGGCTGGTAACTTAACCAACCAGGTACGCGATATTGCCAACGTTGCCACCGCAGTTGCGCGTGGTGATCTGAGCCAGAAAATTACGGTAGATGTTAAAGGCGAGCTCCTTCAGCTGAAAGAGAACATCAACCAGATGGTGGACTCCCTGAACATTTTTGCGGATGAGGTAACCCGCGTAGCCCTTGAAGTAGGAACCGAAGGAAAACTGGGAGGCCAGGCAAACGTGCCGAATGTAGGCGGGGTATGGAAAGGTTTAACGGATAACGTAAATTCCATGGCTTCCAACTTAACCTCGCAGGTACGGGATATTGCCAATGTAGCAACTTCCGTAGCCCGTGGTGACTTGAGCCAGAAAATGGAAGTGGAAGTGAAAGGCGAGATCCTTGAACTGAAAAACATCCTGAACCAGATGGTGGATTCGCTCAACATCTTTGCTGACGAAGTAACCCGCGTGGCGCGTGAAGTAGGTACCGAGGGTAAACTGGGCGGACAAGCCAATGTGCCAAAAGTGCGCGGAACCTGGAAAGAACTTACGGACAACGTAAACACCATGGCTTCTAATCTGACACTTCAGGTGCGGGATATTGCCAACGTTGCGACGGCGGTTGCCCGCGGTGACCTGAGCCAGAAAATGACGGTGGAAGTGAAAGGCGAGATTCTCGATCTGAAGAACATTCTGAACCAGATGGTTGATTCTCTGAACATCTTCGCCGGCGAGGTAACCCGCGTGGCGCTTGAGGTGGGTACGGAAGGTAAATTGGGTGGCCAGGCAGCCGTGCCAAATGTTGGCGGTGTTTGGAAAGACCTGACCGACAATGTAAACACCATGGCGGCCAACCTTACCACGCAGGTACGCGGTATCATCAAGATCGTAACGGCGGTATCGAAAGGTGACCTTACGCAGAAACTGATCCTGGAAGCAAAAGGTGAAGTAGCTGATCTGGCTGCAACTATTAACAGCATGGTGGATGACCTGAACCGCTTAGCGGGTGAGGTTAGCCGTGTGGCCAGAGTTGCAGGTGTTGAAGGCAAACTGACAGAACGTGCAACAGTACATGGTGTAGGTGGAAGCTGGAAAGAACTCGTTGATACCCTGAACGACCTGTTGGAATCCATTGTAACGCCAGTTCTGGAAGTATCCAGAATTGTGCGGGCCATTTCAGAAGGTGATCTGACTCAGAAAGTAGAGATCCATACGGCTGGTGATATTTTAGCCATGTCAAATGCCTTGAATGTAGCGGTAGATAACCTGAATGCCCTACTTGGTGAGATCAATGAAAGCTCGCTGGTAGTAGGTTCTTCTTCCGAGGAAATGGCAGCCAAAGGATTGGAAATGAGCCGGATAACGGTAGATGTTTCCCTCTCGATGCAGCAGATGGCGGAAGGTGCGCAGAACCAGGCATTAAAAACTGACCAGGCCTTTAAGCTGATCGAAGAGATCATGAAAGCTACCAAGGAAACAGCCAATAAAGCAGATGTAGTGAACAAATCGGCGATTTTGGGTGAGGAAACTTCGCAGCTCGGTCTGAAAACGGTAGCCGAAGTGGTAAAAAACATGGAGGAGATTTCAACTTCCGCGGCCCTTACTTCTAAAACCATTGAAGTATTGAGTACGCGTTCGCAGGAAATTTCAAAATCCCTGGGTGTGATTACTGACATTGCTGCTCAAACCAACTTGCTGGCACTTAACGCGGCAATTGAAGCGGCAAGAGCCGGGGAAGCCGGTCGTGGTTTTGCGGTAGTAGCCGAAGAGATCCGGAAACTGGCGGAAGGTTCACGGAAATCGGCGAACGAAATTGCGACGCTGGTGGAAGACGTAAAGAAAGATACTTCTTCGGCAGCGGCAGCGATCTCGACCATGGAAGGCCGCGTATTGAAAGGAAAGAATGCTACGTTCGAAGCTTCCGGCGCTTTCAAAAACATTGCAACTTCCAGCGGTGAAACGCTACGTACTTCGCAAGACATCTTAACGGCTACCGAAGTGCAGAAATCATCGATCTCCGACGTAGTAAAATACGTGGAAGAAGTAGTTGCCATTGCAGAACAAACGGCATCGGGTACACAACAGGTAGCCGGTACGGCCAAGCAGCTTTCAGCTTCCATGCAGGAACTTACTGCTTCCAGCCAGCAGCTGAACGATATTGCGGAAGACTTACAGGTAGGTATTTCGGCCTTTAAACTGATAAACGGTAATTTACTGATCCAGCAGAAAAGTCAGCGCCGTAACCCTGTAATGCCTGTAACAGCTGCGCGTAAACAGGCTGCTCCAACAAAGCAACCAACTGCGGCTGAGGCGCGCCAGAACGAAGATGCTAAGAAAACGGCTGCCAGTGCAACCACTACCAGAAAACCCGCTTCGAAAAAGTAGTAAATGAATAAGAAACAGAACCCCGAAGAAATAACCGAACAGAAGGACGTAGCCATGGAAGCTACGGTCCATCTGATCGTGTTTAAGCTTGGTTCAGAAGAATATGGCATCCGCATTGAACAGGTAAAGGAAGTAACCATTACCCCGGAAATTACCCGGATGCCGAAAACGCCTGATTTCATTAAAGGCGTGGCTAATATTCGCGGCGATATTATTGCGATCATGGATCTGGAAGAACGTTTCCGGATCCGTTCGTCGCATCCCGATCCGGACATGACCACGTATACGCTGGCCATTGAAGCCAAAGATTATACGATCGGCATAATTGTACGCGATATGCCACAGTCCCTGACCATTCCGGTTTCTAAAATTGACAAGACACCGGCTTTTATTCAGGACCTGAACATAAATGATAATTACATTGAAGGAATTGGTAAACTGGGCAGTCGCCTGATCATTGTGCTGGATATTTTTAAAATTCTGACCCACGATGAGATCCAGATGCTGAAACCGGTTTAAAACGCTAGGGTTTTAGCCTTAAAAAGTAATATTGCAAATTATAGACACATCTGAAAGATTATGAAAAAGAGAATATTAATTGTTGACGACTCCTTTTACATGCGTACCATGCTCAAAAACATGCTGACGGATGCTGGTTACGAGGTGGTGGGTGAGGCGCCAAACGGGCAAACGGCTTTGCAGCTGGCCAAAGAAACTACACCAGACTTAGTTACCTTGGATGTAATTCTGCCGGATAATACTGGTTTGGATGTTTTGAAAGGCATTAAGCAGGACAACCCGGATATGAAAGTGATTATTGTAAGCGCCGTTGGTCAGGAAGTTATTGTGAACGAAGCGATCGAACATGGTGCTTTGGCTTATATCGTGAAGCCTTTTTCGGAAGAGAAAGTGCTGGAAACCGTTGGTAACGCTTTGAAATAAGCATTTACTAAACAGAACCGCTAAGGAAATTCAGAAGTGCTCACGGGTTCGCAGAAACTTAAGGTAATAATTGCAGACAGCTCCAATTTTTCGCGGCTGGTGCTCACCAATATGGTGCAGGCCCAACCCGATCTGGAAGTGCTGGACACAGCTGCCAATGAAATGGAGCTGGTGGCTGCAGTGCGGTTACAGCGCCCGGATGTGGTACTGGCCGACCTGAATCTGGAATACCAGCGGCAATTACTTTGTCTGCAACAGGTTTACCAGGAAAGCGGCGTACCGGCCCTGGTTTTGCTCCATCAGGTTAACCAAAGTGAAGGTGCAGCCATGAAAGCGGCTGAAACGGGCATTTATGATTATATTCTGAAGCCGGCGCACCAGCTGCAACCCAGGTTACGCGATATGCAGGGCGAGATCCTGAAAAAGATCAGGGCTGTGCGGCAACCGGAATTTGTTTCGACTTTTTCCTTGCCAAACGATAGCGTTTTTGCGTTAAAAACTCCTGCTGCGAAAGCGCCCAAAGGTGTTATTGTGATCGGAGCATCTACGGGTGGCACGCAGGCTATTGAAAAGATCGTAGCGCGGCTGGACGAAAAACTGGATGCCTGTGTATTGATCGCGGTGCATTTACCGGCTGGTTTTACGGGTTCTTTTGCGCGCCGACTGCAAACGTTAACCAGTTTGAAAGTGGTGGAAGGAAGACCGGGATTAAACCTGCTGAAAGGAAAAATAATAATTGCGCCGGGCGGAAAAAATATGGTTGTTTTACCGCAATTAAGCCGCACAGGAAATTATAAGATTGGTTTCGCACCAGATTCTGAAAATGTGTATGACCGGCCTTCGGTAGATAAACTGATGGAATCTGTAGCCGCGATCGGGAGCAAAAATGTGATGGGCATTGTGCTTACGGGCATGGGTAGCGACGGTACGAAGGGACTAAAAGCTATCCGTAAAAAGGGTGGCTTAACGGTAGCGCAGGACCAGGCTTCGAGCGTAATTTTTGGCATGGCTAAATCGGCGATTGAGCAGGGACACGTAACGCATGTGCGCTCTTTATTCCGGATTCCGGCTTTAATTAATAAATTTATTACCGACTTACCGGCTGCTGAAGCAATCCAGAAGCCAGGCTTTTAATGAAATCGAGAGAACAGGAATACCGGGAAATATTTGTAGCAGAAGCGCTGGAATACTACGACGCTCTCAGCCGCCATATCAGCGAGCTTGAGAAATCGCCGAAGGATGAAAAGCTGCTGGCCGAGATCTTCCGCCTGCTTCATAACCTGAAGGCAAATGCCAAGGCGATTGGTTTTATTAATATTTCGGATCTCTCGCATAAACTCGAAACTGCTTTCGGCCTGATCCGGAATAAAGAACTGAATTTTAGCGACGAAGTGGTTACGGTGCTTTTCGACGGCGTTGACATGCTGGGCGAGCTGATAACCAATTTAGATAATCCGAATTACAAAGAAGCCACCAATGAGGTCTTACTTCGTAACCTGGATCTGATCGTTGAGACCCCGGATATTTCGACGCTGGAAGTTGTTAAAGTGCAGCGTGATTATAACGCGAAAAACTTATCGCTTTCAGAACTTATTTATATCCAGATCAAAAAGCTGGACCACATGATGAACCTGGTTGGCGAGCTGATCATTGACCGTGACCGGATATTATCATTAAGCAAAGAGTTGGGGAGTTCCGATCTGGCTTCGGTGAGTTCGCATTTATACCGCATTACGGAGGAGCTACAGTTCAGTGTAATGGATGCCCGCCTCGTAAATGTGGGCACCTTGTTCAATAAATTTCCGCGTATTGTGCGTGATATTGCCGTTGCTGAAAAAAAACAGATTCATCTGGAAATTTCGGGGCAGGATATTCAGATAGACAGGAACATTCTGCAGATCATAACCGATTCGCTGCTGCACCTGATGCGGAATGCCATTACCCACGGCATTGAGGGTCCTGATGAACGGTTGAGTAAAGGGAAAGAAGCTGAAGGGAACGTGTGGCTTTCGGCGCAGAACGATCGGGATATGGTTAATATTAAACTGCGCGATGATGGCAAAGGTATTAACCTAGATGATATGAAGCGGGCAATTGTGCAACGCGGTTTTTTAACTTCCGATGTGGTGAATGACCTCCGCGATACCGAAATTCTTTCTTATATTTTCGAACCGGGTTTTTCACTGGCGAAAGAAATTACGGAGTTTTCGGGGCGCGGAGTAGGATTGGATGTGGTTAAGAATGCGATCGATTCGATTGGCGGCCGCCTGCGGGTGGAATCTGAAATTGGGATTGGCACAACTTTCACGCTGCATTTACCAACTTCTATTGCCGTAAAAGGCGCGCTTCTATTTGAAGTTGCCGGCGGTTTTTTTGCGATCCCACTTATGCATACCGATTCTGTAGTGGCCTTGCATAATCACCAGCTTCACGAGGTTGGCGATATGCTCGTAGCAGAAATTATGAATGAAACTATCAGCGTGCTTTACCTCGACGAATTGCTGAATGCACCGGAAGGGCAGATGCGGTTAGGAGACAAAAGAGTGCTGAAAGGTAATGAGCAAAATATTATTATCGTAACGTATAATAACCGGAAATTAGGTTTGATTGTTGATAAACTGTTGCGTCAGCAGGATATTGTGATCAAGCCTTTGAATAAGCCGGTCGATAATATCGATATTTACGGTGGCGTTACATTGTTAGGAACGGGTAAAGTTTGTCTGGTGCTCGATGTGCCGGCTATAACCCGCTATTTTATTTCGAAGCGATAGGAATGTGGCCGGCAGCAAATGCGGTAATTGTTTTATTAAAAAGTAAGATCCATGGAACTTCAAGTATCTGAGCTGGAAAAAGACATTATTAAAGAGATCCTGAACATTGGCCTGGCCCGGGCTGCAGATTCTTTTGCAGTTATTGCCAAGGACATTGTGCTCCTGAAAGTTCCGGACTTACATCTAACCGATCCCAAAGAGATCCTAAAGCTGGTTGCGGATTATGAAAATACGCACGTAATTATTCAGAGCGATATAAAAGGCGATTTTAACGGCTCAACACTGATGCTTTTCTCCAGCAGCCAGATCGAACGGTTAAGCGAGGTGTGCCTGAAAGTAGAATATAAACACACCGGTGAGCTTTCTGATATGCAGGAATCTTTGTTGCTGGAGATCAGCAATATTATTACCGGTGCATTGGTTACCCAGCTGGCTAACATTCTGAAAGCCAATATTTACGGGTCGCCGCCGGTAGCGCCAAAAGGCAACATTGCCGATTCGCTGAAAGATATTCTGGCGCATCATCCGTTATTCCAGCCGATGGTTTTTACGGTTATTACGCAATTTACCAATTTTACCAAAGTGGTAGAATTGCCGCTGATGATCTTCTTCGATACCAATACATTTATCAAAATTCTGGATATCATTCGTTCGTATAGTTTCCTGGAAGAAAATAACCAGTAATTTATGAACTTGGTTTGTTTCTGACTTTTTACCACTGAAAACATAGCGTTTTTTATTTTTTAGCGTACAACCCGGTAATCTGTTTTAAAGTTTACCGGATGCGTTTCAAAATCCAGAAGAACAACATAAGCACGTTCGAATTCTTCGGTTATGCCCTTATTTTAATGGGCGTAGTTATTCTGGTCTGGGGCGTGCAGCAGTTCAATTTGTTCGGCAGGGTAGAAGGTAAATCGCCGGAAGTGCTGAGTGTAAGATTTGGGCAATATGGCGAATTTATTGGTGGCATTGTAGGTTCCCTTTGGGCCTTGGCCGGCGTTTTTTTATTCTTTGCCACGCTGCTTTATCAGAAACGCGAATTTGAGCTGCAACGCACAGAATTGCACAAAACCCAGCGCATTTATCAACAGCAAAGTTTCTCCACGCTTTTCATCAGTTTTTTAGTGCAGCACAACGAAATTGTGGGCAAACTTTCGGCGCACGATATTAACCAGGTTGCTTGGAACGGGACCAATTTCTTTATTTTTTTCAAGGAAAAAGTGCTCAGTTCCTATATTGGTAAAGTTCGGTTGTTACCTAAAGAACAGCGCACGGAAAAATTATTATACGCCTACTTTCGCGACTATTTTACCTACCATTTCCGGTTTTATGAAAGCATTTTGAACCCGTATCTGCGCAATTTAACGGTGCTACTGAATATGGTAGAACGTTTCCGGCAGGATGCTGACGATGAAAGCGATTATTACAGCCTGATCATGAAAACCAATTTGTCGGATTCGGAGTTATTTCTGATCTACCATTTAAATGAGTTCGGCCTTAAACCTGAAATTAAACATGCCATACAGCATTACGATTTTTTTCAGCATTTGCCGGCTTCCGAAAAAGTGCATTACCAGGTTAAAACCGAAAAAATATAAAAGTGAGTTTTACCTACAGGCCTGAAATTCGAGTTTTTAGACCCAAAACCCTACCGTTTTTCAAAGCCCTGAAAATGGTTCTTTTGATAATCGGCTTATATTTCGTTTTTTTGCGTTCTTTTTTAACTATATCCGCAACGGATCTTAACAAACATTTTGCGAATGGAAGCTTTAGGCAGACATATTTTGGTGGAGTTCTATAACTGTTCTCCGGAATTGATGAATGATGTGGTGCACATTGAAAAGAGTATGGTTGAGGCGGCAGAAACGGCCGGCGCTACCGTTATCAACAGCACATTCCATCATTTTTCACCGTATGGCGTTTCGGGCGTTGTAGTAATCCAGGAAAGCCATTTAGCGATCCATACCTGGCCGGAATACGGTTATGCAGCAGTAGATTTGTTTACCTGCGGAGATTCTGTGAATCCGTGGGTTTCTTATAAATATCTGGAAGAAGCTTTTAAAGCCAGCCACGGTTCTTCTATGGAGTGCCGCCGCGGCCAGATGGGCCTGATGCAGCGTTCTGATTTTAACATTGAAACGGTACGCAACGTTGAGCAAAAGTCATTTGATCATCCGGTAAAATTCACCCGCGATGTTTGGTTTACCGAACGCGACGAAAATATTGCCCTTTCTTTAAAACACGATGGCCAGCTTTACAAAAAAGAATCGCCATACCAGAAAGTAGAGGTTTTTGCGACGCAGGCTTACGGCAACATGCTTACTTTAGATGGCATGGTTATGTGCACGCAGAAAGACGAATATGTGTACCATGAAATGATCACTCACGTACCAATGCTGAGCCACGGTCGTGTAAAACGCGCGCTGGTTATTGGTGGTGGCGACGGCGGTACAGTTCGTGAATTACTGCGTCACCCTGACCTGGAAGAAGTTGTGCTGGTAGAGATCGATGCGCTGGTTATCGAAGCCTGCAAACTGCATTTACCGGAAACTGCCGCTGCTTTCGATCATCCGAAACTGAAATTGCTGGTAGAAGACGGAATTAAATACATTAAAGAATGTGCCGATAACGCTTTCGACCTTATAATTGTAGATTCAGCTGATCCGGTTGGCCCGGGTGAAGGTTTATTCACTGCTGAATTCTACAAAGAAGTTTACCGCTGCCTGACCGAAGACGGAATTATGGTAACCCAAAGCGAATCGCCGCGTTTCAATGCCAGCGTTTTTGCCGAGATTTATGATTGCTACCGTGGTATTTTTGGAGCTGATAAAGTGCATTGCTATTTAGCTGCTATTCCAACGTACCCAACCGGCACCTGGAGCTTCTCTTTCTCAAGCAAAGGCAACGCGCAGCCACTGGTATACGACCGAGCAACCGCCGCAGAATTTTCGCGCAAAAACGATCTGAAGTATTACAACGAAGATATTCACGCGGCTGCGTTTGCGTTGCCTAATTTCGTGAAACAACTTTTAAAACTGAAATAATATGGCCGCCAAAACGGTATCGGAAATGACTAAAAAAGACAAGATCGCGAATTTCGATTTCAATGGTGTTGGCGATAGTAACGCCGGTTTATTCGGTTTGCCTTTCGATGAAAATGATGCAGAGATCGTAATTATTCCGGTTCCCTGGGAAGTTACCGTTTCTTACAGCGCCGGTACCGCCGAAGGCCCGCTGGCTGTAAAAGAAGCTTCGCCACAACTGGATCTTTTCGATCCGGAAATTAAAGACGCCTGGCAACTGGGAATCTGGATGGAAGACATTTCAGAAGACTGGCAGAACGAAAGCTCCAAATACCGTGAGCAAGCCGAAAAATACATAAAATGGCTCGAAGCCGGCAGCCCGAAAGATGATAAAACCGACTATAAAAAAATGGTAGGGCTTATCAATGAAAAAGGCAAGGCGCTGGCAGATTGGTTAAAAGAACGCAGCCTGGCTTACCTGAAACAAGGTAAAATGGTAGGCCTGCTGGGCGGCGACCACAGCACACCGCTTGGTTTGATGCAAGCTTTAGGCGAAGTGCATGAGGAATTTGGAATTCTGCACGTAGATGCACATTGCGATCTGCGCGATGCTTACGAAGGCTTTGAATATTCTCACGCTTCGATTATGTTCAATGCCCTGAAAATTCCGCAGATGAAGAAAATTGTGCAAGTTGGTATCCGAGACCTGGCGCAATCGGAAGCGGAACTGGCTGAACAATCGAACGGACGCGTGGCTATATTCTACGATTTCTTTTTGAAAGAAGGAATGAATGACGGCAAATCGTGGAAGAAGCAATGTAAAAAGATCATTGCCCAGTTACCGCAAAAAGTATACATCAGCTTTGATATCGATGGCCTCGATCCAAAACTTTGTCCGGGTACGGGAACGCCGGTTCCTGGTGGTCTGGAATTCGATCAGGCGATTTATTTAATTAAAGCACTGGTGCGTTCCGGCCGTGAAATTGTAGGTTTTGACCTGGTAGAAGTAGGACCTGGCGAAAGCGAATGGAACGGAAACGTAGGCGCGCGCTTGCTTTACAAACTTTGTAACTGGATGGCGGTTTCGCAGAAAAAACTGGAAGCACCCTTGTTGCACGCGAAGTAGTAAACAACAGAACTTAAAAAGAAAAAGGCCTGAATTATCAGGCCTTTTTCTTTTGTCAATAATTCCTTCCCGTTTAGGTTAATTAACGCTATTATCGAAAACAAAACCCCGGTATTTCAGTAAATAAGCAATATTCTAAATTTCATATTCTAACGCTGAAAACTATGGGTTTTATAATTAAATTACTGCTAACCGGTGTAGCGGTAGTGCTTTCATCGTACATTTTGCCGGGTGTACACGTTTCCGGATTCGGCAGTGCGCTTATTCTGGCGCTGGTCCTGGCTATTTTAAATGCTATTATCCGGCCTATTCTGGTGCTGTTAACTATTCCCATAACTTTTATAACGCTTGGGCTATTTTTACTGATTATCAATGCGCTAATCATACTTTTAGCTGAAGCCATTGTCCCCGGTTTCCAGGTCGATGGGTTTTTATGGGCGCTGATCTTCAGCATTATACTCTCCATTATTACTGCCATAATTGACCTGATTACCGGCCGTTAAAATAAAAAAGCCCCGAATTTCTTCGGGGCTTTTTTTAGCAGTTTTTTATGCTAAAAGCATAGCGTTTTTAATTAATAACTTTATCCTTTTAACCTTTCATCCAGATCTCGCAAGCCTGCGCACATTCTCTGCAAATAGCCGAACAATGCTGACAATGCTCATGCGAGTGTTTGGCACATTCGGCTTCGCAGGCTTTGCAAATTTCAATGCATTCTTTCATTACGTGTTTAGCATGCTCTGAATTCCGACCTACGAGCCGCGCTGTAAGCATACAAATATCCGCACAATCGCGGTCCAGCTGAATGCAGCGCGCCATCATTTTTACATCGTCTTCCTGGAGGCATAAAGTTGCACATGTTTCGCAGGCGGTAATACATTTTATTAGAACGTGCTCAAGGCCGTTGGTTTTGTCCGATCTCATAAGTTAGGGTTTAAGTGACTCAAATTTTACGGAGGGCTAAGTTTATTGTTTGCTACGTTAACTCATAAAATGCTCCTAAACGCTATGTTTTCGGGCGTAAAAAGTCTGAACAGGTGGTGCCTTTTCTTTATATGAATGGAATTTTGTAATTTTAACAAAATTTAACAGGGTATGGAAATTCAGGCGGCAAAACAGGTTTTAAAAGATTATTTCGGGTACGATTCTTTCCGGCCAATGCAGGAAGATATAATCCGGAATGTGCTGCAAAACCGCGATGTGCTTGTGTTAATGCCTACCGGCGGCGGAAAATCGCTTTGCTATCAGGTTCCGGCTATGGTAAAACCGGGCATTTGTGTGGTCGTTTCGCCACTCATTGCTTTAATGAAAGACCAGGTAGAAGCTTTGCGGGAAAACGGAATTACGGCAGATTTTCTGAACAGCACCCAATCTTCCAAAGAACAGGAAATCATTGAGAATAAATGCTATGACGGGAAGCTAAAAATGCTATACGTTTCACCTGAAAAACTGCTTTCTGCGGGTTTTTTCAGTTTCCTGAAACGGCTGCAAATAAACCTGTTTGCCATAGATGAAGCTCACTGTATTTCTGCCTGGGGCCACGATTTCCGCCCGGAATATACCCAGCTCAAATACATTAAAGAACAGTTTCCGGAAGTTCCGGTAATTGCGCTTACAGCCACCGCCGATAAACTTACCCGCCAGGATATTCTGCAACAGTTGATGTTGCATAACCCGCAAACTTTCGTTTCTTCCTTCGACAGGCCCAATATTTATCTGCAGGTAAAGCCGGGGCGCGATCGCATAAAACATATCCTGAATTTTCTGGATGAACATCCGAATCAACCGGGAATCATTTATTGCCTAAGCCGGAATGCTACCGAAAATTTAGCCGCCAAATTGCAAACGGCCGGTTTTAAAGCAACCTATTACCACGCCGGAATTACAGCTGAAAAGCGCGCATCAGCCCAGGAAAAATTTCTGCGGGATGATGTTCAGATCGTTTGTGCTACCATTGCTTTCGGAATGGGAATCGATAAATCGAACGTTCGCTGGGTGATCCATTATAATTTGCCTAAAAATCTGGAAAGTTATTACCAGGAAATTGGTCGTGCCGGCCGCGATGGAGCAAAATCGGAAGCGCTATTATTTTACAGTTACGGCGATGTAGCTTCGCTGCGGACCATGCTCACGGAAGGCAAAGACAAAGAACCGGAATTGCAACTGGCGAAACTGGAACGAATGCAGCAATTTGCAGAAGCGAATCATTGCCGCCGCCAAATCCTGCTGCAATATTTCGGCGAAACCAAAGCAGAATCGTGTAAAAACTGCGACATCTGCCGGAATCCGCCTTCAACGTTCGATGGAACCGTATATGCGCAGAAAGCACTTTCAGCCATTGCCCGTTTAAAAGAAGAAGCCAGGATCGGTACCGTAATCGATGTATTACGCGGTTCCCGGAACCAACATATTTTGGCAAAAGGCTACGACAAAATCAAAACGTTTGGAGCTGGCAACGATCTTGGTTTTATGGAGTGGCAAACGTATCTGCATCAAATGCTGAACGCCGGCTTGTTTGAAATTGCTTACGACCAGAATTATGCCCTGAAACTGAATGCCAACAGCGAAACGGTATTGTTTCAGCATAAAAAAGTGCCGCTGGTAAAATTCACACCGGTTGCCGCTGCTCAGCCTGCAGAAAGAATAACCAATGCCCGTCCGAAAAAAGAGCTACAAAAAGATGCTTTATTTGAACGACTGCGCAAACTTCGAAAGCAAATTGCCGATCAGCACAACGTGCCGCCCTACGTGGTTTTTTCGGATAATACCTTACTGGAAATGGCTGCTGAAAAACCAACTAACCGGGTGGCGATGCTGGCAATATCCGGAGTAGGCATGGTGAAATACGAAAATTATGGCTACGATTTTATAAACGAGATAATACTGTTCATTTCGGAGCAAACCGAGCAAGGCAATAAAGTAAAAGGAGCAACTCATTTGGCAACTTTCGAACTTTATAAGCAAGGCCTAAGTCCGGAAGAAATTGCAAAAGCGCGCGACCTTAATCCGGTTACCATTTTTTCTCACCTGGCCACATTATTTGAACAAGGCTATGAGATCAATATCAATAAATACTTAAACCAGGAGGATTACAGCGCTATTGAAGCAGCCATTAAAATGCTACCTACTGATGCTAAGCTGAAGGATATTTTCGATTACCTGCAGGAGCAATACGATTACTTTAAGATCAGGCTTTCGCTGGCTGTTTTTAACCGCAAAAACAAAAAAACATAAAAAAGCCCCGGATAATTCCGGGGCTTTTTTATTTATTATATCGTTCCGATTATTTACTTGCGATCGGGTCTGGTCTGCTGTCTTTATCGCCGGTTACTGCACCACGGCTACGAATAGAATTACCATTCAGCAATAATAAACCCGCAATGTGTGGCGAAGCGTACGAGGTACCACTACCGCTTGAGTAACCACCTGCTTTATTGGTAGATGGAATACTTTCACCTGGCGCTGCAAAGTCAACTGGTGCACCGTAGTTCGAGAAAGCTGAGAATTGACCCAGGTTATTCATTGAAGATACGGTATAAATACCAGTAGCATTGGCACGGGCCGGAGAGTTATTCGAACAGTCTACACCGCTGTTACCCGCTGCAATGGCAAACAAAATACCTTTAGCAGCCGCACTTTTTACCGCGTTATCTAACGTAGAAGAAATACCGGCACCTAAACTCATATTTACTACATCGCCTGGTCTAGCGTTGGCAATTACGTGGTTTACCGCTTTAATTGCTGTAGACACACTACCACGACCGGCGTCATCAAATACACGAAGCGCAACAATTGTAGCATTTGCAGCCACACCAACTACACCCTGAGCATTATTTTTAGCACCAATAATACCTGACACCATTGTACCGTGGCCATAACCATCTACGAAGGAAGTAACACCTGTAATAAAGGATTTACTTCTCGACTGGTCAACGTTCAGATCCGGGTGATTCGGGTTAATACCACTATCGATTACCCAGGCTGTTTTACCGGTACCATCACCGTAACCTACACGGGCAACACCCCAAGGAATAGTCTGGGTCGGCTGCGCAATGGTGGTAGAGTTATCGGCCAGGGAAATAATACGGTCCTGCTCAATAGAAGCAACATTCGGATTTTTCTTCAGTTCTTCTAACTGATCTTTCGATAATTTACCGGTAAAACCTTTAATGGCACCATCGAATTTCTGACCAACGTCTTGCGCGCTGATCTGATCTTCAGAGATCATTTCGTTGATAGATTCGGTTGTGGTTTCACCAGATTTTAAGGTTACAATATATTGGCCTTCAATGGCTTTACCGCTTTCGCCGGCAGTTACGTTTGGCTGATTCGATGCCGATTCATTTTCAATAACATCATCTTTCTGACAGCCAGCCATTGTAAATACAGAGGCAAGGGCAAAATATGATACTGCTTTTTTAAATTGGTTCGCTTTCATAATCTTATTTCTCTAAGTTTTCAAAATCAGGATAATATTTATTAAAGTTTAATTGCAAGCTTGATCTTATCGCCATTGCCATCCATATTTTCCTGAACTATTCCCTAATAACAGATCATAGCCAAGATAAAGTTCAAAATCTACAAGGACTTTCTGGAAATAGGTACAAATTTTTGACCGCCATTTACAGAAATAAATCCAATTTGCTTAAAACAGAATGCCTGTTAAAAACAATTTTTAAAAGCCCTGACTAGCTATTATCTGACTAATGGCCTCAAAGTCCAGGTCAAATGTCTTATCCAATTTTTTAAGAGAAATAATTTGCAAGAGATTATGGGCAAATAGACAAAAACATAACTTATTGGTTGCTGTTTTTTTGCGTAGTAAAATCTAAAAGCCGCTTAAAAAGTATTTCTTTACAATAATTATTCTCCTTCTATAAATTTTCAACCGCATAGTCTATGAGGTTTTTCAACATTATTTACTTCGAAGTTAAAGGATAGTTTCAGGATAAAATACTATAAGTTCCTTGAAATAACGTTTTAGGGCTAGGGTACAATTAATTTATAAAATAGGTGCAAATAGCAGTATTACAAACCGAATAATGGTTTTTTGTATATTAGAAAAGTTTAATTGTGTGCGTGTGTGTGTCTTTGATATTCAGTCCAATTTCTGATACTGTAATCTGTCAGAAAATCTAAACTATAAATAAATATGCTAAATTAATTAGTAATTTATTTTGTTTTTCCGTAGTTTTATAGATAAATGTAAAACCACAGGTTTTGCGGCAGGGGTTTACTAAAATGATTAGAACATGCTTAGCACAAATTTAAAATATCTTCGCAAGCGTTTGGGTATCACGCAGGCGCAAATGGCCGAAAAAATAAATATAAAACGCTCTCTGATAGGAGCTTATGAAGAGGGAAGGGCAGAGCCTAAATTATCTACGCTGGTAAGTATTGCGCGCCTTTTTGGAATTTCCCTCGATTCTTTGATCACGCAGGATCATAGCCAGTTGGTGCCACAGGTAACGCAGGAAGAAGCTAAAAATCAGGAAGGAAAGTTACGGGTACTGGCAATTACAGTAGATCAGGATCAAAACGAGAATATTGAACTTGTGCCGCAACGCGCCAGCGCTGGTTATCTGAATGGTTACGCCGATCCAGAATTTATGGAAGAACTTCCGAAATTCAGGTTGCCAATGCTGGCAGGTACCGGTACTTACCGTGCTTTCGAGATTGCCGGAGATTCGATGTTGCCGCTGGTCAGCGGAACCGTAATTGTTGGCCGTTTTGTAGACGACTGGAATTATATAAAAGACGGCACGCCATGTATTATTGTCAGCCAGCGCGAGGGTGTGGTATTTAAGCGCTTATATAATAAAGTAAATGCCGGCGCATATATGGCATTGCATTCCGATAACCCGATCTATCCGCCTTACGAAGTTCCGGTGAGTGATATTCTTGAGATATGGGAAGCGAAGGCTTATATCAGCAGTTCTTTCCCGATGGCCGATCTTTCACTCAGCAAACTTTCTTCTATTGTACTCGATCTTCAGCATGAAGTGCTAAAGCTGAAAAAGGCTATCTGATTGCTACAAAAAGTATTTAATTTAAAGGAAGGGGTTAGCTATATTTGGCTAACCCTTTTAACTTCCCATTATATTTGCCGTAATATCCCTCAGTTAAATAGGGTATTTCTAAAATTCGATACTACCAAACAATAGAACTATGGTTCAACTGATAAAATCTGCTGAGCGCCACCACGCTTCACATGGCTGGCTGAATTCTTACTTCCTGTTTTCTTTTGCTGATTATTACGACCCTTCAAATATGCAATTCGGGCCGTTACGCGTTTTTAATGACGATTATATAGCCCCAAAATCCGGTTTCCCGATGCACCCGCACTCGGAAATGGAAATTGTAACGATCGTGTTGAAAGGCGAAATTTCGCATAAGGATAGTCTTGGAAACGAGAAAACCATTAAAGCCGGTGAAGTGCAGCGCATGACCGCCGGAACCGGTATAACCCACAGCGAGGAAAATAAATCGGAAGAAGAACTGCATTTATACCAATTGTGGTTTTTACCGAACCGCAAAGGTTTGCAGCCATCGTACGAACAGAAAGCCATTAATTTCCTGGATGCTCATAACGAACTGATTCCGCTGGCCACCGGGCAGAAAGTGCTTGATGATGTAATTTACATGAATACGAATTCTACGGTTTATTACGCCAATCTGAAAGAAGATCAGGAAATAGATTATAAGACATTCGATATCCGGAAAGTGCTCATTTATTTAACCGAAGGCCACATGTTTGTGAATGGTACAGAATTGATGACCAATGACCAGATCAGGCTCGAAAAACAACAGATGATCAAGATCAGTGCCTCAAAGAACTCTTCCTTTATTCTGATCGATCTACCGGCTGTTGAAGCAAATTATTAATTAAAGACATAGTTCAAACCATTTACTTTTGAAGCCGAAAAAGATAGCGTTTTCTTAAGACGATAAAATAAAAAAGCCCCGAAATAACTTCGGGGCTTTTTTTTATTTGCATACGATTAGTTTTTCAGGCTAAAACCATAGCGTTTTTACATGGTGTATTTGCGACCTTTATTCTGCTTTTTCAGATATTCCATAAGCGGTTCAAAATAAGCAACCATGGCGCGGGCACTCAGATCTTCGCCTGTTTTTTCTATCAGCATTTTACGCCAGTTAGCACTTGCACCTGGGTACATTATACCTTTCAGAAATGCACCTACTTCTTTATTGCCGTAATAATTGGTAGCGTGCGGATCCTGCTTCAGAATGTTTTTAGCAATGTGGTCGTGCAGCTGGAATAGAATTACGTATGAAAGCGCATAGTCGTAATACTGGGCTGGGTCGTCGTTGATATGGGTTTTGGTTGCGGCATCGGTAAATTCTTCGCCACGGGTGGTGGGGGAGACAATGCCCTGGTACTTTTTCACATGCTCCCACCAGCGCAGGTTGAATTCATTGCTTGCCAGGTTGCCTGCATAAAGGTCATGTTCAAACTCGGTCATCACACCGGAAGCAAACGGAATGAAAACCACGTAATTCAAGGCTTCTTTCAGCAATAACTGCATGTCGTCGGTTTTCGCTTTCGGATCGATCAGGTTCAGGCTAGCCAGGAAAGGTTTTTGACTTGCGGCTAAGCCCATTAAACTTCCCAACGCTTCGTGGTAAGCCCTGTTGGCGCCTGCGCGAAGCATAACCGGAACATCCGGGTTGGAATAGGTCATGTAATAGTAAATATGGCCGTATTCGTGATGCGTAGTTTCATACCATTCGGCATTCGGCTCAATACTCATCAGGCAGCGCACGTCTTTATCCAAATCCATGTGCCAGGCCGAAGCGTGGTTATTTTTCTTGTATTTGGCGTCTTTCGGAAGCGGATATAGGTCAGATTTGGTCCAGAAAGTTTCAGGTAAAGCCGGGAAGCCGAGACTCATGTAGAACTTTTCAGCTTGTTTGGCCTGCCATTCGGCGCTTTTCTTTTTAAGTTGGGCATCAAGGTTAAAACCTTTTACGGTAACCATGCTGCTCCAGTCCTGGCCCCAGCGGTTTGGTAACCAGTGCGCCGGAATCTGGTCAGGAACTTGTTTCACTCCGTATTTTTTAGCCAGTTCGTATCGTGCGTAGGTGTGCAGTTCGCGGTAAAGCGGCAATAATTCCTGGTTTAGTTTCTGAATAAGACCCATCATTTCTTCGCGGGTCATGCCATATTCAGAAGCCTGGTAACTGAAAAAATCTTCGTAGCCCAGGGCCTGTACAGTTTGGTTGCGAAGGTCGCGCAGATTAACCAGCCCCTCTTTTAATTCTTTGCCAACTTCTTTGCTGGTATTCCAGGCTTGCAAACGTTTGTTCAGGTTCTTCTCATCCTTCAGTATATCGTCGAGCTGATTGGTAGTAACCGACTTTCCGTTCAGTTTATAATCGTAGCCATAAAGTTTTTCGGTTTGTTCGGTCTGCGCTTTAATACGCCGCTTTACAAGGTCCGGAACGGTTTGTGGATTATTGGCTGCCTGAAACAAAATTGCTTCGAGTTGTAAAACCTGCAGATGCGTTAATTTATCTTTATGTGCCAGTAGTTCCTGGGTTTTATTAATGTTGAACTCGCTGCCGGTAAATCGCGCAATTTCTTCGTTGGCCGCCTGCGTACGCTTGGCATTGGTGCTGTCGCCGGGAATAATTTTGGTATTAGATGCCCATTCTGCTTCCGAAGCCTGGTAATATAGCTTCTGATACGCTGCGGAATATTCTCTCAGATATTTATCGGCTTCGCCCCGGAAATCGCGGGGAATAGCAGCCGGCTCAGGAGTTACCACTACCGCAGTTTCAGTAGTAGGAGTGGTTGGCACTTTAGATTGGCAGGAATATAATAAACCTACGGCTAATGCCGGTAAGATCAGTTTTTTCATAAGCTGGGCGATGGTTTTAAAATCAAAGATACAAATATCTACTTCAGAAAAAAGCTGACTTTCCGGGATAAAGCGCTATCGTTTTGCCGCCGAAAAGTACAACCAAAACGGTAGGCTTTTAACGCAAAAAACCGGAGAGTTTAATCATCCGGTTTCTAATTCATTTGTAGCAATGCTTAATTCTCGGAAGGCTCAGGAAGCGAATCTTTGAGTAAATTCTGATCCAGGCTTTTGCTGGTTTTGGCACCCATCTTTTTCAGGTTTTCCACCCGCTTAATCAGGTTGCCGTTTCCTTCCGAAAGTTTATTCATCGCCAGACTGTATTTCTGCTGACTGCGTTCCAAATGCTGCCCGATGTCTTTCATATCTTCCACAAAACCTACGAATTTATCATAAAGTTTTCCGCTTTCTTCCGCAATGCGTAGCACGTTCCGTTTCTGATTTTCCTGTTTCCAGACGCTGGCAACAGTTCGCAACGTAGCTAATAAAGTAGAATTGGTAACGAACACAATATTCCTGTCCAAAGCTTCCACAAACATTTCGCGGTCGTGTTGCATGGCCAGGTTAAACGCAGGTTCGATTGGAATGTACATCAGCACAAAATCCGGGGAATTGATGCCGTGCAGATGTTGATAGTTTTTGCGGCTCAAATCAGTGTAATGCGTGCGCAGGGAATTTAAATGGTTCTTCAATTGAAGTTGCTGTACCAGTTCGTCTTCCGCGCTGCAATACGCTTCATAAGCTACCAGCGAAAGCTTTGAATCGATCACTAAATGTTTATCGTCAGGCAGTAAAATGATCACATCTGGACGGAAAATTTTCTGTTCCGCATCGCGGCGCACGTCTTCACGACGGTAGTGGATTTCCTTTTCCAGACCCGATTTTTCGAGCAGACTTTCCAGCAGATATTCGCCCCAGTTACCCTGCGTTTTGCGTTCGCCCTTCAGAGCATTAGTTAAGTTCAGCGCATCTTTGCTCATTTGCTGGTTCAGGTTTACCAATTGCGCAATTTGCTCTTTCAGCGTAGTATTTTCAATCAGGCTTTTCTCGTAAGTCGTTTCAACCTTTGCTTCGAATTCTTTGATGCGCTCTTTTAAAGGCAGAAGAATTTGCTCGATATTTTCGGCGGAAGCACGTTTGAAATGTTCAGAATTCTGCACCAAAACCTGGTTGGAAACGGTATGGAATTGCTCCAAAAAAGTCTGCCGTAAACCGGCCAGTTCTTCTTTATTCTCGGCCAGTTTTTGCTTTAAATGGTAAAGATCAGTTTCGGTTTTGCTCAGTTCGGCGTGCAGCGTAATTACCTGGCGGTTTTCAAATTTCACCTGCTCCTGCAACCTAGAAATTTCCTGTTTCTTTTCTTCCAGCTGCGTTTGCGACAAGTTCAAAGCCATTTCAGCCGCGTTCGTTTTTTTCGCAAGCGCCCCGATCTGATTTTTCAAAAGCAAGTAAACCAACCCACTTGCCGGCAACGCCCCGGCCACTACCGATATCCATTCCATACCTTAAATTTACCACAAATTCCGCCCCTGAACAAGCGCCGCATTAGTTTAGTGCCCTGCAGAAAAATTTCAGAAAAACCGTAGAGTAAAAGCACAAAAAAGTCCGGCTCTGCCTAAGCAAAACCGGACTCTGAAGTTTAGGTTGTTGGTGAAAACGCCAACAACGGCAATTTTTTAATTTTAAAATCAGCGCGTTAATCAGCGCGTTAAATTACTCTGCATCCAGTTCCATTTTAGAACCGTCCGGCGCTTTCAGATCCAGTTCATCATCGTCGAGTTTAGTTACTTCAAAAGACATGGAAGTGTTGGAACCGTTTGGCGTTAACATAAGCGTTTTACCGGATTGGTCGTAGCGATACGTGCCGTTCATGGTTTGCAGATTCGAATTCATGGAAAAATTACCGTTGGCAAAGAAAGTAAGTACGGTTTTTTCGTCTTCAGCAGTTTGCTTTACCTTATCGCCGGTAGCATCGCGCTCTTTGTCGGTAGTCCAGCTTTTACTGTCGGCGCCGTAAAGATTAGCAGTTGCTCCCGCTTTATTTTTGTTTCCACACCCATAAGCAAAGATCAAGGCAAACAGGTACAGCGCCAGGAAAGAATGTTTCAATTTCAGGTTTTTCATAGTTTTTTAGCTTGATGATTTTAAGGCAATTTAAATGCTGCCGGAAATGAACTTGGATACGAAACGAATAAAGATTGGTTCTGAAAATAAGCAGCCGAGCAACTGATAAATTGTTTAACAACAAACCGGCTAATTCTGGCGTATTCGGTAGAGTTACAGACTTATACAAAGTCTGTCATTTTTTTTCTTAACTGAATTTAAAACTATGGGACTATTTGATTTTCTTAAAAAAGGCGAACAAAAACCGGTAGAACAACCTAAAACCGGCGCCGCCAAAGACTCCACCGGCGGATTCTTTAATCAAGGTCAGGCAGCAGGACAACCAGCCGCTGCCACCGGTATGGATACCTACACCGTAAAATCCGGCGATTCGCTTTCTAAAATTGCCAAGAACTTTTACGGCGACGCCATGCAATGGAAAAAGATCCACGAAGCGAATAAAGATCAGATCTCAAATCCGGATCTCATTCAGCCGGGCTGGGTTCTGAAAATTCCGAAACAATAGATTGGATTTACGATTTTAGATTTACGATCGACGATTAATTCAGACCTCACAGGTTTTTAAAACCTGTGAGGTCTTTTAGTTTCTACCGCGCACAGATTCCCCGATAAGCGCAATACTGGCAAACTTCAAGATCATTTGTTTTCCTGATCGGTTCTTCCGGATCGAGCATTTGCTGAATGAATTTGTGCAGGTATTTTTCGCTTTCCGCCAGAAATTCTTCGGTCGTTTCAAAACCTTCATCCGTAAAATTGAGTTGCGCTTTCATCAGGCCTTTATCAAGGTTGCGGAAAGAAAGGATGCTGGCTTCGATCTCAGTTTTTTCCAGCAATTCCATACCGTTTTCGGCGGCCATAACCGGAATTTCTGAAAGGCTTTTTTCCATTAAATACCGGTACAACCAAAGCTGCCGCACTTTTTCGTATTTCTTGTTCGTCAGAAAATTGGTTTCCAGTTCTTCAGTTTTTACTTTCAGATCGGTAGGGCTTACGAAGCCGGTTTTGTAATCGATCACCCGGATCTTATTGCCGGTTTTATCAATTCGATCGGCTTTACCGGCCAGGTTCACTTCAACCAGTTCATCGCCCACAGGCACCTGCATTCGGGTTTCCAGGCTTTGCTCAAGTTTCAAAACTTTCAGCGGATAGGCGCCCGATTTGATTTCCAGATCCAGATATTTCTGCAGGATTTTAAGGGCCACTTTGTATAGCAGGTAATTCATTCCCTGCTCCGGCAAGGCTTCTAAGGTTCCGCGCTTAAATTCCTGCCTGACTTTTTCCGGCAATTTCCCTAGCATTTCCCGCAGGTCAGATTCCAGCACCGGTTTCTTATTGAGCATAAACGTCTGGTAAAAATCTTCCAGAACCTTGTGGACGATATTCCCGAACTGGTCGGTACCGATCTGCTCATCCATTTCGTTTGTTTCGCGCAGTCCGGCAACTTTAGTGAAATAGTATTGCAGGTTGCAGCGCACCCACATATTCAAATGCGACGGGTACAAGCCTTTTTTCAGGTTCGCTTTTAGTTTGTTTAAAACAGCTTCGTCTTTTTCAATAATTATGTCGTGGTTGTAGCTTTTCTTCTTTTCGGTTTGGATTACAATGCCGGTTTGTTCGGTGTATTTTATCTTCGGATTTATCGGTGCTAAATGATTGGCTAATTGCAGAATGAAGCGGCTTTTTTCGGCGGCGCCAAAAGTATCTGAAGGTTGTACATAGAGTAAACTTACGGTTTTGGCGCGCTGCAGCAGCCGGTAAAAATGGTAGGAGGTAATGCTTTCCTGTTCCGAATACGTTGGTAAACCAAACTCGCGGAGCACATCGTAAGGCATCAGCGAAGAATGCTTTTTCGGGGCCGGCAGAGTCTTTTCGTTGACTGATAAAATGATCAGGTTTTCAAAATCCAGCGCCCGGGTTTCGAGCATTCCCATCACCTGAATTTCCGATATCGGTTCGCCTTCGAAAGGTAAGCGGGTCTGGCCAATTTGCTCGTACAGGAATTTCTTGAAGCTGCGCACCGAGATCTTTTGCTGGCGGCAATCGAATATGGAATCGAGGCGTTTTACGATGGTGTACAGGTGGTAGAGGTATTCCGTTTCGACCGGGTTGATCAGATCGAAGCGGTAAATATCTTTCAGCAGATCGATAATTTCGAACATCGCCGCAATGATGTCGTCGCAGTTGCGCCACGGCCGGAAAAGCGACTGGAAAAGCGGGTGTTCTTTGCCAAGTTCGATTAAGGTTTGCGCCGAAAGTAAAATGCGGTTCTCATCCAGAATTTTGGTTACCACGTTCTGCACCAGATTTTCGAATTCCGGCTGTTCCGTTAAATTTTCGTGGAGGTAATGCTCGTAGCGACGAATGAACGGGTGGCTCAGGAGTTTATTGACGGCCAGGTAATGGTAATGCTGCACCGCGTAACCCGTTTGCCCCGGCTGAATAATGCCCGTTAAATGCACATCGAAAAGCAGATCGACCAGGTTGAAAAGGGACGTGCCTTTGAGCGTAAGCCCCATCGTAACGTTGTAATCGGGCACGTTTTCGCCGATGGCGTGCAGCACGGGCAGCAGCATATTTTCGTCGGGCAGCACAATGGCTACTTCGGCGTTCGGTTGTTTGCTGCGAATTTCGTCCAGCAACTGACCAGCCACCCGGCCCTGCATACTGGCATTGGCCACGCCGATCACGTTAATTTCTTTTTCGGAAGTAAGAAGTTCGTTTCCGCTGAAATTCCATTCGGGCAGGCTCCAGTTTTTTCGGTACTTCCGCAGGAAATGCCCGGCGCGGTTCGGCGAATCGGTGGCTAAATAATACTCATCGGCATCGAAAAATACGTCGGCCTTATTAAGGCTTAAAAGCGTGCGCACGATCTTTTCTTCCGACCGGCTCAACGCATTCAGGCCAATAAAAATGTAGCGGTGGCAGGTAGTTTTTTCGGTGATCTCTCTAACGTTTTCGGCTACGTAGCGGAAGGCCATTCCGGGGTAGCTTTGCTTTTTCTTGCGTAAATTCTGCCGCAGTTTCCGGTAGGTTTTTTCCAGGTTTTCCCAGAGCTTGAAGTAGTTGGCAACGGTATTGGAAATGGGCTGGCCCAGTGCTTCCGGATCCCAGCGCTCCAGGGCTTTGGCTTCGGAAAGGTATTCGAAAAGCTTGTCGGTGGCTACCAGGTTCTGGTCGATGCGGTTGAAATCTTCGAGCAGAGTGCCGGCCCAGCTCACGTATTGGTCAAAATCGAGTTTCTGGTCGAATTCCTGGATGATGTCGTAAAGCTCGAGCTGCAGGCTGATGGGCTCCACAATTTCGGTTTTGGCCAGGTTGCACACAAAATCCTCCATCGAAGAAACTTCCGGGCTCCACATTCCGCCCGGCGCCAGTTGCGCCAGCGCATTTTTGAAATACAAACCCGCCCGGCGCGTCGGCACGATCACGCACAGTTGGCTGATATTGTCGGGGTATTTCTGAAGTAAAGCAGCCGCAGTTTGGTGGAGGAAGGTTTGCATTTGGTGGGAGTAAGAAAAGTTTTAATTTAATGAATTGGAGATTTCTATAAAATTTAACTATTTGGTTCCTTAGAATACTTTACAATTTTCATTGACTTACCTTCCTCAACTTGTATTGAATCACCACCATAAAGCTCATTCATACCGACTATTTCACCTTGTTCATATTGAAGTATTATATTACTTTTAATTGAAAATTGATAGTAATTGTATTTGAATTTATGTAGCCCATCTTTACTAACTGGATAACTCTTATAGACTTCTTTATTATATTTAGGCTGCATTGCCTTTATTAAGGCCTTTTCAGCATCTAAAAAAATGGTTTTTTGAGAAGGCATATTTCTGCCTAAATATGTATCAACCATTTCCCTGTTTTCTTGTTCATTCTCAAAATCATCACCAAATGAACTAATAGAAATGTTATCGTAAAATTTCAAAAATAGGATTGCAATTTCGTGGGTGGGTAATGATCCATAATTTAATGGATACTCTATTGAAAGAATTTCTTGTAATGTTGCGTGTCCGGTTAACCTTTTCCAAATATCTTGGTCAGTTGCTTTTCCAACATATTTAACTTTATATTTAACAAATTCGTCAATATTACCAATTACTTCCGCTTCCAGTGATTCATTCAAATAATAATGAATAAACATCTCTGGGGAAATCCAAAAAATATAATCATCTTTTTGAATTAAAGATATTCTATGAATATTGTTTATTGGAATTGAAGCAACCTTATTATTAATATCATTAGAACTTAGGCTCAAAAAAATATATTCACTTTTATCTAATGTAATATCATTTTGAAATATAGGCAGCTTACACTTCAAAAATGAAGGGTTTCCAATTTGCCTAATTTCAAATTGTATTTCACCTTCGTCTATATTAGGAACAATATTCTCAAATGATAAAACAGGTCTTTGAGCAATAATATAAATTCTACTTTCCTTCAATATATTTTGAAGAATTGGATCACTTTTAATTATACTGAAATCAAAATTACAAATAGGACTAAATGCTAATTGTAATTGGTTCAAAAGTATTTTCCTGTTCATTTTTACCTATTGTATAAAAAAAACCTCAAATCCCCAACCCAATCTGCTCCCCAGCCTTGGCCGGAACGAACTTCCATTTATGCACCCGTTCTTCCTCAAAATAGTAAAGCAAACAGGTAATTTCCGAAACCATTAATTCCGCAAAAAGCTGGGCATAGGAATTCAGATTTTCGATGTATTCGTTCTTTTCCGGCGGCAGTTTAAAGTCAATTAAGGTAACGTTCCCGTGCTGGTCGAAAACGATGCGGTCGGGTTTGTAGCGGAGGGCGCGCACGTCCAGTATCTCTTTTTCGTTTTCAAAAATCACTTCCTTGCTGAAGTAATATTGCATTTGCGGGTGCTGCACCACGGTCTGCAAACGTTCGGTAAATTCCGGCATTTCGCGGCGGCTGATAATGCCCTGATTTTTGAGCGAATTCAATACCGTTTCCAGTTCGTCGGCTGTCGTTAGGCGGGAGAGGGCGTAGTGCAGGCGGCGGCTCCATTTGCGTTGCTGCTGTTGCGTTTCAAAGTCGAAAATATTGTTGGCGTGCTGCTTTAGTTTCAGGCGTTTTTCCCAGTCGGTGGCGTGCAGTTGGTCGAGGCTGTAATGCCCGGAAACGGTAGCGTTTTTCGGCTGAAAAGTCGAGGTGTCTTCGGCCAGCGTATAAACGGTTTTGGCGAGGTCCCAGAGGCCTTTGTTTACGAGATAGGCGTGCAGAAAGTAGCTTATGTTTTTCATATTGCCTTCCTTCGTGAAATCGAGTTTTTTGGCAATGAGGTAAAGCCGGTGCTCGGGGCGCGTGAGGGCCACGTACAGCATATTCAGGTTCTCAATAAAGGTGCGTTCCAGTTCGGTCTGGTACTGGGCGTTCAGCGGCGTATTTTCCAGGCGGCTGCTCATTCCTACCACGGCCACATCCAGTTTTTCGGCAGGTGAATTTTCTGCATCCAGTTTCCCCCAGAGCAGCGACCGGTTCATCGGCACCACGCTCCAGTCGGCAAATGGCACAATGACCACGGGGTAGGCGAGGCCCTTGGCTTTGTGGATGCTGGTGATGGTAATGGCGTCGAGGTCTTTGGGCGTGTTGATGCTCAGTTTTTCCTTGTGCAGGTCCCAGTATTGCAGGAAATTTGCCAGGTTGTTGCTGTTGTTCAGGCTGTATTCCATTACCAGATCCAGGAAACGGAATAGGTATTCGCATTCGTTGTTTTTGCCCAGCAGGTCGAGAATTCTTATCAGCTTTTCGGTGAGATCGTACAGGCTTAAATTGCCGGTTTCTTTTTCCTTCAGGTCGTAGCCCAGGGCCCGCACTTTGTTGAAGAAAATTTCGGAACGGGCATCGTCGGCTACGGCGGCAATCTCTTCGGTTACGCGGCTGTTTATGGGTGCTTCTTTTACAATTTTGTAGATCAAACCCAAGGCTTCGGCGCGCGCCAAACCATCGTCCGGACGGTTAAAAATGCGGAAAATAGAAATGAGCAAATTCACCACTTCGGCGTTCTGCAACGAAAGCGAATCCTGGGAAATAATGTCGTAACCTTTTTCCTTTAAAAAGGTAGCGATTTCGCGGCTGTTGGCATTTTTCCGGCTCAGAACGGCAATGTCTTTCAGCGCAAAACCATCTTTTAAAGCTTGCTTTACCAGTTGCAGCGTAATGTCGAAATTGCTTTCGGAATACGAGATATTTTGTGGGTGTGCGTAGCCTTCAAAAAGGTTTTCGGTGCGGTTTCCGGTTTGCAGATCGAGCTCAAAATTCGGGTCTTCGTCGGAAGCAAAAATTACCTGCACCAAACCGCCTTTTTCGTTCTTGCCGCCCGGGGCGATCTGAGGAAACGTGTTATCGTAAATGCCTTGAAGGGTTTCAAATTCGCGGCCTTTATGGTCGGCAATAAAGCGGAAAAGTCCGTTGTTGAAATTGATGATCTGGGTATCGGAACGGTAGTTGGTGTTCAGGTTTTGCGGCCGCAAACTGTGGTCTACGGATTGGTAGCGTTCCGATAAAATTTCTTCGTTGCGGCGGTTTTCATAGAGGTTTTGCGTTTGCCCTTTGTACAAATGAAGGATCTGTTCCAGGTCGCCGCCGCGCCACCGGTAAATGGCCTGTTTCGCGTCCCCCACCACTAAATTAAAATGTCCACCGGCGAGCGTGTTATCGATAAGCGGCAGCAGGTTGTTCCATTGCAAAGCGGAAGTATCCTGGAATTCGTCGATGAGGATGTGGTGATATTTTTCGCCGAGACGTTCGTAAATAAACGGAATGGGTTCGTGCAAAACGATGTCAGTAATTTTCTTGTTGAACTCCGAAATGTGCACCAGGTTTTTGTCTTTCTTGATCTCCTGCATACACTTTTCCAGCTCATTCAAAACGCTAAGTTTATACAGATTCGGGATCATTTCTTTGATCAAGGCATACTCCGAACCGCGTTCCGTTTTTATCGCTTCAATCCGGTTATAGCAATCGGTTAGACTACCACAAATGCCATCAATGTTTGCTTTATCCAACGCAGAAGCTTTGCCGCTGTAGAACTTCCCGCTTGCAAAGGTTTTATGCGCGTAAGCATACGGTTTTTCCAGATCAACTTCTTTTGCCAAGCCTTCAAAATACGCCGGAATACCTAATTTCCCATTTGCAAAAGCATCCGCCGGAATTCCTGCATTGCTAATTAAGTCCGCACCTTCTTTTGCTACCGTTTGAATTTCTGTTTCAATGGTTTTTAATTTTTTCTGCAGTTCAGAGCGGATTTTCCGGAAGTCGTCGAGTTTCAGTTTTTGCAGAGAAAGCACTGCTTCGTAAACCTGTTCGTTCAGCAGGTTCATGCCGAATTCGGCCAGTTCGGTAGGCAGACTATTCCAGCTTTTTCCTTCGGAAGCTTTTTCTTCGGCGTATTGTTCCAGCGTATTGGCCAGCAGATTTCCCTCGCCGTCTTTTACCTGGTCCAGTAGCATCGCTACGGCGGTGTTCAGCAAGGTGGCCGCATCCAAGTCCACTTCAAAATTGAAAGGAATATTCAGTTCGCGGGTAAAAGCCTGCACCACTTTGTTCACGAAACTATCGATCGTGCTTACCGCAAAATCGGCGTAATGGAACAGGATCTGGGTGAAAACTTCTCTGGCGCGAATTCTTAAAAGATCGGTGGTGTAATTGTGGCCCGGGTATTCCTGGTTCAGTTCATTGGTAATTTCCTCTAACAGATTTTCGCCCTTAGTTTTTTCCTTCAGATCCATAGCGTTTTCCGGCTGAAAACTGCGGAGCGCGTGCAGGATGCGTTCCTTCATTTCGGCGGCAGCATCGTTGGTGAAGGTGATGGCCAGTATGGTGCGGTAGTAGGAGGGATCGGGGCTTTGCAGCGCCAGCTTCAGGTATTCTTTGGTAAGCGTGTAGGTTTTGCCGGACCCGGCAGAGGAGGAATAGACTTTTAAGACAGCAGGCATAGCGTTTTCTTTCGGCGGAAATTAAAGGGCAGAACAGAAAGCTAAGTTACCTAATTAAATTGTTAAATGGCTGAATTGTTAAATTGTTGATTGGGATTAGGAGAAAGCAAAAGTAGCGCAGGGTTTAAACCCTGCGCTACTTTTAAAAACGCTATGCTTTGGGCTCGAAAAAGTCAGGATTGAATTCCTGAAAACGCTCCGGTTTTGAGGTGAAAAAGTCATTTTAGCGTTTGGGCAAAAGGGTATGGTTAGGAAGAAAAAAAGTTGAAGCCAGCAGTAAGGTTTCTACTCAAAGCCTACAAGGTCCTTCTCTACCGCTCAGGATGACAGGATGTAATAATTCAACAATTTAACCATTAAAAAAAAGAGGTCCTGAACTACTGAAAGCTTTTGTTTCTGTAGCCCAGGACCAACTGGAAAATTAACGCAGGAAAACGTATTTCCTGAAGCCCGATCAGGCGGCCTCGACGTGCTGATTTTCGAACTTCAGAACGCGTCCCGGGTTAAAATCTTCCAGCGTTATGTGGTAAAGAATTTTAGCCAGGGTGATGGAATAATCCGTTAATAGACAGTTTTGTTGTTCTGAATACAGCAACGCTTTGCTTTGGTTAACGCTCGGTTTATTCAATTCAAACAACTCATCGAAGCTGTTGCGCAATTGTTTTACCGCCCGGAAATACCGTTCATTGTAATACATGGCAATTACTTCGCATACCGCGTAGCCATTTTGCAGGCGTTCCTGTCCCATTCTGAGGCAAAGCGCGTTGTTGGTTTCTTTGTCAAGATCCGATACAATTGCAAAATACACAGAATTTACGGTTGGGTCGGCTTTGAAAAGCGGACTGGTAGAAATGGCATCGCAAAGAATGCTGGAGCTTTTGAACTTGAGATTTTCGAATACCGGCTCTTTCAAGATTTTGTTGTAAATTTTAAAAGCTAAAGCCCCGGAAGCGATAAGGTTAAATTCTTTGCCATTGCGGACAATTTTGGAAATGTGCAGCATAATCGAAGTTTTTTAGAAGTTTAATATCAGGTTTCGCATTACCGGCAAATGCAAAAGAAATTGCGTTTGCCGGCGGGTATTTTTTTAAAATAAGCTTGAATCTGAAATCGGGATAACTGGTAATTGGTTTCTGGTAAAAAGCAGTAATCTGCTGAAATTGAAAATATAACTTTTTGTTTCCCGTCTGGCGGCAAAAGCTATATCAGAAAGCAATAGGACGATAAAACGTCAGTATTTTTAGAGTTTGGATTTCAAAAGTTTATACGGTTTAATCCAAATAAATATACGATTATGTAAACTCTAAATGGTGAACGGCAACTTTCGAACGGTTAGCAGCCCGATAATAACAGGTTTGTGCAAATTTTCGAGGGCAAGAGGGATATAGTATTTTTATTATTTATTTCTGGGCTTAAAAAAGAATTGCACTGATATTCAGCAGTTCACTTTATTCTGCTGAGAACAAACCCACAATAATATTGCGTAAGTTGTGAATTATTTGTAGTATCTTTGCAGCTTGATGAAGGCGCAATTTATTATACCAATCAAAAGACAGCCTTCTAATAAATCATTATATGAATAAAATTAAATTCGAAGAATTACCGTTAAGCGCTGAAATGCAGCGCGCCATTGCTGATATGGGTTTTGAAGAGGCCTCGCCGATTCAGACCGAAGCAATACCGGTAATTATGGAGGGCCGCGACGTTATTGGTCAGGCTCAAACTGGTACCGGTAAAACCGCTGCGTTCGCCATCCCTGCAATTGAGGGGATCGATGAAAATGATAGAAACGTTCAGGTTTTAATATTGTGCCCTACCCGCGAACTGGCAATCCAGGTTTCGGAAGAAGTTGTTAAACTAATTAAATACAAGCGCAACATCAGCGTTGTGCCTATTTTCGGTGGTCAGTCTTATGATCGTCAGTTAAAAGCTTTACGCTCTGGTGTGCAGATCGTAATTGGTACGCCGGGCCGCGTGATGGATCACATTGAGCGCGGTACACTGAAACTGGAAAATATCAAAAAAATCATTCTGGATGAGGCTGATGAAATGCTGGATATGGGTTTCCGCGAAGACATTGAATTCGTGCTGACCAAAGTTCCTGCTGAACGCCAGACCATCCTGTTCTCGGCTACCATGAGCAAGCCGATCATGGAAATCACCAAGAAATTCCAGAAAGATCCGCACCTGGTAAAAGTTACTCATAAAGAACTTACCGTTACCAACATCGAGCAGGTTTATTTCGAGGTTCGCAACAACATGAAAATGGAAGTGCTTACCCGTTTGCTCGATATGTATAACGTGAAGATCGGTATCATTTTCTGTAATACAAAGCGCATGGTAGATGAACTGGTTTCTAACCTACAGGCCCGCGGTTACTTTGCCGATGGTTTGCATGGTGACTTGAACCAGACCATGCGTACCAATGTGATGCAGAAATTCAAAAGCGGTACTCTGGAATTATTAGTAGCTACCGACGTTGCTGCCCGTGGTATTGACGTAGATAACGTGGAAGCCGTTTTCAACTATGACCTTCCACAGGACGAAGAAGCTTATGTACACCGTATTGGCCGTACTGGCCGCGCAGGTAAATCTGGTAAGGCGTTCTCTTTTGTTTCCGGCCGCGACGTTTATAAGCTGAAAGACATTATGCGCTACACAAAGGCGAAGATCCTGCAACAGCCGGTTCCTTCTTCCGAAGATGTTAGCGAGATCCGCACCACGTTATTCCTGGAGCAGATAAAAGAAGTTATTGCCAAAGGTGGTTTAGAAAAAGCCGTTACGAAAGTAGAGCGATTATTGGCCCAGGATTTTACTTCTTTAGAAGTTGCTGCAGCATTGTTAAAAATGAGCATGCGCGAATCTAAAGCCAAGGAAAAAAGCGCCGAAGCTGCTAAAGGAATCGATGGCCCGAAACCAGGCATGGAGCGGATCTTTGTTACCATGGGCAAAAAAGACCGCGTGCATCCGAAAGATATCATCGATGCTTTAACCGAGCATACCAGCATTCCTTCAAATAAAATTGGTGACATCGATCTTTACGACCGTTTCAGTTTTGTAGAAATTCCGTTGGCATTTGCCCAGGAAGTGCTGGATCAGATGGGCCGCGTTTCTATTAACGATATTCCGGTTACGTTCCAGAAAGCGCAGAAGAAAGATGCTTCGGCTGCTAATTCTGAAAGATCGGAACGCCGTGAATTTGGTGATGGTGGTGGCCGTGGCGATCGCCGCGAAGGTGGACGTTCCCGTGATGGCGGATTCCGCGACAGAGACCGTGGCGACCGCGAAGGAGGAGGATACCGTGGCCGTTCTGACCGGGATGGTGGCCGTGGCGGTGACCGCGAAAGAAGTGGCGGCGGCAACTGGCGTGACGAAATGAAAAAGGGCGGCGGTCGTTTTAGCGGCGGCGGCAAGAAAAAAAGCTGGTAATAACCCGGTTTGTAAAACCCTGTAGATAAGGTAAGTAAGATATTTTTGTTACTGCCTTGCTTAATTTTTCAGACTAAATTAAAAATAATTGCAACCTTCTCATTAAAACCGGCGTAAAAACCCTTAGATGAAAGTTTAATTGCAACCATTGATAGCAAAAAGCCAGGCCGTTAAAAGTCTGGCTTTTTGCTTTTAGGGATTTTTACTTTTAAAGGCCTAAACGATACCGATTTCAGTTTCAATGATATATAACCATAAAAAAAACCGGTGCCTTGAAAAGTACCGGTTTTTTTATTTAAAATGATAGCGTTTTTAAGCAGATTTTGCCTGATCGCGCAGGTTGCGTACCTGGTCGTGGGTTTGTTTTACTTGCTGGTACTGCTGCTCTACGATCTGGTGAAGATTTGCCGGCAAGTCTGCTTTTAAGGCTTTCTCGTAAGCTGAAACCGCGTAATCTTCTCCACGTTCGCATTCTTCCAGTATTCTTTTGCGGTCTTTGCTGGCCAGCGCCGAAGAAAGATCGATCCAGGCGCGGTGCACTTTCCCTTCAATAGAGCCGCTTTCTGCATCGGATTTTCCCATTTTATGCAATTCATCCTGCAATTGGGTGATCATACCGTCGCGTTGCACCGAGAATTTCTTGAACATGTCCTTTAGTTGCGGATCATCCACATCTTCAGAAGCGGTGAAAAATCCTTTCGAACCGTCTTTACAACGGTCTATCAGGTGGTGTAATACCGAAACAATTTCATTTTGATTATTCATAGTCTATAAATTTTGGAACCATATACAGCCTCATTGTACTTATAAAACCCTGAAAATGTTATCGCTGGAAATTGAGCTGGAATTATTGTTCCTGGGCCATGCTTTTACCGGCCAGAAAACCGGTTGTCCAGGCCGCCTGAAAATTGAAACCGCCGGTAATGCCGTCAATATCTAGCACTTCCCCAGCGAAATATAGGCCTTTAACGTGGCGGCTTTCCAGGGTTTGCATATTTACTTCAGAAAGCGATACGCCGCCGCAGGTTACAAATTCTTCCTTAAATGTAGTTTTGCCTCGGACTTCAAAGTTGCCGCGTAATAAAGTTTCCAGTAGTTTATTCAGGTTTTTGTTTGAAACATCGAGCCAGCGCAGTTCGGCAGAAATACCGGCCTGGTCGGTAAAAATTTTCCAGAGGCGCTGCGGTAAACCAAAAAACGGATTGCTGCTGATGATCTTTTTGCCGTGGATCGATTTGTAGGAAAGTAGTTTAGCCCGGAGCGTTTCTTCCGTGAAATCAGGAACCCAATTGATGCTGATATTGAAATGGTAATTCAGTTCATTTAAAATTCTTGCGCCCCAAGCCGATAAACGCAAAATAGCTGGTCCGCTGAAACCCCAATGCGTGATCAAAAGAGGTCCATCGCTTTCCAGTTTCTGACCGGAAATTTTTACAATGGCGCGCGGCACTGAAATGCCCATTAATTCTTTCAGATAAGAGCCCGGCACGTTAAAAGTAAATAGCGAAGGAACCGGTTTTTCTATTTTATGGCCTAATGCTTTAAGCCATTCGTAATTTTCGGGTTTGTTCTGGCCGCCGGTCGTAACTAATATTTTGTCTGCTTTACAGGTTTTTCCTTTCGCGCTGCACAGTTCAAAAGTGCCGTTTTCCAGCTTTACTATTTCGGAAATATCGGTGTGCGTTAAAATTTCTACGGAAGCATTTTTAGCTTCGCGGAGCAGGCAATTGGCAATAGTTTCGGAATTATCGGTTATGGGAAACATGCGGCCGTCGGCTTCGGTTTTGAGTTGAACGCCACGTTTTTCGAACCAGTTTACAGTATTCTGGGCGCCAAATTCCTGGAAAGGTTTTTTGAGTTGTTTGCTGCCGCGCGGGTAAAATTTTATCAGCTCGTTCGGGTTAAAGCAATGATGCGTAACGTTGCAGCGGCCGCCACCGGAAACCAATACTTTGCTGAGTAGTTTGCCGGTTTTTTCAAATAAGATCACCTGATTTTGCGAGTTCTGCTGCGCGCAGGTTATGGCCCCGAAAAATCCGGCGGCACCACCACCGATCACTGCAATTGTTTGCGCCATATATTGAGTTTTTGAGCTGAAAAAGATACCGTTTTATTAATGATCAAAGTGCTTTTAACGGATCCGGGAAAGTGAATTTGTAATGTAAAGTTTCTTTTAATTTTTGGTTACTGATCAGTTTTTCAGGCTTTTTTCCTACCTTTTTTGCTTCGAACGTTGGTGCGGGAAATTGTAATTTACGCGCCGCTTCAGTATAAAAAACTTTGCGACTTGGATGTTCATCTGCACAGGCATTAAAAATTTCCTTCCACTTTTCCTGCTTCACAATCTCCTGAATGATCTGTATGCAATCCTCCAAATGGATGAAATTTACCGGCGCTTCGGGATCCGGAAGATCGGTTTTCCCGGCAATGAAACGACCCGGGGCACGCCCTGAACCAAACAAACCCGCGAAACGGATAATAGTAGTTTGCCACGGATTTCCATCGTTAGCAATGATACTTTCAGCTTCCAGCAGTTCTTTTGCATTTTCATGATCTAGTGTACTTGCTTCGGTAATTTCTTCTAAAGCCGGTTGATAAACGCTGGTTGAACTTACGAAGATCACTTTTTTAACAGTGGAACGCAGTAAAGCTTGTTGCAGGTTATTTATTTGTTGCGCGTAGTTGTTGCCGGAATTTCGTTTGGGCGGAATATTCACGATCAGGATCTCATTATCGAAAAACAGCTGATTTTCCGGCTTCAGTTCCAACGTATTCAACTCGATTTGATAGGGCAGGATCTGCTTTTCAGCGAGTAGGGTTAACTTTTCCGGTGTTGTAGTAGAGCCGTGAACTTCGTAGCCTTGCCGCACAAAAGCTTCGGCTAAAGGTAATCCGAGCCAGCCGCAACCTAAAATGCTGATTTTTTTTGCTGTCATCTGAAATTGTGTGTGGCAAATTTACGCATTTATATTCCTTTGCGCTTTTTTAGATTTGCTCTACTTTTTAGGTCAGAAACCCTACCGTTTTGGCAAAACATTTTTAACTTGAAATTTACTTTAAAAAATTAGCGATGCATTATACCGAACCGATGCTGCGTGACAACGCGCTGCAAAATAAAGTGATCCTGATTACCGGCGGTGGCACCGGTCTGGGCCGTTCCATGGCAAAATATTTTCTGCAATTAGGCGCCAAAGTAATTATAGCCAGCCGGAAAATAGATGTGTTGGAAACTACTGCCAAAGAATTGGCGGAAGAAACCAAAGGCGAAATTCTACCAATTGCCTGCGACGTTCGAAAATACGTGGAGGTAGAAAAAATGCTGGAAGCGGCGATTTCGAAATTCGGGATTCCCGATGTATTGGTGAACAATGCGGCCGGAAATTTTATCAGCCCGACAGAACGATTAAGTGCGAAAGCGTTTGATATTATTACTGATATCGTTTTAAAAGGCAGTTATAATTGTACGCTGGCTATAGGCAAGAAATGGATCGAAAATAAGAAAGCGGGAGCTGTTTTAAATATCGTTACCACGTATGCCTGGACCGGCTCTGGTTATGTAGTACCATCGGCTTGCGCCAAGGCTGGCGTGCTGGCTTTAACGCGTTCGCTGGCTTCGGAGTGGGCGAAATACGGCATAAGAATGAACGCAATTGCACCAGGGCCTTTTCCGACGGAAGGTGCGTGGAGCCGTTTGTTTCCCGCGGATGTAGCTGAAATTGTTGATCCGGTGAAGCGTATTCCGGTTGGAAGGTTCGGGCATCATCAGGAACTGGCTAACCTGGCAGCTTACCTGGTTTCGGATTTTGCAGCTTTTGTGAACGGTGAAGTCGTTACAATCGATGGCGGTGAATGGCTTTACGGTGCAGGCGAGTTTAACGGATTAGACCAGATACCTTCGGAAAACTGGGATGCAATTGAAAAAGCGGCGCGCGGAAAAAATTAATGCAACGGAATAGGTTTGGGTAAAGTCATACTGGAAACAACTCAAATCATCGATGAAAAAAGCTGTAATATCCTGTTGCCTTTTCCTGCTTGCACTAGCATTGTTTACCAACCATAAGCAAACTCCGACTGATTCGAACCAGACAATAAATGCCGTGCTGGGAGACATCAGTTTAATTGAAAAGTATGGGGTGATTCCGGAATATTTAAGTGAAAAAGAACGCATTCAAACGCATCTGACTTACGTTGAGAAGATCCTAAGGAAAAGAGAGACTGCACATTTACCGGAAGAATTAAAACGAAGGCGCGCATCATTGCTAGATCAATTACACGCTTATATTGGAGCAGGCTTATTTCCGAAAAACTATGATCATCCAGGGGAAAGGCGACCTTGCTTTATTGATAAAGATGGGAATATTTGCGCAGTTGGTTTTTTGATCGAACAAACGGCCGGCCGCCAACTTGCTGAAAAAATAAATGCAGCGCATCAATACGATCGGATCTTCGATATGAAAACGCCGGAACTACTAGCTTGGGTTGAAAGTTCGGGATTAACGTTGGAAGAATGTGCGATGATTCAACCGGCTTATGGAGCACCACCGAGCTACAATTACAACTATATTTCAAATGGTTATGGCTTGCCTTCGGCAGTTTTGGGCGGTGCTAATCTGTCGCTGAATGCGGTAAACCTGATACAGATCGCACAAGGCTCGGATAATAAAATTGTGCCGGTATTGGGTTTGGCTGCGGGCGCAGGCTCGGTAATTCTGGGGGCGGCTAATTTTGAGAAAGATTACTACAGTGGTATGGGGAGGTATCCGGAAACGAATGAAGCTAAAAAAGCACTTTCGATGTTGAATATTGGTTTGGGAACTTCCACGATAATATTGAGTGTCTGGAATTTGCTTGCTGATAAAACGGTACCGGTTTCGGAGAAAAAAGTAAGCTGGAACGTTTACAGTTTCCCAACAGAAACCCAGGAAATGGGAGTTGGTTTTAGTTTGAAAAAACAATTCTGAAGCGCTATCAAAATCCAATAAAAAAGTCGTGCCTGATCATCGGGCACGACTTTTTTTGATTGAAACGATACCGTTTTTAGGCGGCTTTCAGTTTGGTTTTCGATTTGTTCTTTTTGTTTTTCTTTTTCTCCGATTTTTCGATTTTCATTTCCGATTGCGGATCCACATCGTTCTCGAGCATTGGTAACGGTGTTACTTCGCGCACAATGTTCATTTCTTTGATCAGATGGCCGGCTCCGGCAAATTTATCGATGATGAAAAGCGTATAATGCGCATCCAGCACAATATTGCGTACGCGGTCCGGATCGTACATAATATCGCTCATGGTGCTTTCCCAGGCGCGGTCGAAGTTGGTACCGATCAGTTCGCCGTTGGCGTTAATTACCGGGCTTCCGGAGTTACCGCCGGTAGTATGATTGGTTGCCACAAACGCGATCGGCATTTCGCCGTTCACCGCATAATCGCCGTAATCTTTTGCGTTATACAAGTCGATCAGTTTTTGCGGCACCTGGAAATCTACATTCGTCGGGTCGGCTTTTTCCATTAAACCTTCCAGCGTTGTGTAATAATCGTATTTTACGCCATCCATTGGCTCGTAACCCATAACCTGACCATAAGCAACACGCAAGGTAGAATTTGCATCCGGATAGAATTTTTTATCGGTTTGCATTTCGCGCAGGCCGGTTACAAATAAGCGGTTCGTCAGCGTGTTGGCATCGGAAGCAGTTACGTAAGTAGGCATAATTTTAGCGCGGTAGTTGTCTGTAAAAGCGCGAGCCAGTAAATAAGCCGGGTCTTTTTCGATCAGCTTGGTATTGGTTGCCGAAATTTTAGGCAATGCCGTTTTAATTTTTTCCGGTGAAACCATAAACGATTGCGCGTAAACATCTTCAGCGAATTTCTTAAAGTTGCCTTTGTACTTTTTCTCAACGGTCGTGCGGAAATATTCCGGCTGGAATTTAGAATCTACATTTTTGTAATACATTTCCAGCAGCGCCGCGAAAACTTCTTTATCGGTTGCAAGGTTGTAGTTTTTGAAAAAGCCTGCGTAATTGCCCAGGTTTTTCAGTTGCTTTTCAATATCGGCTTGCGGCGCTTTGTTTTTAATAAGATCTACCAAAGCCACGTAGTTCTGCGCATAACTGATCAGCTCCACGCCCAAAGCGGCTTCTATAAAATAATCGCGCGAAAGCGTAATGCCGTTCAGGCTGTTGTAATTTTTCTCGAACTCAGAAAGTACAGTGCCATATTTGGCTTTTCTTTCCGGCGACGCATTAACCCAAGTTGTGAATTGTTGTTCGAGTTCCTGTTTTTTAGCAACGGCATTCAGTTTTTTTAATCCGCGATTTTCGCCGATCCATTTTTTGTGATAGTTGCTGATGCTGGCATATTTGGCGGCGTACTGAATCCGAACTTCATCGGAAGCTTTCATGTGCTTGTCCAGGATATTCAGTTTGGTTTCGCGGATCGCAATTTTAGCCGGATTCGAAACTTCATAAATTTCTTTAATTGCATAAGAAGGCAGGTATTCCGTGGTGCGGCCCGGGAAACCGAAAACCATGGTAAAGTCAGTTTCCTTGATCGGTTTCAGGGAAATTGGCAGGAAATGTTTCGGTTTATAAGGTTTATTTTCGGCAGCGTAAGCGGCTGGTTTGTTATCCGGGCCGGCATAAACGCGGAAAACCGAAAAGTCACCGGTATGGCGTGGCCACATCCAGTTATCGGTGTCGCCACCAAATTTACCGATTGCAGAAGGTGGCGCGCCTACCAAACGAACGTCGGTAAAGGTTTCGGTGATGAACATGTAATATTCGGTGCCATAGAAATAAGGCTTGATCTGGGCTTTGTAATGCGTGCCGGTAACAGCTGTTTTTTCAATGCCTGCAATGTTTGCCTGCACTTTTTTCTCGCGCTCAGCTTCCGGTAAATTAGCCGGAATATCTTTTAAAACCTGCGCCGTTACGTCTTCCATTCTTACAATGAAAGTTGCGGTTAAGCCTGGATTCGGTAATTCTTCGGAGCGGTTCATGGCCCAGAAACCGTTTGTCAGGTAATCTTGTTTTACAGAACTGTGGCTCTGGATCTGGCTGTAGCCGCAGTGGTGGTTGGTAAGCAAAAGTCCTTCACCGGAGATCATTTCGCCGGTGCAGCCGCCGCCAAATAAAACGATGGCGTCTTTCAGACTGGTTTTGTTGATGCTGTAAATATCTTCGGCCGAAAGTTTCAGACCGCGTTTCTGCATGTCGCTTTCGTTCAGTTGTTTGAGCAGCAGCGGCAGCCACATGCCTTCGTCAGCGCGGCCGGTTAAGGGCGCAAGCAAAAGCAAAGCCAGCAACCGGACCAGAATGGTTTTCTTTTTCATTCGTAGTGATTAAGATTTAAAAGACGAAGTTAAGCAAAAATGACGAAGCGTGGCGGTTTAGAAAAACATCCGGCTACGCTGTGACTTTTTGACCCCAAAACCATAGCGTTTTCGCTGAAGAATTATTTAAAAATATGTTAGTTTAAGAAAGAGTGTGGTTTTTAGCGAGAGTAAAAAAGCAAAAAAAGCACAAGTAAATTTCTGAAATAACGTTTACTTTGCTAAGCACTTTTTAACCCAAAAACCCTACCGTTTTAATCATGAACAATCTCCACAAACCCGCCCCGAACGAATATCCGGCCTATTTTGAAACCTACCTGAAGCGCCTGCCGGAAACTGATATTTTAGCTTTGCTGGAAACCCAATGCGAAGATCTGCTACGTTTATTCGATAACCTGGAAGAAGCCGAAACCGAAAAAGGCTACGCAGAAGGAAAATGGAGCTTAAAAGAATTGCTGCAGCATATGCTCGATACGGAACGCATTATGGCTTTCCGCGCTTTGTGTTTTGCCAGAAATGAGCAAGCTATGCTGCCAGGTTTCAGTGAAGACGATTATGCCCGGAATTCTGATGCGAACCGCCGGAAACTGGCTAATATTATTGCTGAATATCGTTTGCAACGTCAATCAACTATTATGCTTTTCAAAAGCTTCAGCCCGGAAATGGTTGATAGTTTCGGTAAAGCTAATAACGCCACGTATAATGTTCGTTCATTAGCCTGGGTCATTGCTGCGCACGAAAACCATCACATGGATATTATTCAAAGCCGCTATTTAAAGCAGGAAGTTACTTTGTAAAAACGCTATGCTTTGGAAGCAAAAAAGCAGTGCTGATAAATTTCAGCGCTGCTTTTTTAATTGAGAGTATTTATAAAATGTAATGAGTGTGAGAAATATGTTAAATATAAATTTTACTCTCTTTCAAATTTCCACTTTATAAAAGTTCATTCGCCAGGTTTGCCAGATCAGAACGTTCGCCTTTTTGTAAGGTAATATGCGCGTAGAGTTTGTGGTTTTTCGCTTTATCGATCAGATAGGAGAGGCCGTTACTTTGCGTATCGAGATAAGGCGTATCGATCTGGAAAATGTCGCCGGTGAAGATGATCTTGGTGTTTTCGCCGGCGCGGGAAATAATGGTTTTTACTTCGTGCGGCGTTAAGTTCTGGGCTTCATCTACAATAAAGATCACATTTGAAATACTTCGTCCGCGGATATAGGCCAAAGGCACGATCATGAGTTTTTCCTGCTCCACCATTTCCTTAAGTTTACTCGCTTCCTTGCTGTTTTCTGAATACTGGTTCTGAATGAATTTCAGGTTGTCCCAGAGCGGTTCCATGTAAGGATTAAGTTTGCTTTTTATATCGCCGGGCAGGTAACCAATATCTTTATTGCTGAGCGGAACGATTGGTCGGGCTAAGTAAATTTGCCAGAAGTTGCGGCGTTGTTCCAGCGCTCCGGCTAAAGCCAAAAGCGTTTTACCGGTACCGGCAATGCCCTGAATGGTAACCAGTTTTACCGCCGGATTCATAATGGCGTGCATGGCAAAAGTTTGTTCGGCGTTGCGCGGTTTTATGCCATAAGACATCATCTTATCTACCCGTTCTATGCGTTTCTGTTCCGGATTAAAATATGCCAGAATAGAACTGTTTGAGCCGCGCAGAATAAAGTAATGATTATCTGCAGGCGGATTTTGCAGAATACGGCTGCTGTCGCAACTGCCTTTTTCGTACAGTTCGCCAATGGCTTCATCGCTCACATTATGTAATTCGTCTATGCCGGTGTAAAGCGATGAAACATTCTGAATTTTACCCGTTTCGTAATCTTCAGCAATTAAATTCAGCGAACGGGCTTTCAGACGCAGATTTATATCTTTCGAAACCAGAATAACCAGGCATTTCGGATTTTCCTGCTGCAATTGTAAAGCCGAATTCAGGATCTTATGATCCGCTTTTTCTTCTCCAAAAACCTTTTCGGCGTCAATTTCCGATGCATGGCTCATGAGCACCCGGAAACGGCCTTTATCTTTGCCGCCAAGCGGGATCCATTCCTGCAAACGGCTCGAAGAAGATAGTTCGTCGATATACCGGATGAATTCGCGGGCTTCAAAATTTTTAATGTCGTTGCCTTTCTTAAAGTTATCGAGCTCTTCGAGCACGGTAATCGGAATGGCTACATCGTGGGGCCCGAAATGTTCTACAGCGCTGTGGTCATAAAGAATCACAGATGTATCGAGCACGAACATTTTTTTCAGTTTTGCTTTCTGTTTTTCAGTCATCGGATCAGATTGGTTTAGAATAGTAGCTAATTTGCCTGACTTCGTTTTGCAACCGGCTTTTATGGAAATTCCGGTTACTATTTGTACGCACAGTTACAGAATCTGAATAGTTAAAACGCTATATTTTCTGAATAAAATGTGAAAAAAATGGTAAATCGCTGAAAACGAAAGTTTTAATTTTCGCTCTTTTTAAGGAAATTTTGTACCGGTTTTTCAGCCTAAAACTATAGCGTTTTTTTTTGCGTTTAATTAATCCGTGCAATTGAAAAAAATAACCAAATGACAGTTATGCATGTCGGTTTTCCAGCAATAATTTCTTTAATTTGAAGTTTACCTTTGTAACGGAATTTTAAACCTAAATTTTAATAGTGATGGCTAAAGGAACAGACGCCCGCAAGGAAGACAAAAAGAAACCGGCTAAAACCGAAAAGGAAAAGAAAGCTGCAAAACAGGAAAAGAAAAACGCCAAGAAATACGATTAATATTCGCTATCTGCTAAAAAGAAAAAGCCTTTGATGTAAATCAAAGGCTTTTTCTTTTATAAAATTTTAACGACATCAGTTAGTTACAGTTCGTTCCAGCAACGCCAGGCGGCAATCCAGCTGGTCCATCGTAATGGAAGCCAGATCCTGAAGAATAGATTTTTGCGCTTCGGTAATATAGCGTTGCTTTTTATCTACAATGCATAAGGTGCCGATATTATACCCGTCCCGGGTTTTGAGCGGTGCGCCGGCGTAAAATCTTAACCCAAACTGACCGGTAACCAAAGGATTAGAAAGCAAACAGGCTTCTTCCAAAGGTCTGTCAAAAACGGTTACGTCCTCATCCAGCACCGCCAGCGAACAGAGGCTAATGCCCCGGCTCACGGTATCGGTTCCTTCCATGCCCACATTTGCTTTAAAAAGAACTTCTTCTTTATCTACAAACGCAATTAAAGCAATAGGCATATTAAAGATCTTGGCGGCCAGCCGGGCAATTTTATTAAAGTGGTTATCAACCTGAAAGTCCACTTTTTTATAGTTACGAAGTGCAGCTAAGCGTTCCTCATCATTTTCCGGGATTATATTTTTCCCAAAAGTATTATTCATATTCGTTTCGCTTTTCTGATATAGTTGGACTGCGTAAAGGTAAGAAATATTGATTCGCTTTGAATTTAAACTTTATCGAAGGGTATAATAATCTTCTTTTTCCTTGTTGTGCAGCCGGATCGAGCCTTGTAATACCATTCTGACCAGAATATGATAAGCCTGCCGTTGCGAAACATTTACCAGTTTCATGAATTGTTTCTGCGTAATGCGTTGGTATTGTTTCAAAAAGTCGAGCAGAGCAATTTCCTGTTCGTCGAAAACCGGGAGCATTTTTTCGGTAGCCTCATTTTTCAGCACTTTTTCAGCCATTTGGCTCTTTTGTACCGTTTCGTCTTTTACCCGCAGGTAAATACGCCAGTCGCCTTCGTTTATTTTAACCAGATGCGGTTTTTCAGCACTTTCCGGAATCACAACTTTCAGCACGGTCTTTCCATCTTCATCTTCCAGTTCTTTAAAAAAGACTTTAACCGGTGGTTTGCAATAAAGATTAGCAGCTTGTTCCAAAGTATGTTTTTCTTCCTCCGGATCTATGCCTGAAATTTCCCCGTTATCCATTACGCCAACCAGAATAATGCCGCCGCGCGTATTCGCAAAGGAAGCCACCGTGCGGGCAATGCGATCAGCCTGCCTGATACGTTTTTTAAAATCAAGCGTATCGCTTTCGCCTCCGGAAATAAGTAGCTGTAGTTCTTTCATGTTTGCTGTTTAAAGCAGTAGCCAGATTTATTATGCTTGAAAACCGGTCTGCTTTTCAGATAATAACCATAAGCGCCGCGCAATGGCCGGGTTGTAACTTTGGCCCGAAGAGCGCACTGCTTTTTTATTTTTGTAATACAAACCGCTTACTCCGGTTAAATCAGGCGAAGTTGCCAGGTATAAAGTAGTTTCCGCGCCTTTTGCCGGCGAACGCATAAAGGGCCGCCCGAGCATGAACAAGTATTTCATGGCGGTGTGTGCTTGCCCCGTAACATTTGTAGCAACAACACCCGGGTGCAGACAGTTTACCGTAATGCCAGTTAGTTCGAGGCGGCGCGCGAGTTCATAAGTAAACATAATGGTGGCAAGTTTGCTATCGGCGTATGCAGTAATGGAGCTGTATTTTCCCGGTTTATGCATTTCCTGCAAATTGATATATCCAAGCCGGTGCACTTCCGAAGATACATTAATGATCCGGGCCGAATATGCAGCCAACAGTTTATCGAGCAGGAGATTAGTAAACAAAAACACCGACAGATAATTGGTAGCCCAGGAAAGCTCAAACCCTTCGGCAGTTTCTTCGCGTTTTCCGGGCATCATCCCGGCATTATTGATCAGAATATCGAGCTTTGGAATCAGGTGGTTTATTTCTTCTGCCACGCGCCGGGTTTCCTGCATTAAGCTCAGATCTGCCAGTAAAAGGGTTACGTTCTGATTACCAGTTTTCGCAATAATTTCCTGTCTGCTTTTTTCGCCTTTTTCCTGGTTGCGGCAAACCATAATTACGTGTGCGCCAAGCCGGGCCAGTTCACGCGCTGTAACTTTACCAATGCCCGAACTGGCACCAGTTACAACCGCAATTTTATTGGTTAAGCTTTGTGTGGAATTTTTTTCCGGATCGAACATATTTCGAGATGCCGTAGCAATGAATAATTTATTTCAGCAATTGCTGTAATTTATAATGTACCGAACGGAAGAAAAAACGGTAGGGTTTTAGCCTGAAAAAGTATTTATTACTACTTCATTCAAGGAATTACCATATTCAAATTCCTGCACAGAACCGGTTCAGGTGTTCTACGTTGAAACTGTAGTTCAAATTGGTTGAAGCTATGAAAAAACGAAACCCTTATTATGTAATTGGAATTGCCGGCCTGGTTATTAACCTGCTTTTGTATTTCGTTTTATTCTTTACGGTAGATCCTTATTTCGCATCGATCTGCACCGCTTTTTTCCCGGTCTGGATCATTATTTTGGTAGTGGGTTACCGCAAAGCGCACCCGCGGCGCTAAACAAAAAATGCGGACCTTTCAGCCCGCATTTCAAAAATATATGTTGCTTTCTGCTTAGAAAGGCAGGTCGTTATCAGCTTCGTCCATCGCGAAAGTAGAAGCGGCTGCCTGCGGAGCTGCTGCACGCTGCTGTCCACCAGCCTGCGGAGCACCGGCTGGTTCAATACGCCATGCGCCTAGGTTGGTGAAGTACATGGTAGTACCGTTTTTAGTGAATGGCTTACCAGAAAGGTTAAAAGCAACTTTCACTTCATCGCCAACATTGTACTGATCCAGCAGGTTGCATTTGTCCTGCGTTAACTGGAATTTTATAAATTGAGTATAAGCACCATCCGGAATCTCCAGCACAAATTCGCGCTTTTTGAATTTCTCACTTACCTGCTGTTCGTCGAAAATCTCGTGTAATTTACCTTGGGCGTCGTAAGCCATAATACTGTAATTATAATTATTTAATATATCTTGTATCTACAAATATACGAAAAAAAGGCCTTAATAATTCCATATTGGCACCTCAAAAAGCACACTTCTCAATATTTTTTTCTTAATACTTTCAGCCTGAATTTCTTACGGTTTACCGGGTCTTTTCTGTATGAAATTTGAAAAATCAATTTTTTTTTCTGCCTTGCCGTTACCTTCAAAAGCTTTATGCGTAAGCGGAAAAACGCTATAGATTCACCCCGAAAAACTGTTTATGAATACTTTTGCCCTTGCCTTACACGGCGGAGCCGGCACCATAACCCGCCAGCTCATGTCTGCCGAAAATGAAAAACGCTATCTGCAGGAACTGGAAAACGCCCTTGAAACAGGGCGGGCTTTGCTGGCTGCCGGAAGTTCTGCTTTGGAAGCCGTAGAAGCTACTGTAGTTTACTTAGAGAACTGCGATCTTTTCAATGCTGGTAAGGGCTGCGTATTTACCAAACAAGGCATTCATGAAATGGATGCTTCTATAATGAATGGCGCCGATCTGATGGCTGGTGCTGTAAGTGGTTTACGCAATGTAAAAAACCCGATAAAACTGGCGCGCTATGTAATGACGCATTCCGACCACGTTTTTTTAAGCTACCCCGGAGCCGAAGAATTTGCGAGATTACATAACCTGGAATTTGAGCCAGAATCTTATTTCTTTAACCAGTTGCGCTATGATCAATGGCAGGAAATCCGCGATACCGATATTTACCAGCTCGATCATACAGAAGAAATATCTGAAGAAATCATAAAAAAGCATCAGGATCATCCGCCACATCATCACGATAAAAAATTCGGAACAGTTGGGGCTGTAGCATTAGATCAGGCCGGAAATGTGGCAGCGGCAACTTCAACCGGAGGCATGACAAATAAAAATTTCAACCGTATCGGCGATACGCCCATTATCGGAGCCGGTACATACGCGAATAATGCTACATGCGCAGTTTCCTGCACCGGTCATGGGGAGTTTTTTATGCGGGCTATTGTAGCCTACGATGTTTCCTGCCTGATGGAATACCGTGGTCTCTCTCTCCAGGAAGCGTGTAAATTGGTAGTGAACGACAAGCTGGTAAAATTTGGCGGAGAAGGCGGTTTGATCGCTGTCGATCGGCAGGGAAATATTGCGCTGCCTTTCAATTCAGAAGGTATGTATCGTGCTTCCTGCCTGAACAACGAGCCTGCTTTCATCGCAATTTACAAAGACTGATCACAGGCGGTCTTCAGGAGGTGTTTGATAGGTTTCTGTTTCAGTTTCTGGCTTTATAACCGGTTCTGTTTTGGCTGTTTGCTGCGATTTTTTCCATTCCAGATGCTGCTCATAATCGTAATAGAATTCGCGGGTATTAATGTCGTACACATTTCCTTTTGCCAACACGTGCAATTCAATGTTTTCGATGGAAAGCGGCGTGCCTTTATCGGCAGTGGGAGCATTGTTGTGTTCTATATTATGTCCGTCTATTATCACTACCAGATTCGAGCCAATGGTTTCAATAAAGTGACCTTTCGTAATCAATACGCCGGTATCTTCCCCTAAACCAATACCTATCAGATTATTGTGCAGGGCTACAGCTTCAATTAATCGGCCAAATCGACCGCGTTTCACAAAGTGCGAATCGATGATCACGTTATTCTGCAAACTTAGACCTTCGCCAATTTTAACCGAACCTTTCATCAAAGAATTTGGTACGCTGCCGCCCCGGATCATGATCCGCGACATAGCCATAGCGCCGGCGCTGGTTCCCCCAATTATAAAATTCTCTTCGGTATTATAGCGGTGTTTCAGCGTTTCCAGGAATTTAGTGCCTAAAAACATTTGCGTAATGCGCGATTGGTCACCGCCACTGAACAATACACCGTCAGCAGCTTTCAAACGTTCCAAGTATTCCGGTTCCTGGGCAGCTTCTTCAGAGCCAATGTGCATTAAACCCACATTCTCGCAGTTCAGCAACGAAAAAGCACTTAAATAACGTTCGCCAACTTCTTCCGGAATCATGGAAGCAGTAGTTATTACTTCAATGCGTGGACATTCCTGGTGCATTTCCAGCATAAAGCGTTTCAAAATGCCGAGTTCAAAGAAGTTCAGTTTATAAAAACGTTTGGCGCGCGGATTTGGGTAAGAACCTTTATCTTCGTTGCCGCCAATCGCGATCAGTTTGCCTTTGGGAAATAAAGTCATGCGCAAGGTTAATTTTGAAACTATATACGCAAAACAAAAATTGAGTTTTATGAAAGCGCACCTTTCCGGAATAATTCCGCCATAATTTTAGAAGTGACTTGAAAAACCTGAATTAGTAAAGCATTGAATAGTGAAAAAAAACCTATGCTTTGGCACAAAAAAACCGGCTGACAATTGCCAGCCGGTTTGGTATTATGGTGAGCGCAAAAACGCTATTATTTTTCCTTCAAAAACTCATCGATGGTGCTGGTTGCTACCGCATGATAATTCGGACGGGCTTTGGCATAAATTGCTTTAGCTTTTTCTTTACCGTTTGGTGTTGCGAGTAAGGCTTTGTAAAGCGGAATCAGGAATTTGCGGCGACCAACATGTATCAGGAAATTCTCAAGGGCTTTATCTGCCGGTTCGTAATTGTTTTTTACCGCGATCTCAAGCCAGGCCGCCAGGATCTCTGAATTTCCGGAATTCGTGAAATTGAAAGTCTTATCCAGTTCCTGCATTTGATCAGACGATAATGTGGCAGGTAACGCGCGCAGGAAATGCAGCCATTCGTGGCTCGACCATTCTTTGGTTGCTATTTGCGAGGCCGGCTTGCCATTTTTCCAATCGGTAGCGGCTTTTTCTACTTTCTCAAACCGCACCGAATTTACCTTTATTGCATTCTTCGGAATTCCGGGCTTAAAGATCCAGGCTTCGTAGTTTATTTTCTGTGCTAGTTCCGGGTCGTGTTTTATCAGTTCGGCTTCCAGATATTTCACAAACGCATCGGTGGTCATGGTCTGAAAAGCGAATTTCTGGAAATAGCCATTCAGGAAAGCATCGAATTTTTCGCGGCCTACGGCATTTTCAATATTCAGCAGGAAATAATTACCCTTTTCATACGCAATATCGGTTAAGCCATCGTCCGGATCGCGGCCTTCCAGATCCAGTTTCAAACGGGTATCTGGCTGGTCGGCGCCAAGTTCATCCAAGGTACGGTTCAGATCCTGCATGCCTAAAACCTTCAGCATATCGGCATAATCTTTTCCGTACATGGCTTCCATAATGCGGCGTTCGAAATAAACAGTAAAGCCTTCGTTCAGCCAGAAATCGTTCCAGGTAGCATTCGTAACTAAATTTCCTGACCAGGAGTGGGCCAGTTCATGCGCTACCAAACTCGTAAGTGAGCGGTCTTTGGCAATAATGGTTGGCGTAAGGAAAGTAATTCGCGGGTTTTCCATACCACCGAACGGGAAACTTGGAGGCAGCAAAAGCAGATCGTAGCGGTTCCAGCGGTATTTCCCGTAAAGTTTTTCAGCGGTAACCAGCATTTTCTCCAGCTCTGCAAACTCATAAGCGGCAGCTTCCAACGAAACTGGTTCAGCATAAATACCGGTGCGGTCGCCCAGGTTTTTAAATGCCAGATCACCAACCGATAAAGCCATTAAATACGACGGAATTGGTTGATCCATTTTAAAAGTGTAAACGCCATCGGCAGATTTTTGTACCGGATTTTCGGCACTCATCAGCGCCAGCATTTCCTTTGGAACTTTTACTTTGGCATTATAGGTAAAACGAACTCCCGGGCTATCCTGGCACGGGATCCAGGTGCGGGCTAAAATTGCCTGCGATTGCGTAAACATGAACGGATAAACTTTTCCGGCAGTTTGCTGCGGGTTGAGCCACTGCAAAGCAGCAGCTTCCGGCGACGTTTCGTATTGGATCGTTACGCTTTTGGTTTCCGGTTTCAGCGTTATTTCCAGCGGTTGCCCAAATACTTCCTTATTTTCTCCCAGCTTAAACGGCAGTTCCGCATTACTTCCTGAATCGGTTACCTTTAGAATTTTCAAATCGCGCGCATCCAGGATCAGGTTATTGCTTTGCTGTTTTCTGTTCAGGTTTAAGGTGGCAGTGCCACGCAAAGTTTTCTGGTCGAAAAGTACTTCAATATCCAGGTCTAAATGCGAAACAGCAATGGCTTCCGGGTTAGAATAACTATGCGAATCGTGGCTTGCTTCCACAGCCTGATCTTTGGTTTGAGTAGTCGTCATATCTTCTTTAGTTTTTTTGGAATAACAGCCACCGGCTTGCAATAGGGCCACAGCTGCAAAAAGCACGAGCGAAGTGCGGTAAGTCATACGGTCGGGTTCTGGTTTCGCGGCAATATATTTAAAAAAAAGCTTCCGGAATAATTCCTGCCAAGAAATGAATGCCATGATTTGTTTTCAATATAGAATTTAACCTATAAAACGCTATGGTTTTTCCGGTAAAAACTAAGGCTTTAATCGTAAACAAAGCGCAGTTCTATAATCAGCCGAACATTTTTATAGAGATAGAAGTAATAATTAGCAAAAGACTATACTTCAGAAAAGCAATTATACCGCAGCTTAAAACACTAGAAACTGAACTTCAACTATCCGTAAGCATTTATGAATTACCTCAGCAAAGTCAGGCTAATCCTGCTTTTTAACCTTATCTTATTTTCGAATTTCGCCTGTAATAAAAACTCCGGACAAGGTTCTGATTCATCAGAATCACAGCAAACCGATTCTTCCCGGTCAACCGCCCAACTTGCTCAGTTAGATAGCGTGCAGGTGATTGATTATGTAAAGAAGCACCCGGAATTTAAAGAGCACGAAAAACTTGTACGCGTTTTCTATCGCGACCGTGGCTGGAAATTAGGTTGGTTCAAAAATGGAAAACTGGTACCGCAGGCCAACAGTTTATTAGATTTTATCGGTCGCGCCGAAGAAGAAGCCCTGAACCCGAAAGATTACCAGTTCATGGATTACCGGAAAATGTTCAAAGATTATGAAGATACCCGCAACGAAGCCGAACGCCTCAAAAAACAGCAGGAAATTGACGTAGCGCTTACAGCCTCTTATTTCAATTACGGTTCAGATTTTTACCGTGGTATTGTAAACCCACGCAAAACCGAGGGCATTAGCTGGCGCGTAAAAAGAAACAAGATAAAGCTGAATAAAGCGCTGCAAACTATTTTAAAGGAACGCGAAAGCCGTTACCCATATTACGAATTTGCTCCGCTGCACGAAGATTACAAGCATTTAAGAACGGCTCTTAAAAGATACCGGGAAATGCAATCTAAAGGACCGTGGCCGCAAATTCCGGAAGTAAAGAACCTAAAACTCGGCGACCAATCTCCTGTAGTAAATAACGTAAGAAAACGATTGCTGTTAGAATACGATCCTGCCAAAGCCAGTAGTTTTTCAGCCAAAACCGATACCGTTTTTGATGAAAGTTTAGACCAGCTGGTTCGTAAGTTTCAGGAAATAAACGGTCTGGCGGTAGATGGTGTGGTAGGAGGAGAGACTCTGAAAGCCATGAACGTAAGCATTGATGACCGGATCGAGCAGATCATCATTAATATGGAGCGCTGGCGCTGGATCCCAAAACGATTCGGGGACAAATATATCCTGGTAAATATTCCTGAATACATGCTGCGGGTTTACGAAAACGATAAAGAAGCTCTGAATATGAAAGTTGTGGTGGGTAAAACCCTGAACTCAACCCCGATCTTCAGCGACAAACTCGAATACGTGGTATTTTCGCCCTATTGGAACGTGCCTGCATCGATCTTAGAAAACGAAGTAAAGCCAGCCATGCTGCGCAACCCAAATTTCATAGCCAGCCAGGATATGGAAATTGTAAGCGGTTCTGGTAAAAACCTGCAGCGTATTTCACCTTCTTCCATAGATTGGGCCAATGTAAACGGAAAAACGTTTAAATACCTGATCAGGCAGCGCCCGGGACCAAAAAATTCTTTAGGCTTGGTGAAGTTTATGTTTCCAAACGAATATAATGTTTACCTGCACGATACTCCGTTCGATAAACTTTTCAGCCAAACCGAACGCGGTTTCAGCCACGGTTGTATACGTTTAGAGCAACCAGCCAAACTAGCTAACTATCTGCTGAAAAATAAACCGGGTTGGAATGAATCTAAAATTGAAGAAGCAATGAACGCACGTGAAGAGCAATGGGTAAACTTGAAAGAAAAAGTACCGGTTTACATTGTTTACTTTACCAGCTGGGCCGATGCCGATGGCAACGTTCATTTCCGGAAAGATCTATACGGGCATGATAAGGATCTGAAAAACGAATATTTTAATTAAGGAGCCAATTGTAATATTAAAAGCCTGAACCGCTTGATCGCGGTTCAGGCTTTTTTTTGTTTAATTAGTAGAGTAATAAATTTTAGCGAAATAACAATTGATGTAATTATGAATCGTGATCCTATAGATATTACAAATAATAAAAATTTGATTTGGTTGAAAAGTTCAGATAATGCCGAACTAGGCTTCTGATTCTGTTAAATATTCGGCTACTTGAATATTTCTTTATAAGTTAAGAATTCAATTAATACTCTAAGTTCAGAAGTATGTAGCTGATCTGGCTGAAAGCAGGAAAATTTATAATTACTATACCTGCAAGTAAACTGACACATTGTCTATGTCATCTTTATTTAAGCTTTTCTACTACTTAGAACTCAAATTCTATATTCAATTACTTTTTTCAAGCAGATTAGACTAAAAGAAGCCAGTTTACAATTGTTTTACAGATGTAAACTTTGATTAACATTTGTAAAACAATTGTAAATAGTTCTTTGTGGGAATTTTAATTATTGATATAAATGACTAAAAGTGAGGGTTGTGAATACTGCTACATGAAGCGTTTAATAAATGTAAGTAATGATTTGTTTTAAGTAAGGCTTCTCTAGCAACAAACTTTTGTTTATCTTTAAATTTACAACAAGTACGCTTATAAATTTTCACTTTTGATAGACCGCCTGCGTAAAATAGCCACGCATTTTAATTTATCTCCAGCTGCTTTTGCTGATCTGGTAGGTGTTTCGCGCCCTGTAATCAGCCATATTTTTTCGGAGCGCAATAAGCCCAGCCTTGAAGTTGTGCAAAAGGTTGGATCTGCTTTTCCGGAGCTTAACCTGGAGTGGCTTTTATTTGGGAACGGCGAAATGCTAAAAACAGTAGCAGCGAAGCATTCAGAGATTTCCTTGCAGCCAAATACTGAGTTTGTTCCTTTAGAAGAGAAAATTGACCTCCCTAAACCTCTGGATATCCAGAAAAATCCTATTCATTTTCCTCCTGAAACTGATAAAACCTTTCAGAAAACTGAGCCGGCTAAAGTGATTAAAATTGTGCTATTTTACGCAGATAATACTTTTAGTGAATTCAAGCCCTCCTGAAATTTTAGGATATTTTTGCGTTATAAATTTCTTGTGTTATTTGAAAAAATTTATCTCTTCATCTTTAAGGTTTGAACTTGTGGAGTTTTTAACTATATAATCCTACCGTTTTTTCTGAGTTAAAAGCCTTCAAATAGTAATTATTCTGAATAATAACACGCCATTGAATTTTTAAAAGAAATTCATACAAATGTTTACCCATCATAATTTAAAATTCAAAGCAAACTTCTGGATTTCTTTGTTATTTATAGACTTTAGAAGCGCTTTTCGTTAAATATTAGAGATAATAAGCGGGGAGTGAAAAAAATATGACAAAAATGATAAAGTGTTGTAATATGGAATTGTGGCAACAGTTTTCATGTTATTTACCCGACGCAAATTTTGTGCACAGGTATTGATAGTTGAATTGATAAAGCTATATTGCATGTAGGATATGGAGATTGGGGCGTTATTATATACTACCTGGACGGAGTTTGAAAGGAATAAGCTGAATGAAGCAATAGAGTTGGTAAATAACCCGAAAGCTCATCCCTGCTTTTTTGAAGCGGTAGCCTTATATCTGTCAAATGCGCTGGATGTAGACTATGTACTGATTGGCCGGTTAAATAAGAATAAGGAACAGACCATTCGTACCCTTACCATGGTAATTGAAAAGCTAGTGGTTCCCAATGTGGAGTATGCGCTGGAAAACACACCTTGTGAGCAGGTTTTTGGGAATGAGATCTGCTGTTTTCCTTTTCAGTTACAAAATCGTTTTCCGGAAGACCGTATGCTGGTTGATCTCGGAATTGAAAGTTATATAGGCGCACCGCTTAATAACCTTAATGAAGAACCGGTTGGGTTGCTGGCCCTAATGCACCGGAAAAGTATTGTGAAAACTCCTTTCCTGGATGCACTGATCACAATCATGACGCTTCCGATAGAACAGGAGTTGCACAGGCTTAGTGCAAATAGTCAGGAATTTACAAATTGCCAATAACTTAAAGAAGTTAATTTCGTTAGTTTTTTAAATCCGAATATTTGGCTTTAATTTATTGTTAGTCAATTAAAATAAACTATGTCAAGTAGCGTTTTGCAGGCCGATATTTTAACATTTCTTACAAGCATTCAGAATGATATCCATGACATGGAGGGATTGCTTGATGCGATTCGACAGGAAAACCGCCGCGCAGAAATATACGGGCAGCAGAATATTTCTGAACTGATGGAGATCAGTGTTTATCAGTGGCAGCTCGAGCAGGTTGAAATGAAACTGAAAGCGCCTTCGCTTATAAAAATCACGTTCGCCTCAGAAGGAGAGAAGGTTCGGGAGCCCAAAACTGAAGAAGAGAAAATTGAGGCGCTCCTGCTAAATATGATCATGCGGATTATTCGCTACAACGGCCATTTAAGCAAAGAAAAGCAACAATGAGTTTTTAAGGCAATTTGTCTACCGTTTTAATCCTCCTTACTTGTGCAATCATCTTCTGAAAACCATTCGAAAGCAGAATTGGCATCTGGGAGGTAGCAAAATTTATAAGGCAGGTTCATGCCGTTCAAAACGCTGGAAATAAAACTTGAGATGTAGGTCTCATTTTCAAAATTGCCGCTGGCCAGGCGCGCCACTTTTTTTAAAGGGCATTTTAAAACTTCATTTCTGAAATAGTTTCTGGTCCAGTTCCTTTCGCCCAATTCCATAAAATCTACATCACGGGCATCAATCAGCCAGTTCTCTGTTTGATATTGTATTCCCAATCTTAACATCTCATCTAACACATGCATATATGTTTCGCTGGTTACGTGGCCATACCAGCTTAATTGCAAGGCCTTATACTTGTCGAAATACTCAATTTCATGCCCATCTTTCTGATAAACCAGCTGTGGCAAGCAAGACATGAGATACATAAGGAAGTTTTAGCTTTTTGTCAAAGATGCAGACTAAAATTTAATAAATCAAAAATATTGTTAAAACATTACTCCGGATGATTTGGAGGTACTGAATGGCAATATTTACGTGAGAATTCAGAAAGAGATATAAACGAAAAAAGCCCTTCATTTCTGAAGAGCCTTTAGCGGTCCGGACGGGACTCGAACCCGCGACCTCCGCCGTGACAGGGCGGCATTCTAACCAACTGAACTACCGGACCAGTAATTCTGAACGTTTTCACTTAGCGTTTTCGGCTGCGTTATTCCGTTTTGATGATGCAAATATAGAAGGTTAATTTTAATTATGCAATATTCAGGAAGAAATATTTTTACAAAAAACGTTAATACTTGATTCTGAGGTAGAAAATTTGCTTTTATTGGGTTTTATTTAAATGAAATTATGCAGCCAGACCGACATTACATCAAAATAAAAGCAATCGCAATTGCGTTAATAGTTGCATTAATCATTATAAGGATATCTGCTAACGGTTGGGATAGTGGTGCTTGCGATGGTGTTTTATGTGCTTTTAATTTAATAGGTCCTTTCCTTTTGGGGCTAATTACTTTTTTTATAGTGTTTTTTATATCGCTTAAAATATTGGATAAGGGCTAACCCAATTATAAAAATAGAAAAAGCTAAAAAAACGCTATAGTTTTAAATGAAAAAAGCCCTTCATTTCTGAAGAGCCTTTAGCGGTCCGGACGGGACTCGAACCCGCGACCTCCGCCGTGACAGGGCGGCATTCTAACCAACTGAACTACCGGACCAGTAATTCTGAACGTTTTCACTTAGCGTTTTCGGCTGCGTTATTCCGTTTTGATGATGCAAATGTAGAAGGTTGAAGTTTACGGTGCAATAGTTGGGTAATAATATTTTCAGCTGGTTTTTTTAAAGCGTTCATATTCAGAGAAATTATTTTTTAGCCCTTACGAAATTTGGTTAAAAATACTGTTCGCTTCGCGGAATCTTTTACTTTTGTAATACTAAAACGGAGAAAACTATATGCTCTTAGATTTTGAACAACCCATAGCCGCCCTTGAAGGCAAATTGCAGGAAATGAAAAAGCTGGCCGAAGAAAGCCAGGTTGACGTTTCGGAAGCCGTTAAAGCGCTGGAAGATAAAATAAAAACGCTCAAAAAAGAGACCTACGCCAATTTAACCCGCTGGCAGCGTGTGCAGCTTTCGCGCCACGCCGACCGACCATATACCCTGGATTATATTGAAGGCATGGCCGATAAATTTATAGAATTGCACGGCGACCGAAATGTAAGCGACGATAAAGCCATGGTAGGTGGTTTTGGTGAACTCGACGGCCGCACGGTAATGTTCATCGGGCAGCAGAAAGGCCGCAATACCAAGCAGCGTCAATTGCGCAACTTTGGAATGGCGAATCCGGAAGGTTATAGAAAAGCGCTGCGTTTAATGCTGATGGCCGAAAAATTCGGTAAACCGATCGTTACTCTCATCGATACTCCGGGCGCATTTCCTGGTCTGGAAGCGGAAGAACGCGGACAGGGCGAAGCGATTGCCCGTAATCTGAAGGAAATGTTTAACCTTACCGTACCGGTAATTTGTATTGTGATCGGCGAAGGTGCTTCTGGTGGTGCGCTGGGTATTGCCATCGGCGACCGCGTGTTCATGCTGGAAAATACCTGGTATTCGGTTATTTCGCCGGAAAGCTGTTCTTCTATTTTATGGAGAAGCTGGAATTACAAAGAACAGGCTGCCGAAGCGCTGAAACTGACCGCGCCGGATATGATGAAAAACAAACTCATAGACGGTATTATTAAAGAACCGCTTGGCGGCGCGCACACCGATCCGGGAAAAATGATAAAGACGCTGAAGAAGAAAATTCTGGATACGTTAGACGAACTCGAAGCTATGGATCCGGAAGAACGCATTTCGCAGCGCATCGATAAATTCTCGAGCATGGGCGTAGTGAATGAACTTGCCGGCGGCATCGATAAAAACTACACGATCATTTAATTTTCACGGCAATATTCCTTTTCAGTTTTTCTGAAGAGAAATATTGCCACTTCTTTTTTACAGGAAATTCTACCTGAAAACGGTATGGTTTTCAGATAAAAAAGTCGAAGAATCGCACATCAGAAATACGAAAAATCGAAAGATGAACCTGCACGTAATAGATACCGGATTTTTTAAGCTGGATGGCGGCGCCATGTTTGGAGTTGTGCCGAAAACTTTATGGCAACGCACCAACCCGGCCGATGAAAATAATTTGTGTACCTGGTCCATGCGCTGCTTATTGATCGAAGACGGCGACCGCCTGATCCTGATCGATAACGGGATTGGAGATAAGCAGGATGCTAAATTCTTCAGCCACTATTATCTGCACGGCGATGCTACTTTACAAAGCTCCCTGAAGAACGCTGGTTTTTCACCCGAAGATATTACGGACGTTTTTCTGACGCATTTGCATTTTGACCATTGCGGCGGTGGCGTGCGGTATAAAAAAGATGGTTCGGGTTTGGAGCTGGTTTTTCCGAACGCCACTTACTGGAGCAACGAAGATCACTGGAAGTGGGCAACTATTCCGAATGCGCGCGAAAAAGCCAGTTTCCTGAAAGAGAATATTCTGCCTATGCAGGAAAGCGGTCACCTAAAATTCATAAACCGGGATACGCCATCGCCGTTTAGCCAGTTCGATATTTTATATATGGATGGGCACACCGATAAAATGATGCTGCCAGTAATTCCATATAAAAACAAGCACGTGGTTTTCATGGCCGATCTGCTACCATCGGTTGGGCATTTGCCTATTCCGTATGTTATGGGTTACGATACGCGCCCGTTACTCACGCTGGCTGAAAAAGAAGATTTCCTGACCAAAGCCGCTGCCGATAAGTATGTGCTTTTCTTTGAACACGATGCGGTTAATGAATGTGCAACTGTAATGCAAACGGAAAAAGGCGTACGGCTGGAAAATACCTTTAAACTCGCCGAGCTTTGATCCCTAAACAGCAGCGGGTAGGAGTAACGTTTTCGGGAGGTGCGGCGCGTGGTATTTCACACCTAGGCGTTTTGCAGGCGCTCCGCGAATTGCATATTCCGGTAGAAGTGCTTTCAGGAACCAGTTCCGGGGCCATTGCCAGCGCTTTTTATGGTGCCGGCTACAGCCCGAAAGAGATCCTGAAAATTATTCAGCAAACCAATGTAGGCCGGTTAATGCGGCCCGCTTTCAGCCGGTTCGGGTTAATGAACCTGGACGAAGTGGAGAAAGTGCTGCTGAAATACCTCGGCGATATCAGTTTCGAAAACCTGAAATATGAAGTAGTAATTACAGCTACAGATATTGACCAGGGTGTGGTGGTTTATTTTTCGGAAGGCAAACTGATGAAACCACTTCTGGCTTCCTGTTCCGTGCCTTTGCTTTATCAACCGGTTTTATACCAGGGCAGGCAACTGTTAGATGGCGGCTTGCTGAACAACATGCCGGTAGAATGCCTGACGAACAGATGCGACTTTGTAATTGGCGTGCACTGTAATCCGTTGAACCACCAGGCGCGTGTAACCACGTTAAAAACCATGATCGAACGTACGTTTCACCTGGCTATTAACAATAATGTGCAGGCACGTTACAAATACTGTGATCTGTTAATTGAAGCGCCGGAGTTAAAAGGTTTTGGTTTGCTGAATTATACCAAATCGCAGGCACTTTTCGATATCGGCTACCAATACACCATGTCTTTGCAGGACAAGCTTAAACCTTTAGCGGCTTACTAAAAATTTGTATCTTCGCTTTCAGACTTTTTCTACCTAAAAACATACCGTTTTTCAAGCGCTTACTAATACTATGGCAACTACAATTACCGACATCTCTAAGAAAGGCAAAACTCCAACCGGATCCGAACTCAACACCAAAGGTTGGGTGCAGGAAGCTGCATTGCGCATGCTTTATAACAACCTCGATCCTGACGTGGCTGAACGCCCGGAAGACCTGGTAGTTTACGGCGGAACTGGTAAAGCAGCCCGTAACTGGGAAGCCTTCGACCTGATTGTGAAAGCGCTGAAAGACCTGGAGGAAGATGAAACGCTATTAGTACAGAGCGGAAAACCGGTTGGAATTTTACCAACGCATAAAGATGCACCGCGCGTGCTGATCTCCAATTCTATGCTGGTTCCGCATTGGGCCAACTGGAAAAAATTCCGGGAACTGGAAGCCAAAGGTTTAACCATGTACGGACAAATGACCGCCGGCAGCTGGATCTACATTGGTTCGCAAGGCATTGTGCAGGGTACTTATGAAACTTTTGCCGAAGTTGCTCGTCAGCATTTTGGTGGTTCTTTAAAAGGTACCTTGAATGTAACGGCCGGTTTAGGCGGTATGGGCGGCGCGCAGCCACTGGCTATTACCATGAACGAAGGTGTTTGTTTAGCCGCTGAAATGGAAGAATGGCGCATCCGGAAACGTCTGGAAACCCGCTACCTCGATAAAATGACCAACTCGATTGAAGAAGGCATTGAGTGGGCACTAGAAGCAAAAGCCAAAGGCGAAGCAGTTTCCATTGGTGTAGTTTGCAATGCCGTTGATCTGTTACAGGCTTTGATCGATAAAAATATTACCCCGGATACCTTAACAGATCAAACTTCGGCGCACGATGCTCTGGTTGGTTATTTCCCGGAAAACATGAGCGTGGAAGAAGCCAACGTATTGCGCCAGCAGAACCCGGAATTGTACGTAGAAAAATCGCTGGATACCATGGCCCGTCACGTAAAGCAAATGCTGGAATTGCAGAAGCGAGGCGCAGTTACCTTCGATTATGGCAATAACCTGCGTGGACAAGCACACGATCTGCGTGGCGTAGAAAATGCATTTGATTTCCCGGGCTTCGTACCGGCGTATATCCGTCCGTTATTCTGCGAAGGCAAAGGTCCATTCCGTTGGGTTGCTTTATCCGGCGATCCCGAAGATATTCGCGTTACGGACGAAGTTTTATTGGAGCTTTTCCCTGAAAATAAATCACTGGCTCGCTGGATCAAAATGGCGCAGGAACGCATTGCTTTCCAGGGTTTACCGGCGCGCATCTGCTGGTTAGGCCAGGGCGAACGCGAAATTGCCGGTTTAGCATTCAATAAATTAGTGCGTGAAGGAAAAGTAAAAGCCCCGATCGTAATTGGCCGCGACCACTTAGATACTGGTTCCGTAGCGTCACCAAACCGTGAAACCGAAGCGATGAAAGATGGTTCTGATGCCATTGCTGACTGGCCAGTACTGAATGCGATGATCAATACGGCGGGCGGCGCGAGCTGGGTTTCGTTGCACCACGGTGGCGGCGTAGGCATTGGGTATTCTATTCATGCGGGTATGGTAATTGTAGCCGATGGCACGGAAGAAGCTGAAATTCGCCTGAAACGCGTTTTACACAACGACCCGGCCATGGGCGTTTTACGCCATTTGGATGCCGGTTACGATATTGCTGCCGACACAGCCCGTAAACACCGTTTAGATATTAAAGAACGCCTGAAGTAATTTCAATTTATTGATTCATAAAAAAGCCGTTGCCTTTAAAAAGCAGCGGCTTTTTTGTTTAGACACTAATTGCAATTCCAATGAACATCAACTTGAGCGCAAGAACATTTCAACTTACGTTAAAAACATTCTTGCCAGCCGCCAACAAGTTTCTTCGATCGTACACAAAATGATAGAAATTAAAATGACAGAAATCGTAAGGAGAAATTCTAAATACTAATCACTAATCACTAATCATTATTCACTATCAAAAAACGGTATGCTTTAAACGCTAAAAACTGCCTGCAAAAATTATATAGCAAAACTTTAATAGAAGTTCGTCCTGAAATTTGAAATCGCGTATAAGGAAAGAAAAACGAAACCTTAATTCTTCAAATTACCCTTTTATGCGCAGATTACTTACGCTGGCTTTTCTCCTGACTTTTAGTTTTGCCGCTTTTGCCCAGCAGAACTCAAGTTCCCTTATCAGTGCCAAAATCAAAGACGGATCCATTATGCTGGGTGGAAATTTAGGAGCTTCTTACCAAAAGTTTTCCCGGGAAAATCTGAATACCAAAAAGAAAGAAACCGGAGACCTGATCGAAGTACGGTTCGCTACTAAAACCGGCTATTTTTTCCTGCCAGATTTCGCAGTTGGTATTAATGCAGCGGTAGAACACACCAGCATTAATATAGATTCTACGCGCTTTGGCGCTAAAAACACATATTTATTGGCTGGCCCTTTTGTGCGCTATTACCTCAATAATGGCCTGTTTGGCGAACTTAACGTAAATGCTGGCGTAAACACCGTGAAAGGTGGTAATAAAACCGATATTAAAAGTGCAGCCGTGGGCATAGGTTACGCTTATTTCCTGAACGACCGGATCGCGATTGAACCATTGCTGAGTTTTAACTACGTGCAAGGCCGGGTAGATAATCCGACCTTCAACACCAAAGACAGCCAGTTTGGCCCGGTATTGAATATTGGCGTACAGGCTTATTTGTGGGCCCCAACCCGGGTTTTACCAACGAAATAAAAATGGTATAGAAAATGAACGAAAAAGTCAGGCCGGTAAGCCTGACTTTTTTTGTGTAAAGCTGTACCATTATTTCTAACTTTGTTTTCTATTTATCAGATCATGTTCGGAAAGTTTTTAGCGAAAGTAATTTTCAAGGTAGCCGGTTGGAAACAGGTAGGTACGGTGCCACCCGAAGTTAAAAAATGCATTATGGTGGCCGCGCCGCATACCAGTAATTGGGATTTTATTTACGCCCGCGGCGCTTTTTACCTGATGGACCTGCCCGTAAAATTTACCATAAAAAGAGAAAGCATGGTTGGCCCCTTGGGCTGGCTTTTAGATAAAATGGGTGCCTTGCCAGTTGACCGTAAAAAGAACAACAACCTGGTAAACGCCATGATCGATCTGTTCAACGAACGCGAACAACTCATCATTATGGTAACGCCCGAAGGAACTCGCAAATACCAGCCGCGTTGGCGTAAAGGTTTCTACCACGCTGCTTACGGCGCCGGCGTTCCCATTGCTTTAGGTTACCTCGATTACAAGAAAAAAGAAGCCGGCGTTGGCCCGTTATTTTACCCAACTGGCGACGTGGATGGCGATATCGAAAAGATCAAAGATTTTTACCGGACCGTTACGGCGAAATATCCGGAAAATGGAGTGCGGTAGAGACGCAATATTTTGCGTCTTTGCAGGTGTGGAGATTAAATTTATCTACCCTCGGCCTGTCCCCTGTCAGGACGAAAATGGGAGCATAGGAGATGTGGTCCTGTCAGGGGACATGCCGAGAGATAGCGTTTTTTAATACGCAGGCAATGGTATTTATTTATTATTCGTTATATTGAAAATTCAACCAGCGCGTGTAAAAACGCTATGGTTCTGCCCTCAAAAACTACCTGCAAATTTTTACCACTAACGCTTCCTGAAAATGATCAGTAAAGTTTATTTGATCGATGATGACGAAGTTTGTCTGCTTTCATCGGAATATATTTTTACGGAAAACCACTACTCCAATGGCTGTTCGGTTTTTAAAGATCCCCGGGAAGCCCTGGCCGCAATAATGCAGGATCTGAAAACCGGTAACTTGCCGGAGATCATTCTGTTAGATCTTCATATTCCGGTTATGAGCGGATGGGAATTTCTGGAACAACTTAAACCTTACGAGGCGCAACTCCGAAACAAATGCTTTCTTTACATGCTTACTTCGTCGGTAAATGAAGCGGATCTGGTGCAAGCCAAAAATTACAGCCTGGTTTTCGAACTGATCCAAAAACCCTTTACGGTCGATAAATTAAACCAGATCGTTCGCGACATTGTAATTATGAAAACGAATTACGCGTAATCAGTTTACTTTCGGAATTACTTAACCTGAAATGTTCTGCTAAAATTGGGGCTGTTCCGGAAACGTAATGATAAATTTTGCGCCTTGGTTTGGTTTGCTTTCTACGCTTATTTTCCCGCCTAAACTTGTAATGTGGCTGTGTACCAAATAAAGCCCGATGCCTTTGCTATCGGAACGGTCCAGAAATTTCTGGTGCAGCCCGAAGATGCGGTCTTTTACTTTTTCCAGGTCAAAACCCTGTCCGTTATCGGTAATTATTAATTTAATCTGGCCATTTTCCTGTTCTGAATAAATGGAAATTTCCGGCGGAAAACCGGGCCGGGCGTATTTTATGGCGTTGGTGATCAGATTCAGAAAAATGCTTTTCAGGTAAACTTCATTGAAATGAACGGTTGGCGCCGCTTCAAAATTAGTCTGAATAGTTGCTTGGGAAGTTTGCACCAAAGAACTGATGGATTGCAGCACTTCCCGCAGATTTTCCGCCAGATCAATTTCTTTTATATTGGCATGTACATCGTGCTTTTCGATCAGAATATCCACGTAATTATCCATGGTTCGCCGCAGCTGGTCGCTTGCTAATTTTAGGGTTCCGACAAATTTGGCCGTTTTCTGATCTTCTATCCTCGAAACATCGATCAAACTGAAAATGGAAAGTAAATTATTGACTGGCGAACGCAGATCGTGGGAAGTGGTATACGTGAATTGTTTCAGCTCCTGGTTGATCCGGGTAAGATTTGCCAGCAACGTGTTTCGTTCTTCTTCCAGCTTTTTTTTGTGCGTAACATTCTTAGCAACGGCGAAGATCAGCTTTTCACTTTCTATTGGTTGCGAAGTCCAGGAAAGCCACACAATTTCGCCGGCTTTGGTTACGTACCGGTTTTCAAAATTGCGCAACGGTTTGGCTTTGGTTAATTCGGTCCGGACTTGCGCCGTTTGAAACTTATCTTCTTCATACACAAAATCGTTGATGGGTTTTGCCAGCAATTCTTCCGTAGTATAGCCCAGCAGCTCTGAAACGGCAGGATTTATTTTCTTGAAATACCCATCGTAACCGGCAATGCAAAGCAGATCGGCCGATAACTCAAAGAAAAGGTCGTATTTAAAGTCAGTTTCGGACATAAGTGGCATCAGAAGCAAGGGATTTTGCTGCGCCTAAATTATAAATTCCCGCAGGATATTTCGTGCGGCCGGAAATAATTATCTTCGCACGAAATACTAAAGCGTTAGTTTTTGGGCTGGAAATGATAGCGATTTGATAGGAAATTTGTGCTCGCCGCTGTTTGAAGTCGTCCTGCGGAAGACTCCAAATAACGGGGAAATCCCAACAACGGCAGAAAAATACCCCCCGCTATTTTTCCTCAAGTTTTAAAACCTGATATTGAACAATCCCTTTAATAATTTCTTGCATTGATTTTTCATAATTATTTAAAGGGAATTCTTCTTTTGGTGGAATATTAATTTCGTTATTGAGTTTTCTAACGATTATTAATTTTCTTTCAGGAAATGGGTAAATGCCTAGAGCAGGCATAACAAAATCATCCCCAATATTTTTGTTTGAGACACTAATTACAATAGGAGGTAGTTCTTTTTCTTTAAAGGTCTGATTATTTAAAATAAAAATTTTCCAAAAAATCGTTTCGCCAAATTTTAGAATATAAAAGAAATTTTTATGATCTGCATTAAAAATAATAGAAGGAAATTGAAATTTTTCAATTATTTCTATCTTTCCATTTTTAGAGTATTCATTATAAGCAATAACACTTGATTCTAATTGGGTGAAAAAGTTGCTATAAAAATATTTCCACTCCTTATTTATTGCCAGTTTTTTCTCTTCAAGTCCTAAGTTATTTTTTTGATACTCTAATTTGTAAAGTTCTTTATTATTAGAAAATTCTGAAGCCCATTGAGAATATTCATTCTTCAGTTCAGCAATTTTTTGCTCCTTTTCACTTTGTGGAATATCCTCTCTTCGAATTGATTTTAATTCATTATTAAACTCTGAAAATTTTTGGTTCAATTCCTCTTTATCTTTCTTACTATCAATTGAAGGGCCGTAGAAAGTTAGGAAAGTTCCGATTGCAATAAAGACTATACCTATAATTGTTATCCAATTCATTTAAATAATTTAAGTTAGTTTTTATTAAATCAGAAAAATATCTGGTACAAGTTAATGTATTCTTTTGAACCAACAACGAACAACTAAAAACCAACAACCAAATTAAGCCAATTGCCTCAAATCCACCGGAATCAAACTACTTACTCCAGGCTCTTTCATCGTAACGCCATACATCACATCCGTAGATGCCATTGTGCGCTTATTATGCGTTACCACGATAAACTGCGAGCTGTCGGAGAATTTCCGGATGATGTTGTTGAACTTGTCAATGTTGGCGTCGTCTAAAGGGGCATCTACCTCGTCGAAGATACAGAACGGGGCCGGCTTGAGCAGGTAAATGGCAAACAGCAGGGAAATAGCCGTTAAGGTCTTCTCACCGCCGGAAAGCTGGTTGATCGTGAGCGGACGTTTGCCTTTCGGGCGCGCCATAATTTCGATCTTCGATTCCGTCGGGTTGCTCGGGTCTACCAGGATCAGGTCGCAGCTGTCGTCTTCGGAGAACAGGCTGCGGAATACGCGGTTAAAGTTCTCCTTGATCTCTAGGAACGACGCCATAAATTTATCCTTCGCCACCGTATCGATCTCTTCAATGGTTTTTACCAGAATTTCCTTAGCGTTTAGCAAGTCCTGACGCTGCGTACGGATGAAGGTGTTGCGTTCCTCAATTTCCATATAAGCCTCGGCCGCCATCGGGTTTACCGGACCAATATTATCGAGCTGCTGCTTCACCGTCTGGATGTTCTTACTCAGTTCTTCGGTCTCGATTTCCAGCGGCTCCACGGAGTTTTGCAGGTCTTCCGGCGTTAAGTTGAATTCCGCAGAAAGGCGTTCCAGCACCGCTACCAGTTTGAGTTTGGTTTCGTTGATGGTGTTCTGCATTTGCATCATCAGGTCGTTGCCAAGCTGCTGGTTGCGCTGCATTTCCCGCAGTTGTTTTTCCTTCAGGTCAATTTCGCCGCGCAAGGTAAAGTATTGTTTTTCAACTTCTTCCTGCTGTTTCGCAGCCGCATCTTTTTCCGCCATCAGGCCAATTAAAGCATCCGAATTTTCTTCCACAAACGCTTCCGAATTTTCGATCTCGATCTGCGCGCGTTCCAGTTCTTCCTGCTGCTGCTGAATGCGAACGGTGCTGTTTTCGAGGTTTTTCTGCTTGTAAATAATTTCCTGCTGCAAGCTGCTCAGGCGGTTTTTCAGCTGGTGGTAGGTAATATTTTCCTGGTTGAAAACTGCGTTCAGCTGCCCGATAACCTCGTTTTGCTTGTTGATCTGGTCGGTTAAATTACCGATGTTTTCTTCCAGCAATTCCAGTTCTTCCTTGCCGGCTTCGGCTTCCGGACGCATTTCCTGGAACTTGTAGCGCAGGTCGTTCAGGCGTTCCTGAAGTTCGTCTTTCTGCGCCAGCTGGTTTTTGCGGTTCAACAGATACTGTTCCTGCCGAATGCGCACGCCCATCAGTTCCTGCTGCATTTCGGCCACTTTTTTCTCCATTTCGCGTACCGTTTGCGGCGCCAGCGCGGCTTTCAGGTTTTGCAAAACGAGCTGTTTGGTGTTCACCAGGCTTTTCTGAAGTTCGGTTTTTTGCTGAAGTTCCGTTAATTCTTCCGCCAGTTTTTCCAGATTCTGCGCCCGACCAATTCTGTTTCCATCGAACAAACCAACCGAACCACCCGAAACCGAAAGCGGTTTTTTAATGATCGAACCGTCGTTCAGAATGTACGTTCTGCCGTCGCCGGAAAAGAAACTTGCGTCGTGTTCGTTGCTGATAAACACGTCGTTGAGCATATAGCGCAGCAATTCGTCGTATTTCAGGTCCGCCGAAACCACTTCGTAAGCCGCCACCAGTTTGCCTTCCGAAACCGTCGGTTCCATCTCCATATCGGCAATTTCACTCAGGATAATGAAGTTGGCGCGCCCTTTATTCTGGTTGTTCAAAAGCGTAATTGCCTGCAGCGCATCTTCCGGCGTATCAACCACGAAGAAGTTCATATAAGGCTCCAGATAGCTCTCGATCAGTGCTTTATATTCCTGCTGAACCAAAATCAGGTCGGAGAGGAGCGGGGCCGGGTTGTCCCAATCCTTCGATTTCACCAGGAATTTAATGGCATCCGGGAAACCTTCCAGGTTATCGACCAGCGATTTGGTAAGCTTGTATTGGTTATTTTTGGAGTCGGTTTTACGGCTCAGTTCCGCCAGTTCCGTTTTCTCGGTCTGAATTTCGATCTCCAGGTTATTGATGTCGGTGCGGATCTGTTCCTGGTCGGCAATAAATTTTTCCAGCTCCGCATTTTTCTCCGAAAGCTCGAATTGCAGGTCGGCTAAATTTTCTTCAAACTGCCGCGCCACGTCTTCTTCCGAACCCGAAAGTTGCTCCAGTTTCTCGATCTCATTCTGCAAATTCACGATCTGCACCTGCGCAATTTCCAAATCTTTGTTCAGGTTGAAAACCGTTTGCTGCTTCGTTTTATAACGCGCCGAAACCTCTTGGAACTGGTTCTGCAGCGTGTTTTTATAAGTAGTAGCCTCGTTAATATGCACCCGCTGCGACTGCGTTTGTTCTTCCGCCGCCAGGAAATTTTCCTGCACCGCTTCCACTTCGCCTTCCAGTTGTTCAATAGAACTTTGCGTCTGCGTCAGGTTCACTTTGTCCTGCGCCAGTTGCTGCTGCAAGTTCAAAACGCGTTCCTTCAAATATCCGCAACGTTCGCTTTTCAGCTTAATATCCGCTTCCAGCTGACGAATTCTATAGGTTTGGTCGTTGATGCTTTTCTGACTCGCGCTCAGGTTTTGCTGGGTTTCGTCGAGCTGGTTTTTAAGCTGCTGAAGCTGGTCTTCGGTCTGGTTCAGGAGTTCCGAAATATCGGTTTTCTGCGTACTTTCTTTTTCCAGTTCTTTCTCCAAACGCTCCAACGTACTCTGGTGCTGCTCCATACTGCGGCGCGCATATTCCAGGCTGTACTTTTTATAATCTTCCTTCAGCTTGAAATATTTGTCTGAAATCTTCGCCTGACGTTCCAGACTTTTCAGGTTTTTCCCGATCTCGAACAGCACGTCTTCCACGCGTTCCAGGTCGGCATCGGTTTCTTCCAGTTTCTTCAGCGTCTGCTTTTTCCGGACCTTGAACTTGGAAATTCCAGCCGCTTCCTCAAACAAAGTCCGGCGCGAATTTTCCTTGTCGTTCAGAATTTCGTCCACCATTTTCAACTCGATAATGGCGTAAGAATCCGAACCGATACCGGTGTCTAAGAACAGATCGTTGATATCTTTCAGGCGGCAGGTGATGCCATTGAGCAGGTATTCCGAATCGCCGGAGCGGTGGTAGCGGCGCGTAACCGTAACCTGCGAATATTCGCTCGGCAAAATGCCTTTGTCGTTGTCGAAGGTGAGGGAAACCTCTGCCATTTGTACCGGCTTGCGGTTTTTGGAGCCGTTAAAGATCACGTTCTCCATTTTATCGGAGCGCAGGTTCCGGGTTTTCTGTTCACCCAGCACCCATCTGATCGCGTCCACAATGTTGGATTTTCCGCAACCGTTCGGACCCACAATTCCGGTAATTCCGTCGTTGAAGTTTAAGGTTACCTTGTCGCCGAAGCTCTTAAATCCTTTAATTTCTAATTTTGATACCTGCATTCCTGTAAATTTACCCCACCTAAATCCTCCCCTAAAAACAAGGGAGGACTTGAAGTTAGTTGCTTTTGCTGAAGCACTTTTTGGCGGCTTTTGCCTAGCGTTTTTTTCTAATTCCACTCTTCCTGGTCATCTCGACGCAGGAGAGATCCCATCGGGTTTGTGCTACCTTTTATTCTGGCTTTTTTACCAACCTGATGAGATCTCTTCTGCGTCGACATAACGCAATAAAGTGATCTGGTCAAATATTGAAAACCCTATTTTATTATGCCTTCAGCAAAACACATTAACTAACAAATTTAAGGCTTTTTCGGGAGAAATAATTCAGAAAATGCTTTGTTTCGGATAGTTTTGCCGTAAAAAACGGTATCTTTTGGCAGCAAAAAACTCTGGCCTATTATGGAAGGAATTAAAATTGTAATATTCATATTAGTAGCGGTTATCTGGTTAGGAATCTGGATCGTGAAGATGTTCCGGAATGCCTTTAACCAGCCTGCGGCTACCAATAAAAAACCTTTTGTACCCAAACCCCAAACTTCAGTAGATGAAATGATCCGTCAGCACCGGCCAAAAACCGAAGCAGAAATACTGGAACGTTTGGGACCCAGAACTGCTCGTACTTTGGAAGTACCAGAAGGAAGCAAAAAGTCGCTGGAAGTGAAAGAAGGTAGCCATAGAACGCTGGAAACGTTGAAACCAATGGGCCGTTCGCAGGAAACGATTTTGGGTGAATTTGTAGCGCAGCGGGAAGATATTATCCGGCAACGACGCGAAAAAATTATTTACCAGGCCAGCGATAAAAAACCGGTTTCGGTTTACGCGAAAATGCTGCAGAATCCGCAAACGGCAAGAGAAGCAATTGTTTTAGCAGAGATTTTGAAGCCGAAGTTTTAAAATCTCATGAAAAAGATAATTCGAATTGTATTACAGCCTTTGCTTATTTTATTCTTCCTTTATTCGGCAATGCAGGTTTTCAATATCGCATCGCTTTATAAAGATCAAATTGATATTGCCGGTTCTTACCCTGAAGGCTATACGTTGGAAAGTTATGCTTCAGAGTTAAAGTTTTGGTTCTATTTCTATATTTGTTCCTCTTTCTTAATCCCAATTATTATTTGCCTTATGATTTATAAAAGGCTTAATTTAAGAGAGTATAAAAATATAAGTATTTGGTCTTCAGAAAAATAATGTAATTCTTTCTGATATTTTTTTTTGCCTATTAAACAAAAATCCTCACCAGTTTTCACTAGTGAGGATTTTATATGAAATACTAACGCAACATTTGAATGACGCATTAGCAAATTAAGAAATTACTTTGCTTCGCTCAACACGCTTTCAACCCAGCCCATGCCCCAGTTTTCAATTTCTTCTTCGGTCCAGATCTCCGGGTAGAAAATGCGTTTCTGGAAACGTGGAGGCAAGTATTTTTGCCAGTTCGTTCCGCCGGTAGCAGCAATTACGTTGCTTGGGTCGGTTTTTAAATAACGCACAGCAGACTTATAATGCATCAGTGGCCAGTTCACGTTTACGTTGCTGTCCAGCGCTTTTAACTGCTTGATCAGTTTCGGGTTCTTTTGGTCTTCTTCCGGTAAACGTTTATATACGGCCCACACATTCTTGTCTTTATACTCGTGCGAGAATTTAATCAGGAAATCGGTATATTTTTCTTCGAACTGCAGCAGCGTTAAAGTTTTTACACCCGTTTCGGCCATGGTTGCACCGGCTTTCCAGTAAATGCAACCCATCATTTCGTCGTGAGTTGAGTTCAGGCCTAATGCAGCACGTTTTGCTTTGTCGCTGAGATTGTATAAGCTTGTTGAAGCCAGCTCAATCATACGATACTGAACACTCTGGAAACCCGAAGCTGGCATCAGCGCCATCCGGAAAGTCAGGAATTGCTCGCGGGACATGCCTTCTACCATTACATCGAAAGAGCTGGTAAGCGCATCGAAATAACGGTTTACGCGGTTCACGCGCATTATCAGTTCATCTACCGTAATATTCTGATTATTACCGATCTGCTCATATTCGTTCAGGCAAAGCTTGAAGTAAAGCTCCGTGATCTGATGATACATGATAAAGATCTTCTCATCCGGAATGTCCGACTTCGGATTCTGCAGGCTTAAAAGCGTGTCGAGGTGAATGTAATCCCAATAGTTCAGGTATTGGGTATGATACAAACCTTCCAGATAACCAGCCAGGTCTTGCCCGTCGGCGGTATATTTTTCTTGCAGGCGCTTTAATTGTTTCAGCACCTCAGGGCTAAATTCTTGGTTCATTTTGGCACTATAATCGTGAATGCTAACGCAGTGCAAATAAACTAAAAAGTATTGGTAAGCAGAATATTCCTACCAAAGAAACTATGCTTTTCGCTTAAAAAACCTTGATTTTCAATTTTTTATTCTCTCCTGAATTACTTTTTAACCCGAAAAGCATACCGTTTTTGCGGCCCTATCGGAAAATTGAAGGAGCAAGAAGTGTCCGGTTTTGAGACAGAAAACTGTACCGTTTCAGAACAGCAAAGCCTTCCTGACCGGGAAGAAGGAGCAGAAATTTCAGACAAAAAAGAACAAACTACGGCTTAATTGCTAAATTTGGTTTTTGGAATATAATTCTTACCTATTTACCTGTTATGGCTGAAAAAAGCAGCATCTTCGACATGATCGGCCCGGTTATGATTGGACCTTCCAGTTCCCATACGGCTGGCGTAGTGCGCATTGCGCGCGCGGCAAATCGTATTCTTGGCAGTCTTCCGGAAGAAGCGATCATTACGTTCTACAATTCGTTTGCGCGCACGTATGAAGGCCACGGTTCCGATAAAGCGATACTTGCAGGGCTGCTCGACTTTAAAACCGATGACAAACGGATAAAAGATGCTTTTGAACTTGCCGAAAAAAGGGGGTTGAAATACACGTTCCGCTCCATTGGCAATGCTTCTACCATGCACCCGAACACCATTAAACTGAACCTGAAAGGTGGCGGGCGCGAAGTGGAAGTTATTGGTCAGAGCCGCGGCGGCGGCGTGATCCGGATCGTGGAAGTAGATGGTTTTTCAGCCGATTTCTCAGCCAGTTTGCACACTTTAATTATTGATGCCGATGATGTGAAAGGCAGCATCGCGTTTATTGCCGACGTAATTGCCCACGACGATTGCAACATTGCCACCATGAACGTTTCCCGCAAAGGGAAAAATGAAATGGCCCGACAATTCATCGAAATGGACAGCAGCATAAGTTCGGTTGCGCTGGAATATCTGCGGCATCTGAAGTGGGTAAAAAATGTAACCTATATTCCAAATATTGACTGATATGTTTCGGATACCGAAGAAAAGTATTTTAATAATGGCTTTGGCTGTTGCGGGTTATTTACCGGCAAACGCCCAAAGCGAAACGGGTACGCGCTGGAGTCTGCAACGAGCCGTAGACCATGCCTTGCAGCACAATCTTCAGGTTAAACTCAGCGCCTTAAATACCGAAGTAAGCAGAATTAACCTGCGCGAAAACCGTGCGGCGCAACTCCCGGGCCTTTCAGGCAATGTAAACGAAAACTACAATGCCGGTCGTTCTATTGACCCGTTCACCAATAATTTCGTGAACCAGAGTATCTGGTCTACGGGTTTGAGTCTGAACAGCAACGTTACGTTATTTGCAGGTATGCAGCTGAAGAACAATGTGCAGCAATCGCGCATTAATCTGCAGGCAAGTGAAGCCGACCTGGCCAAAGCAAAGAACGATATGATCCTGAACATCGTGACGGCTTATATGCAGGTGCTTTTCAACGATGAATTACTGACCACGGCCAAACTGAATTTAAGCACGTCGCAATCGCAGGCTGTTCGCACGGAAAAGCTCTATAAAGCTGGTAGTGTGGCCGAAACCAATCTGCTGGAAATAAATGCGCAGGTGGCCGCCGATGAACTGAACGTAATTAACGCGCAGAATAACAAAGACATTGCGGAACTGAACCTCATGCAATTACTCGATCTGCAGGATAAATCTAATTTCGAAGTTGAAAAACCCGTAATTCCGGAGCCAGACCAATCGGTAATTGGTTTTAATGCGGAACAGGTTTTTGAAACGGCCCAGCAAACCCAGCCGGAAATCAATGCGGCAACGTTGCGGGTTCGCAGCGCAATGAAAGGCGTAGATGTTGCGCGCGGAAATTATTATCCAAGATTAACGTTTTCGGGTTCTATTTCTACCGGTTATTCCAGCGCGCGGCAAGCTACCACCGTAGATGGCATTATCTTTACGCCTTCTACTTTTTACACGGATCCAAACGGCGGTTCGCCAACTACTATTTATACTCCGGCGCCAAATTTTGTTGTAAGCAAATATGCTTTCGGCGATCAATTTAACGATAACATCAGCAAGGCTTTAAGCCTAAACCTCAGTATTCCAATTTTCAACCGCTTTCAGGCCCGTTACAGCGTGCAACGTTCGCAGGTAAATGTGCAGAATGCGGAACTGAATCTGCAGCTCGAGAAAAACACGCTCCGCCAGAAAGTAGAACAGGCTTATGCCGATGCTACGGCTTCGCAGAAAAAATATATAGCTGCTAAAAAACAATTGGAGTCTTTCGAAAAAGCTTATAAAAACGCCGAAATTCGTTTTAATAACGGTATTCTGAACAGTACCGATTTTAATGTTTCGAAAAATAATTATATTAAAGCCCAGTCAGATATTATTCAGGCGAAATACGATTATACATTTAAGCTGAAAATTCTCGACTTTTACCAGGGAAAACCGATCACGTTCTAAAGAAAACTATGGCTGCAAAAAGCTCCAACCGCCTGATATACATTTTAGGTGCGATTGTTTTAGTATTATTGATTATTGGCCTGGTGGCTAAGAAAAAAGGCTGGGTTGGTAAACCGGTCGGTACGGGTATAACCGTAGACAAAGTAAAGCGCGCTGATATTACGGAACGCGTAAGCGCCTCGGGCAAAGTGCAGCCGGAGGTGGAAGTAAAGATCAGCCCCGACGTTTCCGGTGAAATTACGGAGCTATATATTGCTGAAGGCGATTCAGTTAAAAAAGGCCAGTTGCTGCTTAAAATAAAGCCAGATAATTACCAGAGCATGGTAGATATGCGCATTGCAGCCGTAAACCAGGCGAAAGCAAACCTGGCGCAGGCCAGAGCGCGACTTTCACAGAATATTGCCAATAATGTGCAGATCAAGCAAACGCACCAGCGCAATACTTCGCTTTACAAAGAGAAAGTAATTTCGCAGGCCGAATTCGAAACCAGTAAAGCTAATTTCGATGTAAGCCAGCAGGAAATTGAATCTGGAAAGGAAAGCGTAAAAGCGGCTGAATACGGCGTTCAAAGTGCCATTGCTTCTTTAAAAGAAGCCCGCGAAAACCTGAATAAAACTACGATCTATGCGCCGGTAAGCGGCACCATTTCTAAGCTAAGCGTGGAGCGCGGCGAGCGGGTAGTGGGTACTTCGCAAATGGCTGGTACAGAATTGCTGCGCATTGCCAACCTGAACACCATGGAAGTGCGGGTAAACGTGAATGAGAACGATATTGTACGCGTAAAACTCGGCGACTCGGTAATTGTAGACGTAGATTCTTATTCCAACCAGGATCATAAATTTAAAGGCGTAGTAACCCAGATCGCGAACACTGCAAAAGATGCATTGACGCTGGAAGCAGTAACGGAATTTGAAGTACGCATCCGGTTACTGAATGAGTCTTATAAAGAACTGGCGCGGAAGAAAAAACGTAATCCATTCCGGCCGGGCATGACTGCTTCTGTAGATATTATTACGGATCAGAAACGGAATATTTTAACCGTTCCGCTGGCTGCTGTAACTACCAGAACGGCCGATTTCCTGACAGGTAAAGAAAAAAAAGAAGAACGCCGGAAAGATAAGAACGAAGCTGACGACGAAAAGAAACCAAAAGAAGAATTGCTGGAGATCGTATTTCTGCATGAAAACGGAAAGGCTGTAGCTAAAAAAGTAAAGACCGGTATTTCTGACTTCGATAACATTGAAATTCTTGAAGGCCTGAAAGAAGGGCAGGAGGTAATTTCCGGACCATTCCGGGCAGTTTCCAAAACTCTGAAAAACAATGATAACGTAGTGGTTAAAGATGCAGAAACCATTGCAAAAGAAGCCAGCGATACCAAAGGCGACGACAAAGAATAGACCGGAAAACGGTAGGTAAAACAGACAAAAAACCGGTTCCGAAGCAATTCGGGACCGGAATTTTATTTTTAAAGCAACACTGAAATTGGAAAAAATAGCGGTTATTGGCGGCGGCAGTTGGGCCACTGCACTCGTAAAAATTCTTTCGGAAAACAGATCGGAAATACACTGGTGGATGCGCCAGCAAGACGACATAAAACACTTGCTGCAATACCATCATAACCCGCGTTATTTGAGTGGCGTAAGTTTCGATCTTGACTACGTAAAACCATCTGTCGATCTTGAAGCAGTTGTGAAAGCAGCAGACTGGGTTATTCTGGCGGTGCCGGGCGCTTTCGTGCAAAACGCAATTGCTTCGCTGCCAAAAACTGCTTTCGAAGGCAAAGTTATGGTTTCGGCTATTAAAGGCATGATCCCGAATGAAAACTGCCTGATAACCGATTACCTCGAAAAACATTACAACGTACCGGCTTCACACCAATGCGTAATTGCCGGCCCGTGTCATGCGGAAGAAGTGGCGCTGGAGAAGCAATCTTATCTTACCATCGGTTCTCATGATCTGGACAATGCCAACCGCTTCTGCGAATTACTCCGCAACCGTTATGTAAAAGCCAATCCGCTCGGCGATATTGACGGCATTGAATATTGTGCTGTTATGAAAAACATAATTGCCCTGGCTTGCGGCATTGCCCACGGTTTAGGTTTCGGCGATAATTTCCAGGCGGTTATGGTTTCGAATGCCATGGATGAAATTGACCGTTTCCTGAATGCCGTAATGCCGCAGCACCGCAGCCTGGTTGGTTCCGCTTATTTAGGCGATCTGCTGGTTACCGCATATTCGCAGTTCAGTCGTAATCGTACTTTTGGGAATATGATAGGAAGAGGCTACAGCGTAAAATCTGCGCAATTTGAAATGAACATGATTGCCGAAGGTTACTACGCAGTACAAAGCATTTACGAATTGAATAAGAAATACAAAGTAGATATGCCTATTACCACGGCCGTTTACAACATTCTTTACGAACGCATTTCACCAACCGTAGAAATGGAAATTCTGAAAGAGAAATTCAAGTAAAAAGTGCTAGGGTTTCAGGCAAAAAAAGTCAAGGCCGGATAAATAATTATCCGGCCTTGACTTTTTACATGCAAAACGATACCGTTTTATAAAGGTAATATGCCAAAATACTTCAGTTTTTCATAAACCAAATGCACCGGCAAGCCCATCACATTGAAATAAGAACCTTCAATGCGCTCGATCCCGATCATGCCAATGAATTCCTGCACCCCGTAAGCTCCGGCTTTATCCAGTGGTTTAAAATGCTCCAGGTAAAAATCGATCTCGGTTTCGCTTAAATCCCGAAAATAAACTTTTGATACATCGTGAAAAACCTCGTGTTTCTCGTGCGATTGCAGACAAACGCCGGTAATTACTTCATGCACATTGCCCGATAAACGTTGCAACATTTGCTTTGCTTCGGCCAGATCTTTGGGTTTATTCAACACGCTGTCTTGCAGCCACACAATGGTATCGGCCGTAAGCACAACTTCATCCGCTTTTAAGTCATTTTTGTAGGCAGAGGCTTTGTGTTCGGCTAAGTGTTCGGCAATTTGCTCGCGTTGCAGGTGCGGTTCAAAATCTTCAGCTACGTCTTTTACCTGGATGCTGAACGGAATGCGCAAACCGCTTAATATTTCTTTGCGGCGCGGCGAATTAGAAGCAAGGATCAGTTTCACGGGTAAATTCATCTTCTTTTATAGAACTAAAAACAAAACCGCAGATCACCTTCGGGTAAAAGAAAGTAGATTTTTGTGGCATAATAGCGCCGCTAAAGCAAACGTTTTTCACCTGCTCCATCGATACTTCGTTGGTGATAAAAGCGGCTTCTGCGGCGTGCGTATCTACTTTGGATATGCATTCGGTGAAATTACGCACGTAGCTAAGCCCCGGGTAATTACGCTGCGCTTCCGAAGCAATGCCAAGCACTTTTTCGAAAACGAAGAAATGCAACACCGTTAAGTCAAGTTGCTTTACTTCCGGAGTAGTTTCCCAATTTATCATGCCATGCACTTCCGGTTTCAGGCGCAGTTTATAAGCCAGACCATCTAAATACAAACCAAAAGCCCAGGGTTTACCGGCAATTACTTCGTTCAGTTCAAACGGATCTTCTTTGGGCGTAACTACAAAATATGGCTCTAGCTTTTGTAGAAATTCCTCTTTCGGAATAGGCAGTTTTTCCAGTAAACGGTGCGTAGGCAAAATGCGCAAATCATCCGATTCGGAATTGGTGAGGTACATTAAATGATAATTATAAGCCTCGTTTCCAGTGTGTTTCGGGTTGGCCGCCATCATCTTTTTGCGGTATTCCAGCGAACCTTCGTAGCGGTGATGCCCATCGGCAAGCAATACTTGTTTGTCTTTTAAAACGTTGATAAACTGTTCAATAACCTTGGCGTCCTGAATAATTGCCAGAACATCGCGGGCGCCCTGGTAATCTTCCGTTTCGTAAACCGGATCCAGCATGGCTTCATCCATTAATTGCTCTAAACGGAAATCGGGATCGGCGTAAAGACCGTGCGTGGCGCTGCTGTTCAGCAGAGTTTTTTCCAGCAATTCTATCCGGTCGTTTACCGCATCCGGAATGGTGTTTTCGTGACGCAGTAAAACTTTTTCGTTCCAGTCGTAGGCTTTAATGTGGCATAAAAATCCTTTGCGCACATAGCTCTTATTCGAACCGGCCAATTGAAAATGCTGGTAATAAACGTAAATAGCCGGCAGTTCATCCTGATGAAGTACATTATCGCGCTTCCAGTCATCCAGCAAAGCGGCAGCGTTTTCGGCCGGATTTTCGCCACGCGGAACGGATAGATGGATGCTGTTTAATGGATTCTGGTATAATGCTTCGCGCTGTTTTTTAGAAACTACGTCGAATAACGGCGACGTAAGCGAATCGATCTGTGGAGTAAACTTATTGTGGTAGCGCCAGGCGCGGAGTGGCTTTATTTCGGCCATAAGTGCAATTTATCGATTATGAGGTTTCTGTTTTTCTTTCTTTAGCAAGGGAAAAACGCTATCCTTTTTCAGGTAAAAACCCGAAGCAATGCAATTGAATTTCTGCCGGGTTAAAATTTAAAATACATAATAAAAATCAGGGTGCAATGCGGTTTATATGCCAGCCACCATGATTATGCTTTTCGTAAACAATGCGGTCGTGCAGGCGGTTTGGGCGGCCTTGCCAGAACTCCAGGTAATCGGGCACTAGCTGGTAACCGCCCCAATGTTTCGGACGCGGAATTTCTACTGTAGAACTGAATTTTTCGGCAAAGCTGTGTTCGGCTTGTTCCAGTTCAGAGCGGCTTTCTACCACCTGGCTTTGCGGCGAGGCCCAAGCACCGATCTGGCTTCCTTTCGGCCGCGAATGGAAATAAATATCGGAAGCCGTTTCGGAAATTTTCTCTATCTTTCCCTCAATGCGTACCTGGCGTTCCAGCGCGGGCCAGAAAAAAGTAATGGCTGCAAAAGGATTACTACCGAGTTGCTGGCCTTTGCGGCTCATGTAATTCGTAAAAAAAATTAAGCTGCCGTTTTCTATTCCTTTCAGAAGCACCACCCGCGACGACGGACGGCCATCCGGCGTAGCAGTAGAAAGTACCATCGCAGTAGCTTCCTCTACCTGGGCATTTAACGCTTCATTCAGCCAGAATTCAAATTGCTGGATCGGGTCTGGCAATACGCTTTGCTCGGTCAGTTCTTCGCGGGAATAATTCTTCCGGATATCGGCTAGGGAAAGTGGTTGGTTCATAGTTTTTGGGGCAATGCTGTTCAAAATTAAAAAAAAAGCCGGTAAGCTTTCATTTTATTGCCGAAAACCTATTGTTTACTAAATGGTTTTTATAGTAAGCAAGCCAAAATGCATAATCAGGCAATATTTTTAACATTTATTGGTTATTTAATTAACATTTTTGCCACTTAAGGAGTATGTTGTGCGTATTGTGAGGTGGCATAACCGTAAACGGTAGTGTTTTAGGCTTGAAAAGTATAACGATAATATGCAAATGACAGATATTAAAGCCGGCAGCATTCTGATCTCCGAACCCTACCTGGGCGACCCGAACTTTGAAAGGACCGTGGTGCTCGTATGCCGGCACGACGAAGAAGGAAGTTTCGGGCTTGTATTGAACCGCCGTTCTAATTTGAAACTGGCCGACGTGCTTGACTACTTCGATAAAGGTTTGGAAATGGAACTCGGCATTGGCGGCCCTCTGCAGCATAATACGTTACATTATATTCATAACCGCACCGATTTTCCGGATGCCATAAAACTGAGCGATACCTTATATTGGGGTGGAAATTACGATTATGTAAAAAACAAACTCGAAAACGGAGAAATAAATCCGGAAGAGATACGCTTCTTTTTAGGCTATTCTGGCTGGACGCCCGGGCAACTGGAAGAAGAGATCGAGAAAAATGTTTGGATCGTGAACAACAATGCCTCGAAAAAATTATTTACTTTGAATGCTGATACGCTCTGGCGCCAGATATTAAAAGAAATGGGCGGAAAGTATAAGATACTGTCAAACTACCCTGTAGACCCGAGCTTAAACTAACATCCGAATTAAAAGAAGATACCATACTGTAAACCAACGCTAACCCCTGAGCTAATGACCTTAGAGAACGAAAACCCGACGAACGAGAATAACGCTAACCCAAATAACCCCAATAATACCCCACCACCCGCGCCTAAAGAAGACGCAATGAGTATTCTGGAGAAACGCCTGGCCGAAATAAACGCCCGGAAGAGCGGAGCGACTCCTGGTAGTAATGAGCCTGCTGCTCCGGTTTCACCAACGGCATTTGCCGAAAGTATGCCTGCTGAACCAATAGCCCCTGCAGCTGCCCCGGCCACCAATTCCATTCCAATTCCGGAAACAAAAACTGAGCAACCTGCACCGGAAACAAATATCGAAAATATTGAAGCAGGGTCGATTTCACTGCCTGAAAATATGCCGCGCACCGAAACTCCGGCCAGCACTGAGACGCCGGTTTCAGCACCAGATGCTTCTACAGTTGCCGGTGGAGCAGTTGCTACGCACGAAGTAATTCCTCCTGCAGAAAACCCGATCTCACAAGTAAGCGAACCAGTGGTGGAAACCAACGTCTCAGAAACTGAAGAATCAACAGCAACTATTACAAATGAACCAGCTATCGGCACTTTTTCAGGTCAAAGTAATACCGTTTCTGGTGGTACAACTGAAGCCGAACGTGATGCTGCTTTAGGCGACGAAAATACTGTTGGCAATGTAATTTCTGGTGCTATTGCAGCGCATGAGATCATTCCGGAAGTTATGCCTGCCCAGCGTAAAGCGGAAGAAATTGAAAATACCGGTACTGGTGTAGCGCATATTTCAGCCGAAAAAACGGAAGAAACTTACGAATTAAGTACTGAAGACGAGCAGTTTACCGACACCGATTATGCGGCCATGCCGGCAGCTGAACTCGAGCGGCAGTTAATGGCAATTCTGAAAACCGATAGCCGTAAAAACTTCCGCCAGGTAAACGATATGTACCGCGAATATGAACTGAAACTGGCTGCTGAAAAAAATGAAGCGCAGGAAAGATTCATTGCCGAAGGCGGTACTGCCGATGATTTTGAATACCGTTTATCGCCGGAACGCCAGCAGCTTGAAAAGGCTATACAACAGTTCCGCGAAAACCGTTACCGCGATCAGCGCAGTGAAGAAGAACAGAAGCAGAAAAACCTGCAGCGCAAACAGGAGCTTATTGCCCAGCTTCGCGAAGTGGTAGAAGCTGCCGAAACCAAAAGCAGTGCCGATAAAATGAAAGCGATCCAAGAAGAATGGAAAGCAATTGGACCAGTGCCGCAAAACGAATCGCAGCAGCTCTGGAATTCTTACCATGCGCTGCTTGATATTTTCTACAACAACCGTAGCATTTATTTTGAGCTGAAAGAGCTGGACCGCAAACGTAACCTAGATGCCAAATTACAACTGGTAGCCCGCGCCGAAGCGCTGGAGCAGAATCCATCGATCAATGCGAGCTTGCAGGAACTGCGCCATTTACACGAAGAATGGAAAAACATTGGCCCGGTTCCGAACGACCAGCGCGATGCTATCTGGGAACGCTTTATCCAGGCTTCGGAAAAAGTGCATGAGCGCAAAAAAGAATTCATGGCTGGCCGCCGCGAGGTAGAAACAGCTAACCTTTCTAAGAAAACGGAAGTATTGAACCGCCTGGAAGTTTTCCAGAATTACAATACCGACCGCATTAACGACTGGCGCGATAAAACCGACGAGATTCAGAAAATTAAGGAAGAATGGGATGCCATTGGTTTAGTACCAAAGGAAAATGCCGACGTAATCAACAAAAAGTTCTGGGGAATTTATAAAGCATTCTTCCATAACAAAAACCAGTTCTTCAAAGCTTTGGATGAGCAGAAAATGCAGAACCTGAAGCTGAAGACGGAACTTTGCGAACAGGCCGAAGCTGTAAAAGATAGTACCGATTGGGATGCGACCAAAGAACAGCTGATCCAGCTGCAGAAAAAATGGAAAACCATTGGCCGTGTTCCGGATAAATATTCCGATAAGATCTGGGAACGCTTCCGCGCCGCATGCAACGAATTTTTCGATCGCCGGCAGGCAGATGCGCAGCACAAAGAAGCTGAACTGGATAAACTTTCGGAAGAAAAAACCGCTTATCTGGATGAACTTACGGAACGCATTTCGCAGCATCAGCATCCGCAGGCTGGAAATCTGGAACACCTGAAAGAAATGGTTACCAAATGGCAGAGTTTTGATTCCGGTTCTGGTCGCAGCAATGCCCAGGCAGAAGAAAAATTCTTTGCCTTGATGGAAAAATACCTTGATACTGTTCCGGAGCTGTCCAACGAACAAAAAACCGATGTGCTCTTCAAACTTCAGATGAATAAACTGAAAGGCGGTCCGGATGCATCGAATAAATTGTATCAGAAGGAGCAGAGCATTCGCAAAGAAATCAGTCAGCTTGAAAACGACATTCGTACGCTTAAGACGAACATCGAGTTTTTTGCTCGCTCCAAGAATGCTGAAAAGCTACGAGAAGAGTACGATGACCGTATTTTACAGGCCAACAGCCGGATAGAGCTTCTGCAGAAACAACTGAAAGAGATCCGTAGCTAATTTTTTCAGTTTGATTTTCAAAACGTTATTAAAAAGTTAAAAAAAAGTAGCGGCAAAAACTTGTAAAATAAGTTTAAGCCGCTACTTTTGCATCATCAATCGGGCAATTAAGCCTGAAAGAAAGAAGCCTCCATAGCTCAGCTGGTAGAGCAACTGACTTGTAATCAGTAGGTCGTTGGTTCGATTCCGACTGGGGGCTCAAAAAGTAAAAAGCACTTACGAGATAAAACTTGTAAGTGCTTTTTTGTTTATATCGCTTTTAAAACGACATGTTATTTTTATTGTTTTTTCTTTGTTTCTGTACCAGTCATTAACTTATTATTTTAGACTGATTCATTAAAGCTTCCCTTCGTTATCTTTTTTCTTCCCCAGAGTTTTTCAGGCTCAATAAAAAGTGAAAAGCGCTTGTAGCAACAATAGTTTTTCCATCTAAAACCATAGCGTTTTTAACTTCTATTCAGTTGTTGCTGCTGGTGCCGGTTTCAGTTTGTAGTATAAAATTCTCTTTATAGACATCTTCCCGAATTGAAAAATAATGTCAAAAGGATGTAACGTAATTCCTTGTGGAGGCTCTAATCGTTATAGAATAATATAGTTGCGATTAGGATTGAAGGTTAGGAATGGTGTCTCGTCCGGTAAGTATAAACAATTACTTGTCGGGGTGGTTGCCATTGTAAAGCAATGTCACGGAATTTGCTGGAATACTGCTTTAAGTTTAAAGTGAGGTACCTCTCTTTTAAAGGTCGTAATTTTGTTTGTTTAACCATAAATGAAAATATATGGCAACATATCAGATCAGGCTCAAAAGCAAAAAAGAAATAGCTGATGGCACCATGGCTTTTTATTTCGAAAAACCGGCCGGATTCACTTATAAAGCCGGGCAGTATGCAGAATTCAAGCTTATTGATCCGAAAGAAACCGATGAAGAAGGAAATGGCCGGGCGTTTTCGCTGGCCAATGCGCCATACCAGGAAGATATCATGTTTGCTACCCGCATGCGCGATACTGCTTTTAAGCGGAACCTGAAAAATATGGAAACGGGGGCGGAATTAACCATGGAAGGACCTTCAGGCTCTTTTACCTTGCCGAACAATACAAAATCACCGGTGGTTTTTCTTTCCGGCGGCATTGGCATTACACCTATGCACAGTATGTTGCTGCAAGCTGCTCACGATAAAACCGAGCATAAACTCTTTCTTTTTTACGCCAACAATTCGCCAAAAACTACGGCTTTTCTCGATGATCTGCTGACTGCCCGGAAAGAAAATCCCAACTTTACGTTTGTGCCTTCCATGACCAAATTAGAAGGAACCGGCGAAAAATGGGAGGGAGAAACAGGTTTCTTCAGGGAGGAATTACTAAAAAAATATCTTCCCGATCTTTCCGCGCCTATTTACTTTATTTCAGGCCCGGCCAGTATGGTTTCGTCCATCCGGAAAACGCTTACCGATGCCGGCATAGACGACGATAACATCCGCACCGAAGAATTTGCCGGTTATTGAATAAACTTTCAAAAGCAGAATTCGGAATATATGAACGCGAGCCTTTAAAAGAAAAGAAAAAAGCTATGGAAAAGAGCTTCAAAACCGGCGACCACGTGAAATGGAATTCTGAAGCGGGCTACGTTACTGGCAAGATCATCAAAGTGCACACTTCAGATTTCGATTATAAAGGCCATACGCACCGCGCCAGCAAAGAAGAACCGCAATACGAAATTAAAGCGATACAACCGACCACATTGCCGCTCACAAAGGTTCGGTGCTTATCAAAATACACGATTAGCAGATGTAGTTTCCGGGAAAGTGAATTATCTGGCTTTCCTGAGTTTTTAACCCTAAAACCCTACCGTTTTTTAAGCGTCTAACCAGTAGAAAACGCTTAAAAAAAAATCAGAATCAAACAGTAATGGCAAAGCCGCAACCTGAAATCTGGACCATCGGCCACTCTACCCGGAGCCAGGAGGATTTTCTGGAAACCTTGCTGTCGTTTGGAATTGAAGCGTTGGCGGATGTCAGGCGCTTTCCGGGTTCCCGGAAATACCCGCAATTCAATGCCGGTGCGCTGGAAAATTATCTGCCTGAAACCGGTATTGCTTACCAACCTTTTCCGGAATTAGGCGGCCGCCGCAAACCTAACCCCGATTCCAAAAACACCATCTGGACCAGCGCATCTTTCCGGGCTTACGCCGATTATACCGAAACCACTGCATTTGCTGAAGGTATAAGCCGGCTTACGGAGTTGGCTGTTGCAAAACGTACCGCTTACATGTGTTCGGAAGCGGTTTGGTGGCGTTGTCATCGGGCTCTGATCTCTGATTATTTAAAAGAACGGAACTGGAAAGTAATGCATATTATGAAAGCCGGCGATGCCAGAGAACATCCGTTTACTGCTGCTTACCGGGAATTACACCATATAACTAAATAGCTATCCGAAGAAGAAAGGAAGCTGGTTTTAGATCTTCTTTTTTAAGAACCGATTACATTATAATGGCCGCCAGACTTTCAGATTATGCACTTATTGGAAATTGTCGCGCGGCTGCTTTGGTAAGCAATAGCGGCTCCATCGACTGGTGTTGTCTACCAGAGTTCGATTCGCCGGCTATTTTAGCGGCCCTGTTAGATACGGAACGGGGAGGTCATTTTTCCATTGCGCCGGTTGCAGCTTTTACGTGTTCCCAAACATACCTTCCGGCTTCGAATGTGGTGGAAACACGCTATAAAGTAGCTGATTCGGAGGCCAGATTACTCGATGCGTTTGTAGCCATGACGGAGGAAGAGAAAACCAGATCGCTTTTTCCGGATCATGAAATTTTGCGGGTGCTCGAAGTAACTTCCGGCGAAATAGAATTTCGAATGGAATATGAACCCCGGTTATTTTACGGGAAAGAAGCTGCCACGCTGCAAGACCGTAAGAAGTTAGGCATTCAGGTTTTATGGAAAGAGCATATTTTTAACTTGCTCAGCACCCTGGATAACGGTATCATAAACGTGGCAAAAACTAAAGAATGCGCAACTGCAACGTTTCGTTTACGCGCCGGCGAACGGGTTATTTTTTCTTTAAGTTATTCCAGCCAAAGCCCTGCTGTATTACCCGAACTGAAAGAAACAGCTTTGAGAAGATTGCAGCTTACCGATGAATATTGGAACAACTGGCTGAAGCAATGCAAATACAAAGGCTTGTACGAACAAATGGTAAAACGCAGCGCCCTTACCCTGAAACTATTGGCGCATGCACCTTCCGGAGCCATTATTGCGGCACCAACCACATCGCTACCGGAAGAAGCTGGAGGGGAACGCAACTGGGATTACCGGTTTTGCTGGCTGCGCGATGCTTCTTTTACCACCCGGGTTTTGGTGAAACTGGGATTTGAGGAAGAAGCGCATGCGTATATGGATTGGATATTGCACGCCACCCGCCTTACGCAACCGGAATTACAGGTTGTTTACTCGGTTTTCGGACATGCTTCTTTGCAGGAAACAACTTTGAACTGGCTTACCGGTTTTAATAATTCGAAACCAGTGCGTATTGGAAACGGCGCGCATGATCAGTTTCAGTTGGATGTTTATGGCGAAGTGCTGGATGCCGTTTATGAATATGCGCCGCTGGTTAAAGAATTTGCCCGCGATTCCCGGAAATTTCTGTTGGGCTTAGGCGAGATAATCTGCCGGGAATGGAACCAACCTGACAACGGAATTTGGGAAGTACGTTCCGCAAATACGCATCATACGCATTCAAAAGTAATGGCCTGGGCTGGGCTTGACCGGTTAATTAAGCTGGCTGAAAAATATCAATGGAAGGAAGCTCCCCTGGAGAAATACCGCGAAGTAAGCCAGCAGATCCGGAAGGCCGTGGAGCAATATGGGTATAACGGAAAAATCGGCGCTTATACCCGCGAGTTCAATGGAAGTACGCTGGATGCCAGTTCATTGGTTTTTCCGCTGGTTGGTTATTGTCCCGCAGATTCTCCGCAAATGCGTTCTACCAGGCAGCAAATTCAAGAGCAGCTTACGAACCGGAACCTAGTGTACCGTTATAAACATGTAGACGATGGTTTGCGTGGTGGCGAAGGGGCATTTGGGATCTGTAATTTCTGGCTGGTAGAAAATTTAGTGATGGCGGGGGAAATTGAGGAAGCACAAATGGTATTCGAAGCGGTGCTGAAAAATGCGAGTCCGGCGGGCTTGCTGGCCGAAGAATTTGAACCGGAAACCGGAGAAATGCTGGGTAATTATCCGCAGGGTTTTACGCATATCGGGTTGATCTGCGCCGCCCTGACTTTAAATGAATCGTGCAAAGGAAAGGAAATTGCCCGATGAATATCGATAACCTGCTCTTATGGGGTTTTGCCGCTACCATTATACTAACCATTTTGCTTGCTGCGTCCCGGCCGCTGGGTTTTACCCGCATGGATCTGCCCTTTATTTTAGGCACGCTTTTTACCGCAAACCGGAACAAAGCGCCGTGGCTTGGTTTGCTGGCTCACTTAACCATGGGCTGGCTCTTTGCTTTTATTTACGGCGCTGCTTTCGAAAGTTCGGGTTTGCAAACCTGGTGGTTTGGGATGGCCATCGGGCTGGTGCACGTAGCTTTTGTATTATCGGTCGGGCTGGAAATTCTTACGTTTATTCACCCGCGTATGGCCCGGCCTTTTCAGGGGCCAACGCCTACCAAACAGCTGGAGCCGCCCGGCATATTTGCGCTGAACTATGGCAAAGGAACCCCGATCGTAACGCTGCTGGGCCATTTGATTTACGGTGCTATTCTGGGGTTTTTCTATCATACATAAAGGCATTTCCAAGCTATTTGCTAATTGATCCGAAGCACTTTTTCAAGCAAAAACCATAGCGTTTTATCTCGCTGTTTTTCCGTTTTCAAAAAGAATTCTGCAATGCTTGCTGATGTCCAGAACGGTATACTTTTAACGAGAAAAAGTGCTTTCCAAGCTTGTCGTTTTAAAGCCTAACTTTAGGGTAAACATCTTGTTACAGCCATAAAATTTACCCTATCCGTTTTTGTAACCTTTGGTCGTTTTTTAACTCTAAGAAATAAACCACAACTAAAACGAAAATTATGAGAAAAATTCAAAATGCGACTGCCTGGATAGCCGGTGCGCTGTTCAGTGTATTTTTATTGCAGGTTCCGGCCCAGGCTCAGAAAGCAACCGGTAAATTATCAGACCCCGAAGTGGCTTCGGTAGCAGTAACCGCCAACCTGATCGACATAGATTATGCTAAAATTGCGAAAGAGAGATCGAAGAATGCCGAAGTGATAAAGTTTGCTGATATGATGGCGAAAGATCACCAGTCGGTAATTGACCAGGCGGTGGCGCTTGCCGGAAAATTAAAGATAACCCCGAAAGATAATGCTACAACCAAAAAGCTACTGGCCGATGCGGAAAAAACCAAAACCATACTGCGGGCAAAATCCGGGGCTGCTTTCGACAAAGCGTACATCGACAATGAAGTTGCTTACCACAAAGCCGTAATTTCGACGGTTAAAGATGTGCTCATTCCGGAAACGGAAAATGCGGAACTCAAGAAACTGTTGCAGGATGCAGCTCCAATTTTTCAAGCGCACCTGGAACATGCCCAAATGGTTCAGAAACAATTCAGGAGCATCAGTAAAAAATGAGTATCCGAAAGAATTTAAAGCCAGCCTTATTGCTTGTTGTTACATTGCTGCTTTTCTATACTGGCAAGGTTGTTTCCGGAGCAGAAAAAGCGCCGGTAACGCATACTGTGGAGATCGTGCAAATGAAGTTCAAACCCGCGCAGATTACCGTAAAAAACGGTGATAAGATCTTGTTCATTAACCGCGATATGGTAGTGCATAATGTAACAGAAGCAAGCGGAAAATCCTGGAAATCGCCGGACTTGGCTACCGGTAAGTCCTGGAGGTTGACGGTAACCAAAAGTGCCAGCTATTACTGTACTTTTCACCCCGTAATGAAAGGCAAAATAATGCTGAAATAAGTTTCCCAAACCGGCTCAGAATTTTAAAATCTGAGCCGGTTTTTTTATAAGATCCAAGAAACTGTTGCCAGAGTTTTTGGGCTCTAAACCCTAGAGTTTTTTGTTTCTTTATGCCATTCCACCACCACTTTTATTTCATCGTCGTCGTGCTGATGTAAGGCAGTCTGAAAATCCTCGAAAGGAATGCGGGAAGTGATGAGCTGGTTTACAACTTCGGGCCACTTCCGGTAACTTTGTTGCAGCATTTCTACAGCCATTTCATAGTGCGCATAACTGGCATTCACGCTGCCGAGCAGGATCTGGTTTTTCAGAACGAGTTGTTTCATCAGGTCAGCGCTTATATTTGATATGGGGCGTTTGCCGGTAGGAATTCCGGTGGCAACGTAAATGCCGTTTATGCCCAACGCTTCCATTAACTGGAACTGCAATTCGGCAATGCCGGTGGCTTCAAAAATAAGATCGATCTGGCCAAATACTTTATCTATTTCCTGCATTTTAACCAACTTTCCGTTTACATACGTACCGCCAATTTGTTTTAAAAGCTGCGGCCGCAACGAATCTTCCGGCACAATATCCAGACCTATTACTTCGGCTCCTTTCAGGCGTAAAATTAATGCAGCCAACAAGCCAATAGCACCCGTTCCAGCTACCAGCGTTCTTTTGCCCTGCAGCCATTTTTCCTGGTTCATAATGTCTTTTAAGCGGGCTTTTTGTAAACCCAAAGCTTCATCTATTGCCTTCGCGGCTACGCTCATGGGTTCGGTTAAAACGCCGAGATGTTTGATTGCTTCCGGTACTTTTATCAGGAATTCTTCTTTGTCTACCACGTATTCCGCCTGAAAACCGTCGGCACCTTTTATGCCTCTTTCGGTATAGTTTCCGGTGTAGCACATATCGCTGCGGCTGTTAAGGCAAGCCTCGCATTCGCCGCAACCACGCCGCACCATGAAAACGCCAAAATCTCCGGATTTGACTTTTTTAACCAATTTGCCTACCGTTTCCACCTGCCCGAACATTTCATGACCAATTACCAGTTTCTGTTTTCCGGCTGGTGCAGTGGCCTGGCCGCCGGACGTTTCTTCGCGGTCGGTGCCGCAAATGCCTACTTCCCAGACCTTTATTTTCACTTCATCGTCGGTGGTTATTTGCGGTTCGGTTCTATCTTCCAGGCATACGGTTTTGGTGCCGGGTATCAGGGTAATTGCTTTCATGCTAAATATTGGGTTGAAATATAAGTTAACGGTGAAATTTGTGCGCTTTTAAGCCACTAATTCGAATATTACGCGTAATCCACCAAAAAGGAAGACGATCAAATTTTCATGCTTTTGTGCAACCCAAATTCTAAACTATAACTGATGGAAGAACAACAAATGCCTGACGGACAAGGGCAAACCAGTTTTCTGGTTTTTTCGGCCTCGCTGCGGGCTGATTCGCTGAACACCAAACTGGCCAGATTAGCGGCGCAGGTGCTCGAAAAAAATGGCAGTAAAGTAGATTTTGCTTATATGAACGCGTTCGATTGTCCTTCTTTTAATCAGGATCTGGAGGTAGATGATTTTCATCCGGAGGGCGCAGAAGCATTCCGGAAACGTGTATTGGCTACCGATGCTTTTATTATTGCTTCGCCGGAATATAACGCTTCCATGCCCGGCGTGCTGAAAAATATGATTGATTGGGTTTCCCGTTTCCGGCCGCAGCCTTTTCACCAGCATCACGCTTTATTAATGTCAGCTTCGCCATCTATGGTTGGCGGCAACCGGGGTTTGTGGTCTTTGCGCATTCCGCTGGAACATTTGGGCACACGGGTTTATCCGGATATGTTTTCGCTGGCTACGGCGCACGAGGCTTTTGATGCACAAGGCAATTTAAAAGATGAAAAACTAGCCAAAAGATTTGAAGATAACCTGGTAGCGTTCAGGAATCAGGTGGAAGCATCCAAACATTATCCGTGCATTAAAAAGGCTTGGGTAGAATTTCTGGGTGAAAAAACGAACCGGGAAACGGAGCGGGTGGAGGAATCCTGAGATTTTATTTCGGCCACTTCATTTCTTTTTTTCCGGAGAAAATAATAATTCTGTGAAAGAAGAAACCAATTTTACAGCGGCAGAAGATTACCTGAGTTTTTGAGGTTAAAACCATACCGTTTTTCAACTGAATTGTATAGTGAAATTTTTATGAATCAGCTAAAAGGAGTGCACCACGTTACTGCCATTACCAGCAGCGCCGAAAAGAATTACGATTTTTTTACGAATATTTTGGGCATGCGGCTGGTAAAGAAAACGGTAAACCAGGACGATATTCAGACCTACCATTTGTTTTTTGCCGACGACAAAGGCAGCGCCGGAACCGATATGACTTTCTTCGATTTTCCGGGTATTCAGAAAGGCGTGCACGGTACCAACGAAATTGCTAAAACCTCGTTCCGGGTGCCTACCAATGCAGCTTTGGATTACTGGATAAAGCGTTTCGACCGGTTAAAGATCAGCCACGAAAACATAAAAGAACAATTCGGCAAGAAAACGCTTTCCTTCGTTGATTTTGACGACCAGCAGTACCAGTTGATCTCCGATGAAAATAATAAAGGCATTGTTTCCGGCACGCCCTGGCAAAAAGGTCCTGTGCCACTGGAATTTGCAATTACCGGTTTAGGCCCCGTTTTCGTCCGGATCGCTGATTTTCAGAACTTTAAAATAATGCTTGAAACGGTGCTTTTGTGGAAGGAAACAGCTCAGGACGGCGCATTTCATTTATTTGAAATGGGCGAAGGCGGCAACGGCGCATCGGTGATCGTGGAGGAAAATGCTAAAATAAACATCGCGCAACAAGGCTACGGTACGGTGCATCATGCTGCGTTCAGGGTAGAAAACAGGGCCGTTTTAGATGAATGGATCGCGCGGATGAGCAGTTTTGGCATTCCAACTTCCGGCTACGTAAACCGCCACTTTTTCGAATCGCTGTATATAAGGGTTGCGCCCCAGATCTTATTCGAATTTGCCACCGACGGCCCAGGATTTATGGGCGATGAACCCTACGAAACGCTGGGCGAAAAACTATCGTTACCGCCATTTTTAGAACCTAAACGAGCCGAAATTGAAAAGCTGGTCCGCCCGATCGATACGACAAGAAGTACAAAAGAATTTGTGAAAGCGTAAGGCGAATTCAGAACAGAAACACGAGTGTATTACTTCAAAATTTTCCTGAAAAATTCAAGAGAAAGCAGATAAGAAAATGGTAGTTTTTCGACCCTAAACCCTACCGTTTTCTTATCTGCATTTGTTTAAATTTGGCTTGAGTTTTTATGCCTAAAACCATACCGTTTTTCATCCGGAAAGTAATCCAAAAGGCCGAAAACAAAACGCGGAATCTTTTAATTCGATCTTCCGAAAAGATTACTGTTTAGGAACAATTTTTAGTAATTCTCCTTTAGTCTCATCGGTTACCAGGTATAAAGCGCCATCAGGTCCTTCTTTCACATCCCGAATACGTTGGCTTCGTTCAGTAAGCAGATGTTCTTCGCCAACCACTTTGTTGTTCTCAATTTTCAGACGAACCAGTTTCTGATCGCGTAATGCACCAACAAACAAATTACCCTTCCACTCCGGAAAAGCTTTACCGCTGTAAAACTGAGCTCCAGACGGCGCAATTACCGGGTCCCAGTAATAAACCGGTCGTTCAAAGCCAGCTTTATCTGTAACTGATCCCTGAATCGGTTCCCCAGAATATTCTTCCCCGAAGCTTACCAAAGGCCAGCCATAATTTTTTCCTTTTTGGATCAGGTTAAGTTCATCGCCGCCTTGCGGCCCCATTTCTACGATCCAAAACTGGCCGTTCTGGTCGAAAGCAGCTGCTTGTACGTTCCGGTGACCCACTGTCCAGATCTCAGGCATTACATCTTTTTTTCCTGCAAAAGGATTGCCAGGAGCGGAAGTTCCTTCGGGTGTCAGGCGCAGGATCTTTCCCATGTGGCTGTTCATTTCCTGTGCCTGCGGCCTGATCTCAATATCGGAGCGTTCGCCCAGGGTTACATACAGAAAACCATCCGGACCAAAAGTCAGCCGTGAACCAAAATGATGTCGTCCATCGTGTACCGGTAAAGCCCGAAAGATAATTTTCACATTTTCTAACCGGGTGCGATCTGCCGATAAAATTCCGCTGGCAACGGAAGTTGCGTTGCCACCTTTACGAGCTTCCGTAAAACTCCAGAAGATTTTTCTGCTTTTATCGAAATCCGGGCTCAAAGCTACATCCAGTAAACCACCTTGTCCGCCATAATCTACTGCCGGCAAACCTGCTATCGGTTTACTTATTTGTCCGGAAACCGAAACGATCCGCATACGGCCGGGTTTTTCGGTAACGAGTAAAGCACCATCTGAAAGGGGCTCTACAGCCCAGGGTTTTTCGAGCCCTTTGGCCAGCACTTTCACCTCAAATGCCGTTGTGGTCTTTATGCCGCAGGCGCGTGTTTGTTCCGGAAAAGCCGGTTTTTGATTGCTGGCATTTGGCTTACGGGTTTCCAGCGGACTGCAGTCTTTTGGGTTTGGCTGTCCGTTGCCGATATTTGTCTGAGCTTGGGCAGTTTCGTTATTTCTGGCACTCTGACTCTGGCAGGATGCTCCGTTTAAAGCGAATAAGATTGTAACCGATACAAACAAAAATGATCTTTTCATGCTGTGTTTCGTGAAGGTTGCGGAAAAACGTAATATGACATGAGCAAATGCTAAGTTAAATACCGCTCAAACAGGCACTACGGCATGCAGCAGTTTACGTTATTTTACAGGCAATATTTCAGGCAATATTTTTACTATCTGAAAGCAAATTTGAAGCAGTTAATAATGGAATCTAAACCTGGCTGCATATTTTTTTTTGTAAAATAACAGCTCCTGATACAAGCGTAAAAACCGTGAAAACCAACAATATAGAAATTGATAAAAAAAATGGTATCGTTTTTAACGAAAAAAGTAATGGCTAAAGTTTGGAAATTAAATTCAGCTTACTACTTTTGCATCATCAATCGGGCATTAAGCCTGAAAGAAGAAGCCTCCATAGCTCAGCTGGTAGAGCAACTGACTTGTAATCAGTAGGTCGTTGGTTCGATTCCGACTGGGGGCTCTTAATAATCAAGCACTTACGAGATAAAACTTGTAAGTGCTTTTTTTTATTTTTTGGCCCATTTATTTTTTCATCAGGAAAGAGCTTCCGGTGCAGGATTGCCGGCCGGCCTGGATCTGTCTGGTGGCAGCGGAATAAATTCCTGATTATCGTTGGGGGGCAATAAAATTCTACCTTCTTTCCAGTCGGCCTTTGCCTGTTCAATTCTTTCTTTACTGGAAGAAACAAAATTCCACCAGATAAATCTTTCTCCTAAAGGTTCGCCGCCTAGCATCATTAAAGTGGTATTTTCTTTGGCAAGCAAAAAGGGATCAACGCCTTTGCTGAAAACCAGCATCTGGCCTGCTACATAAGTTTTGCCTGCAACCTCTATACTGCCTTTGGCAATGTAAATACCGCGTTCAGAATGTTCCTTAGGTAATCCAAACCTTTTTCCGGCATCCAGCACTACATGCAGGTAGAAAAGCGGCGAAAGGGTTTTTACGTCGTTCCGCAACCCAAAAGCATTGCCGGCTATAAGTCGCATCCAGATACCGGTTTCTGTAAAAATGGGTAACTCATGGGGTTTATAATTCTGAAATGCAGGATCAGCTTCTTCATCTTTTTCCGGTAAGGCCACCCACGTCTGGAGCATTTCGAGTTTCCCACCGGCCAAAGCATCCGGTTCCTCGAAGCGTTCAGAATGTGCAATGCCCCGGCCGGCAGTCATCCAATTCACTTCGCCTGGCCTGATGATCTGCTCTACACCCAGACTATCGCGGTGCGTAACCTGACCGTCGAATAAATAACTAACCGTAGAAAGACCTATGTGCGGATGCGGCAAAACATCCATGGCGTGCACTTTCTGAGGTTGAATGGTTACCGGGCCGGCATGATCCATAAAGATAAATGGGCCAACCATTCTTTTCAGGCGAAAGGGAAGAATTCGCTTCACATCCATGCCGGGGCCTATGGACGCTTGCCGGGCTTCTATTACAATATCTAGCATCGAAGTTTTATTTAGCTAAAGTTTTTAACGCATGAAATCAGAAAAGAGGAAAAAGAACGAAAAAAAGTTTCGGGATTAAGTTAAGAATTCTAAGCTGAAATTTACAAAACGGTATCTTTTTAACAGCTAAAACTCAAGCTTCGGAAAAGCAGCAAAATAAAAAAAGGCCTCTGCTAACCAGAGGCCTTTTTAACGGATGCCCAAACGATAAATCTTTCTTCAAACCACAGTTTTTAGACATCTGAGCATACCGTTTTCTTAAGCGGCACCATTAAATTAATTGCATAGATCATGCACTAGTTTTATGGTTTCGCTGTATCGGTTATTTTGTAAACGAACCAGATACAGGCCGCGTGGTAATTTTGAACCATCCAGTTCCATAGAGAGGTTTTCACCGGCTGTAGCATAGCCTTTTTTCAGAACCTTTACCGGATGCCCTGCCATATTGTATAGCGTTATTGAATACTCACCGCTTTCCGGAACCGCAAAATTAATTCTGGTAGTATTCATAAATGGGTTCGGGCTGGCATCAAGTTTTTCTACTGGAATTGGCGGACTGGTTACTGCCACTCGGGCTGAAGATATATTGGCTAAACTACTGATCTCAGCACTGGTTAAAGCCACATTGTAGATCTTCGGTTCATCAATTGCCCCTTTAAACAGGTTGTTTCCGGTGCTTTGGCCGCCAATGGCGAGCGGTAAATTATTGCTGGCTATTGCCGGTGGCGAACTTAATGTTTCAGTTTTATTGAGCACACCATTTATGTAAACTTTTATGGTAGTACCATCGAAAGTAGCCGCAATATGCATCCAGGTATCACCATCGGTCGGGTGAAGGATTGAAGATTGCGCTTTGTAATCACTTCCGCCGGAAACCTGGTTGTATCGGAATAAAATTTTGCGGGTACTGGTAAGCGAAAGCTCATAACCATCGGCATCGCCGGTTAGTCCTTTTTTCAGAATTACCTGCGCCGAGCCAGATTGTTCCGGCTTGATCCAGGCGGCTAAAGTAATGGCATTATTGATGTTCAGAGATGCGCTGGAAGGCACGGTTGCGTATTGGTTCGAGCCATTAAGTTGCAAGGCCTGCCCTGCAACACCAGCCACTTTAATTGGGTTTCCTACCGTAGTTGCGTTATTTGCATTCGCAGAAGCATCGAATAACGTATTACCGTTCGTTTCCTCCATTTCCCAGTAACCCACCAGTGCAGTTGATTGCGTTTTGGTAGTAAAGCTTCGCGGTGCTGTCCAGCTACTTATTCCGGCCGAATTAACGGTTCTTACCCGCCAGAAATACTTTGTATTATAATCCAGTCCGGCAACAGCAGTAGAAAGTGCGGTTATATTACTTTCATCTGAAACGAGGTTGACAAAATCTGAAGTGGTGGCTACCTGCACCTGGTAACTTGTAGCGTAACTCCCGGCAGTCCAGCTTAGCATGGCCGGAATTGCAATGGCAGTAGCATTATTAGCCGGCGCATCTAAGGTTGGTGGTCCAGGCAACGCTACCGGTTCAGTAGTAAACTTCCTCAGAGCCGACCATTCACTTTCTCCCGAAGAATTTACCGCTCTTACCCGCCAGAAATACTGAGTACCATAATTTAGCGTAGAAACAGCAATATTAAGTTCTGTAATATTGCTGATATCTGCGGCAGGCGAAGCAAAGTCTGAAGTTGGTGCCACCTGTACCTGATAAGAAACGGCATTGGTTACGGCACTCCAGCTAAGCGTTACCGGAATACTCATATTAGTTACATTGTCGGCTGGCGCAACCAGAGTGGTTGCATTTGGTACTGGCCTGAAAGTTGGCATGGTAGCCAAAGCGTTTATATCGGCGGCACTTAAAGCAACATTATAAACCCTTGGATCATCGATTGCTCCTTTAAAACGGTTGTTTCCGGTACTCTGTGCGCCAATGGCCAGCGGCAGGTTGTTGCTATTTATTGCTGGCGGAGAGCTTAATGTCATTGTTTTATCTAAACTTCCATCCACATAGATCTTCATGGTAGTACCATCAAAAGTCGCTGCTATATGCATCCAGGTATTGCCATTGGTTGGGTGCAGGGTAGTAGCAAGTAAACGGTAGGTATCTCCCGACGAAACCTGATTATAGCGGAACATGATCTTACTGGTACTGGTTAAGGAAAGCTCATAACCGTCTGCAGAACCCGTTACGCCTTTTTTCAGAATTACCTGCGCAGAACCGGTTTGTTCCGGTTTTATCCAGGCAGCTAAGGTAACAGCATTGCTTGCATTGAGCGAGGCACTGGATGGAACGGTAGCATACTGATTGCTTCCATTAAGTTGTAAAGCCTGCCCATAAACTCCCGCAACTTTGGTTGGATTACCCACCGTACTGGCATGGTTATTAAAAGAAGATGCATCGTTCAGAGTCGTTCCGCTGGTTTCTTCCATTTCCCAATGCCCAACCAGAGTGGCCGGTTGCGAGCCGGTAGTAAAGCTCCAGGTAGCAGACCAGGTGCTCACTCCGGAAGCATTATTGGTTCTCACGCGCCAGTAATAAAGCGTATAGTAAGCCAAGCCAGCTACCGATGTGTTTAAAGTAGTAATATCGTTCACATCAAAAGATGGCGTTAGAAAATTCGTTGAAGTTGCTACCTGCACCTGGTAAGATTCGCCATAAGGTCCTGCATTCCAGCTAAGGCCAACCGGGGTTAACACTGCAGTGGCATTATTAGCCGGGGAAGCCAGCGTTGGCGGGCCAGGTAAAGAAATTGCTTCGGTAGAAAAACTCCTTACCGCCGACCAGCTACTCGTTCCCGAAGCATTGGTAGCCCTTACCCGCCAGAAATATTGGGTGCTAAAGTCCAGCCCGGTAACGGAAGTATTGGTCGTTGTAATATTACTCACATTATAAACCAGGTTACTGAATCCGGAGCTTGTTGCAACCTGCACCTGATAGGATTCAGCGTTTAAAACCGCATTCCAACTTAATGCCGCCGGAAGTACGACTGCGGTAGCAGCATTAACCGGTAAGTTCAGAATAGGCGCAGCCGGAGCCGGAACTGCTACCGTGGTAAAGTTCCGAACCGAAGACCAGCTACCCGCCCCGGTAGTATTAATTGCTCTAACACGCCAGTAAAATTTCGTACTATAAGTTAAGCCTGAAATTGGCACTGAAAGCGTAGTTATGCTGCTGGTATCTTTAAAGATGGTTGCAAAATTAGAAACAGTAGAAAACTGCAGTTGATAGTAATAAGCATTGGAAGCAGCTTTCCAGCTAAAATTCCTTGATACTGCTACACCAGTTGACCCACTCGAAGGAGAAGACAGGGATACTGTACCAGGAACCGGTGGCGGCGCCACGGTGGTAAAACTTCTGACTATAGACCAGTTTCCCGATCCAGAACTATTAGTTGCTCTTACCCGCCAGAAATATTGAGTGCTGTAGGCCAAAGCGGGAACAACTGTACTAAGGGTAGTTAAATTGCTGGTATCAGTGATGAGGTTTGTAAAATCTGCCGTGGTAGCCAGTTGCATCTGATACGTTTCGGCGTTAGTTACCGAATTCCAGCTTAAGGTTGGAGAATAGGCAACTCCGCTTGCTCCGTTAGATGGCGAAGCCAGGGTTGGAGCAGCTGGAATAGGTATTGGCATGGTAGTGAAACTGCGCACTTCCGACCAATTACTTACTCCGGACGAATTTACAGTCCTAACCCGCCAGAAATATTGAGTTGACCAGTTAAGTCCGGAAACTGACCTTGATAAAGTAGTAATGTTATTGATATCAGCAACCGTAGCAATAAAATCTGCCGTTGTAGCTACCTGAAACTGGTATGACTCAGCATAATCACCAGCATTCCAGCTTAAAGCCGGTGGGTTAGAAACGCCTGTTGCCAGATTAACCGGGGCAACCAAAACAGGTGCAACCGGCATTGGTATAGACATGGTGGTAAAGCTTCTGGAAGCTGACCAACTACTGGTGCCGGAGCTATTGACGGCTCTTACCCGCCAGTAATATTGCGTACTGTAATTCAAACCTGAAGGAGAACTGTTCAGGGTTGTGATATTGCTTACATCAGAAATTATGGTTCCAAAACCGGAGCTGGTTGCTACCTGTACGCGATACGTGGCTGCATTTAAAACCGCATTCCAGCTTAGCACTGCCGGTAAAGCAACGCCTGCTGTGGCATTCGCCGGCAGATCTAACACAGGCACATCCGGAACTGGAACTGCAACGGTTGTAAAACTCCTTACCGACGACCAGTTACTTGCCCCGGTAGTATTGATCGCTCTTACGCGCCAATAATATTTGGTGCTGTAGGCCATACCGGAAATGAGTACCGAGGTGGTAGATATATTCGTAGAATCTTTAAAAATAGCCTGGAAATCTGAAGTTGTCGCCAGCTGTATCTGGTAGTAATAAGCGTTGGATGATGTATTCCAGGTTAAAGTTCTATCGATAGCAATAGATGTTGCACCGTTAGAAGGTGAGCTCAAGGCCGGAATACTCGGAACCGGCGGCGGTGCCACGGTGGTAAAACTTCTGACTGCAGACCAGTTTCCCGTACCTGAACTATTAGTTGCTCTTACCCGCCAGAAATATTGCGTGCTGTAAGCCAATGCCGGAACAACTGTATTCAGGGCTGTTAAATTGCTGATATCAGCTATCAGGTTTGTAAAATCTGCCGTAGTAGCCAGTTGCATCTGGTACGTTTCCGCATATGTTACTGCATTCCAGCTTAAAGTGGGAGTATAGGCAACACCGCTAGCTCCGTTTGATGGCGAAGCCAGGGTTGGAGCAGCTGGTACTGGTATAGCCATGGTAGTGAAACTGCGCACATCCGACCAAGGACTGGTACCTGTAATATTAGTAGCTCTCACGCGCCAGAAGTATTGGGTACTGAATGCTAAACCTGAAACGGAGGTATTTAAAGTGGTTAGGTTGCTTACGTTCGATATGGTGGTTAAAAAATCCGAAGTGGTGGATAGTTGCATTTGGTAAGAGGCAGCATGTGCAGAAGCATTCCAGCTTAAAGTTGGTGCAACGGCAATTCCGGTAGCAATATCGGCCGGGGAATTTAATACCGGTGCAATTGGTAATGGCGGTACAGTCGTAAAACTTCTGACCACTGACCAGCTACTTGAGCCAGATGTATTAATAGCTCTGATCCGCCAGTAATATTGTGTACTAGTATTTAACCCGGAAACAGAAGTGTTTGGAATGCTTATATTACTGGTGTCTTTAACTAGCGTCAGGAAATCTGGAGTAGTTGCTAGTTGCATTTGGTAAGATTGCGCATACGTAACGGCATTCCAGCTTAAAGTGGTGCTTAAAGGAATATTGATGGCACTATTTGCCGGAGAAACCAAGGTTGGCGTTGCTGGTACCGGAATTGCTTCGGATATAAAACTGCTCGTATCTGACCAGGCACTAACGCCAGAAGCATTTATGGATCTTACGCGCCAGAAATATTCACTGCTCCAGTCGAGGTTATTAATAGTTCTTGTGAGCGTACTTATGTTATTAATATCTGAAACAATCGTGAAGAAATCGTGTGAAATAGCTACCTGCACCTGGTACGTTGCAGCGTAGGCGCCGGCATTCCAGGTTAACACTGCGGGAAGTGGGACGTTGGTAGAACTATTTGCCGGAGAAGCCAGTACCGGCGGACTTGGCATGGGTATAGGCTGGGTTGTAAAATTTCTTACCGAAGACCAGCTACTGCTGCCAGAAGCATTTACGGATCTTACCCGCCAGAAATATTGGGTATTCCAGTTCAGATTGGTTGCAGTTAGTGTAAGACCGGTAATATTGTTTACATCAGAAACGATGGTCTGAAAGCCAGAGGAAGTGGCTATCTGTAATTGGTAAGTGGCGGCATAATTTGCAGCATTCCAGGTGAAAACCGGCGGGTTACTTACAAGCGTTGCGCTATTTAATGGTGCGGTTTGTACTGGTACACCTGGCAATGGAATAGCTTCCGTAGTGAAATTTCTTACTGCAGACCAGGCACTTGCCCCCGATTTATTTACGGCTCTTACGCGCCAGTAATATTGCGTACTCCAGTTTAAACCCGGAACTGTTGACGAAGTATTAGTAATATTGCTTCCATCATAAATTAAATTCTGGAAAGTTGAACTGGTTGCTACCTGTAATTGATACGTTTTTGCATATAACGGCGCCGTCCAGCTAAAATTTGAAGCCACCGGTAAACTGGTAGCACCGTTGGCAGGAAGATTTAAAGCTGGTGCTTCCGGAATGGGAGGATCATCGACGGCGAGAACCGATGCTGCCTGGGATGAATTGGAAGCGATAATTACCACTTCGAAGGTGTGATTGTCTTTTATACTGGTAGGATTATTATAAGTCCCGGAGATCAAGGTTTGCTGCGGGCCAAATGAGATAGAAGAAAGCGAGGATTCTCTGTAAAAGATTTTGCCGCCGTTTTCGTCTTCGGTATAAATAACCCTGATCTTACCTTTTAATTCATTTACCAAAACTATTCCGCGGGTACCTAATTCGGAAACTTTGTAAATATTATCCCAGGTGCCGTTCGGGCGGCGGACCAGCAGCGATATTTTGGTGTATCCCGGTGTATCGTAACTGGTTTTTACGGCGCAGTAAAGCGTTCCATTAGACCCGACTTTGAAATTCATGTGGTCGTCTGAAAAACCATGTCCTACATTCAGGGCAGATTGCGAAGCCGGGTTTTCATCGGCAGACCAAACGGAATCCGGGTCACTATCAGCATGCATTTTAAAACCCCAGCGTTGCGTATTTTGGTTCGACCAGAAAACCCCGATCTTATTGAACATTGGAAAAGCAATTACTGCCCCAATATCATCAGGATTAATGCCAGATGCTACAATTACAGGGTTGCTCCAGTTGGAATAAGGCGAATCGCTCCAGCGTACCGAAACGGTAGTATCCGTATCATAAGCCATCCACATCCGGCCGGTAGCGTCAATATCCAATGTGGCCGTTTCGGCGTCAGAATCAGTTGAAACTCCTACGCTTGAAGTTCGTGTTGTCCATCGTTTATATGTACTATTAGAAGCAACATATTCTATTGATACCAGCTCCGTTTTGTTGTTGTCGAATAGTAATATGTGAACGACATTTCCCGCCACTTTACAATCTGCAAAATAGTGCGAACTACTCGTAAGCGTTAATACATTCGTCCAGGTGGAATCGTTGTCCAAACGAAAAACGTGCATGCCGCTGCTGGTCGATAACACTGAAAAGTGCTTTCCATCGTGCATCCAGGCCTTCGCCTGGGGCTTTTCCTTCGTATTTTTGTCTACAGACAATGCTTTTAATTGCTTTACGGAAGAGAATTGTGCAAACACATTCTGGGTAAAGAGTAGTGAAAATGCAAGTAGCGCTAAGAGTTTTTTCATGGAGGACAAGTTTAAAGTACGGAAATAAGGTGTGGTATAAGCGGTGTTTATTATGCGTTTCTATATTGTTGTAGGTGTTTTTTTTTTCATTATTAAGCTGTATTATTTTATAGTTGGACATGTAATGTGCATAAGAACTTTCCCTGACTTTTTCAGCCCAAAAGCATAGCGTTTTTTCATAGGAACAGGAGCTCACGCTAACCTGCAGAAGACAGATCCGGAAGCTTTGCTTTATGAAAACGCTATGGTTTTAAACCAAAAAACTACTCAGGTACATTTAAATGATCGGAAGAGGATTGGAAGGGCGGAGAATTGCGTAAAATGAATTGGTGAGGTGATTGTGGTAATAAATTTGTGAGGGTTCAATCACCAACTTTAACCCTTAAATAGGTCTGGTTACTTTTGCTGGCAAACAATTTCACCATATAAATACCATCTGGTAAATTGTAATCTTTCAGGTCTACAGAAAGCCTTTCCCGGGACTCTGCGTAGCCTTGTTGCAGGACTCGTATTGGTCTGCCAGACAGATCGTACAAGGTAATGGTATAATCGCCTTTAGCCGGAACAATGAATTTTACTTTAGATGAAGACGTATGATTCCTGGAAATTTTGGTATCTGTTTGCCCGGTAGGTTCTGGTGGACTTGCTGCAGCCGTTCTTGCATTTGGTAAAGCTGCAAGAGCACTTATTTCGGTGGCATTTAAGGCTACGTTGTAAACTCTGGCATCGTCTATGGTGCCTTGCAACCTGCTGCCGCCATCGCTTTTTGCCCCGATGCTAAATGGCTGGTTATTGCTGTTTATCGGCGATGGTGAATCTACCGTTTCAGATTTTTCCAGCGTACCGTTCAGGTAAAGTTTCATAGTAGCGCCATCGTAAGTAGCGGCAATGTGCATCCAGGTGGTACCATCTATTGGGTGAAGATCGCTGGATGTAATCTTGAAATCGCCGTCAGCTGAAACTTCGTTCAAAGTAAAAATGATTCTCCGGGAACCGGTGAGCCCAAGTTCATACCCATCTGCAGTAGTACCTTTTTTCAGAACAACCTGCCGCGAACCCGATCTGCTTGGTCTTATCCAGGCTGCTAAGGTTAAAGCATTTCCTACATTCAGGGAAGCACTGGAAGGAGCCGTTGCGTATTGACTGGAGCCGTTCAACTGTAATGCCTGCCCATATATTCCAGTAACTTTGGTAGGATTTCCTACCGTGGTTGCATGGTTGCCGTTGGCAGTAGCATCCGTTAAAGTCATTCCGCCTACATCTTCCATTTCCCAATGTGCCACTAAACCTGTAACCGGCGGAGATGATTGTGATAAGGTTGTGAAACTTCTGCTAGCAGACCAATTACTTTCGCCGGAGGCATTGAAAGCCTTTACCCGCCAGGAATATTGCGTGTTATTGGCTAAGCCGGAAATGGTTCTGGAAAGGGTGGAAATATTACTGATGTCTTCAACTAATGGTGCTGAAAAGCTGTTGGAAATTGCTACCTGCAACTGATAGGAAGTAGCATTGGAAGCAGCATTCCAGCTTAAAGTTGGATTAATAGAAATTCCGGTAGCGTTATCGGCAGGCGAAGCCAGTGTTGGCGTTCCTGGTAAAGGCATCGGCTCCGATTTAAAACTACGAACGGCAGACCAATTACTTTCTCCCGAAGCATTAAATGCTTTCACGCGCCAAAAATATTGTGTATTGTTAGCTAAACCGGTAACACTTCTGGAAAGCGTAGTAATATTACTGATATTAGCCTCCGGTGACTGAAAATTAGAAGCGGTTGCTACCTGTAATTGGTATGAAGTTGCATTAGTAGCTGCATTCCAGCTTAAAACTGCCGGAAGTGCTACATTAATGGCATTATTTGCCGGCGAAGCTAGTAAAACGGTGTCTGGTCGTGATGCCGGTGAAGCTACAGTTGTAAAATTCCGGATAGATGACCAAGCACTTGTTCCGGTCTGATTTATAGCTCTTACCCGCCAGAAATGCTGCGTATTGTTGCTTAAACCGGTAACCTGGTTTGAAAGCGCGGCAGTATTTACATCTGCAACCAGTGGCGCAGAAAAACTGTTAGAAGTTGCTACCTGTAATTGATACGAAGTTGCATTGGAAGCTGCATTCCAGCTTAAAGTAGGATTCGTGGCTATACCCGTTGCGTTGTTTGCAGGCGCGGCCAATGTTGGAGTCCCGGGCAAAGGCGGAGTAGTTCCTCCGTCGCTGGCCAGTACGCCTACGGCCGTGCTGGAAGTTGACGCTAAAATTACAACATCTGAAGTATAATTGGTTTTTATGCTGGTAGCGTTGTTGTAGTTGCCGGAGATGAGAGTGTGTTGCGAGCCGAAGGAAATAGGCGAAAAGGCAGATTCTCGGTAATAAATATCGCCGCCGTCTTCGGTTTCGGTATAAACTACCCGTATTTTATTGGCAGCTTCATTCAGTATAACAATGCCTCTAGTACCTAATTCCGAAACTTTATAAGCATCGTCCCAGGTACCATTAGGTCGCCGCACTAAAAGTGTGATCTTAGTATAGCCGGGTGAGTCGTATCCGGTTTTAACGGCGCAGTAAAGGGTGCCATCGCTGGCAACTTTCATATTCAGATGGTCATCAGCAAAACCAGCACCTTTGTTCAGGGCAGATTGCGAAGCCGGATTCTCGTCGGAAGACCAGGAAGACGGACTTGCACCATCGGTATGCATTTTAAAACCCCAGCGTTCCGTATCCTGGTTCGACCATAAAACCCCGATCTTATTGAACATAGGAAACGCAATTACTGCCCCAATATCATCGTCGTTAATATTGGAAGCTACTGTAATGGGTGAGCTCCAGGATGAATATGGCGCATCGCTCCACCGAACCAATATGCTGCTGTTGTTATCGTAGGCAACCCACATGCGGCCGTTGCTGTCAATGTCTATGGTAGCGGTTTCGGCATCTGAATCGGTGGTAACTCTTACGGTAGAGGTTCTTCCGGACCATAGTTTATAGGTGCTGTTAGATGGAACATATTCAATAGATACCAGGTCAGAACTATTTCCTCTGAACAAAAAGACGTGCACAATATTGCCTACTACTTTACAATCTGCCCGCAGGTTTGAGCTGCTGGAAATAGTAAGTACCCTGGTCCAGGCATTACCGTCTAACCGCCACACGTGTGCGCCGGAAGAATTCGATAAAACCGTCCAGTGTCTGCCATCGTGCATCCATACTTTAGACTGGGGCTTTTCCCGGGTATTGGCAGATATTGAAAGCGACGCTAAATTAGTTTTAGAAGGAAACTGAGCCATACAATTCCCCACAAACAATAAGCCCAGGATTGCGAAAATCACATACTTTCTCAAGGCAGTAAATAATAAAGTTTGCAAATATTCCAGTTACTTCAGCTTTTGGTAAAACCCGTTAGCAATAATTGCCGGCAGGTTTGTGGGGTAGGTGGGGAACTACAAATTAATATTGCTGAATCGGAAGGGCGTTAGAGAGCGAGTGCGGGTTTGTGGTACTTTTTAACCTGAAATCCATACCGTTTTCTAATTACTTAGAGCCGGGCAGCATGCAGGTAATGATCATTAAAAAACGCTATGGTTTTAAAGCAAAAAACTGATCAAATTGTTAATCTGAAATTTTTAATCATTAAAGGAATCGTTCAATTTCGCATAATTTTCAGGCTCTTACTACTTTTATCTGTTTGCAGCCTGAGAACATAAATTCCTAAAGGAATTTGGGTGGCTTCTATATTTATGGAATGTTTTTCTTCGGTAATGGCATAACCTTTCAGTATTCGTATCAGTTTTCCGGCCATATTTTGCAAGGTTATGGAATATTCGCTGTTAGCCGGAACCGTAAAGCTTATCGTAGAATAACCTGAATGAAGCGGGTTGGGAACTGCTTCGAGTTCCGGTAAACCACTCAGATCATCTGCAACGTGCACCCCAACGGCTCTTAATGGTTCTGATGCTAAAATTACAGCTTCTAAGTTGTTGTTGTTTTTAATGCTGGTACTGCTATTGTATTTCCCTGGAATCAGCGTGAAAGTCGGCCCGAAATTAATGCGTGAAATAACCGATTCTTTATACAAAATATCACCGCCGTTCTCAGACGCAGAAAAAACCACCCTTACTTTGCCAATGCTTTCAGATAGTAAAACAATAGGCCGGGTCCCAATATCGGAAATCTCATAGAGATTGTCCCAGACACCGTTCGGCCGTCGAATTAAAAGTCCAAGCCTGGGATATCCGCTCTTGTCGTAACTGGTTTTTACGGCGCAATACAACGTGCCATCCCTGCCCAACGTCATGTTCATATGATCATCGGCCATACCTGCACCAATATTAAGCGCCGATTTTCCAGCCGGAACTTCATCTGTTGACCATCGCTCGGGCGGAGCACCATCCGGATGTAATTTAAAGCCAAAACGTTTGGTGCGTTGATTCGACCAGAAAATCCCGATCTTATTGAACATAGGGAACGCAGTAACGGCACCTATATCGTCTGGAAGTACATTAGAAGCTATTACAATGGGCTTGCTCCAGTTGCTATAAGGCGGATCGCTCCACATGGCTATAATGGTGGTGTCAATATCGGAGGCCAGCCACATTCTACCTGCAGTGTCAATATCTATGGTAGCGGTTTCGGCGGTAGTATCTATTAATACCGGAACCCGAAAAGGCCTGAGAGACCAAGGTTTATAAGTTTTTATTTCCGGCACATACTCAATAGAAACTAAATATGAAGTCGATTTGCGGTAAAGGAAAACATGAACCAGATCGCCTGCAACTTTACAATCGGCCCGTCCATTTTCAGAAGATGATATAGTAAGTACATTGGTCCAGGTGGTGCCATCCAGCCGCCACACGTGTGTTCCTGCTATATTTGGCAATACCATCCAGTATTTGCCGTCGTGCATCCATACTTTAGACTGAGGTTTTTCTTTGGTATCGGTATTGATTATTACCGATTCTAAATCCGTTACAGAAGAAAACTGTGCCCATGCTTTTTGGCAAAAGAAAATAGTCAGGGCATATATAAATATAAGTTTTCTCATGTAAAGAAGATTTTAAATCATATTTACTATTTGGTCTGTTTATTAATTCGTGTTTTTGTATGTTATGAGGAAACAATTTAGTTATTTGAAAGAAAAAATAGATCTTAGGCTTTATGGCTTAATAATTCAGTTTCATGTTTATAAAGCTTCGCAATAAATTATATAATGCTAAAAAGAATAAAAGGTTGCATTTTTTTTATTTATATTGATAATAATTTAATAATGCATTAACAAGAAGCTATTTACAATGTTTTATTTTTCCAAGAATTTACATAAGGTAATCTAAAAAAACGCTGGCTAAAAATTTTTAAATGGGAAAAACGAATTTTTACTTCAAAAAGTAACCGGTTTATTCTAGTGTTGAGAGCATATTCAAACGGATTATTCCCACTTAGAGCTAATCCAGATCAGTTCGTAAGTTTTATTTTTTGCCGGTAGCCATTCATTGCTGGTGAAAGCAGGATAGGTGGTTGTGAATTTCTAAACAAATACTTGGTGAAATTGCTTTTAAAGGGAAGTAATACTTTTTAATGTGATAGACTTATGCAGGATGAACCAGTAATTACAGCGCTGAAATCCCGGTTACGGGGTGAACTGATTCAGAAAAGCGATGCCGGCTATGACGATGCCCGCAAAGTTTATAATGGTATGATTGATAAGCGGCCCCTGTATATTGCAAGGTGCGCCAACGTAGCAGACGTTATTTATTGTGTGAATTTCGCCCGGGAACAAAAACTTTTACTGGCCATAAGAGGTGGCGGTCATAACGGCCCCGGACTGGGAACCTGCGACGATGGTTTGGTGATTGATCTATCGCACATGAAAGGAATCCGTATCGATCCGGAAGAAAAAACTGCCTGGGTGGAGGGTGGTTGCACTTTCGGCGATTTCGATCATGCGGCACATGCTTTTGGTTTGGCAACGCCCGGTGGTATAATTTCTACTACAGGGGTTGGCGGACTTACCCTTGGCGGTGGTATCGGGCATTTAACGCGTAAATATGGTCTTACGATCGATAATTTAATTGGTGCAGATATCGTGCTGGCCGACGGCAGTTTTGTACACGCCAATAAAAATTCCCATGAAGATCTGTTCTGGGCTATCCGGGGGGGTGGCGGAAATTTCGGAGTGGTTACCGCTTTTCATTTTAAGCTGCACCCGGTAGATACCACATACAGCGGGCCTATGCTTTGGGAACTCGATCAGGCTAAAGAAATAATGCAATGGTACCGTGATTTTATAAAAGATGCTCCCGAGGATCTGAACGGATTTTTCGCCTTTCTGAAAGTTCCCCCCGTAGAGCCTTTTCCGCAGGAATATCATACGAAAACAATGTGCGGCATTGTATGGTGCTATACCGGCGATCTGGCTGAGGCCGAAAAAATATTCAAGCCTATCAGGGATTTTAAAACGCCGGCTATCGATTTTGTGGGCCCAATTCCGCACCCGGCGCTCCAGACCATGTTCGATGCACTTTACCCGCCTGGCTACCAATGGTATTGGAAAGCCGATTTCGTGAATGAATTACCGGATGAAGCAATTGACCGGCATTTAGAATTTGCGAATAAATTTCCGTCTTTGTTCTCTACCATGCACCTTTACCCGATAAACGGCGCAGCGCACAAACCTGCAAAAACCGATATGGCCTGGAATTTCCGTGATGCTATCTGGGCGCAGGTAATTGTTGGCGTAGATCCCGAACCGGCAAATAAAGAAAAAGTTGTTTCCTGGGCCAGGGATTATTACAATGCTCTCCATCCATACGGCGCCGGCGGTGCCTATATTAACTTTATGATGGAAGAAGGTGAAGACCGCATCAGGGCTACTTACGGGGGAAACTACGCGCGTTTAGAGCGGATCAAAACCAAATACGATCCTGGAAATTTATTTCAGGTTAACCAGAATATTAAACCACTGGTTGACGATTGAGAAATCTCAGACTCTTAAAAACTTTATAGGCTTACAGGAATGTAAAAAATTTCCTTGATCACTACAGTGTTACCGGATTCCGGCCATGCCACAAACCTTCTGATTTTACCGGAACAAACCGCGCAAACAATTCTTCCTTATACCAGTTTTCTTCGCGCGTGCGTTTGATCACTTCTTTATGCAGCGCATTTTTGTAAGCGTATTGCTTCAGCGCTTCGGCACTTTCCCAAACGCTGAACGTTGCCTGCCGGATAAACGGTAATTCACCTAAACCAACGGAGCATAATAAACCTGCTGCTTCCTTTAAGGCATGGCTGGTTTGCGGAACGTTTTTCCAGAAGGAGGGAAGTGCTTGCAAGCGAATAGTCGCGCGGGTTAAAGCTGCAATTGGGCCATCCGTTTTTAACGTTGCATCAGCTTCGGAAAATGGATTTACGCCATCCCAAAGTCCGTGCGCCTGTAAAGGTTTTAGCCAGATGGTCCAGTGCTCGGAAGTATGCTGGAGGTAGTTTAAAAACGCTATGTTTTCAGCGAAAAAACTCGAAGCTGCATCCTCATTTTGCCAGACGCAGAGTAAGCCGTATCGGTTCAGGTTTGGAGTTAAACTGAAGCCCAAACCATTGCCGCTGCCCATCATTTTAAAGAATTTAAGGCCCGGAACATTTTTTAATTTTAAAGGCATTTTGCCCATTTGCGCTAAACCCCAACGCATATTTCCGGGTTTCAGGCCAAAAATGGTAATGGTTGTAAAAGCAGCCGGCAAGGAATTCGGATCCAATTTATGAGCAGTTTTCGGAAGCAAAAAGGTAGCGTTTTTTAATAAAAAAGGGAGCTTTAAACTCCCTTTACTTATAAGTGATAATGTAATTATGCATTGATCTTCCCATGTTCGCCGGGACCGGGTTTGTAAGGTTCGCCGGTAACCATGGCTTTGGCCATGCCAAAAAGTTGCACCATATTGCTGCTTGGGGAATCCCAGTATTCAGCGCTGTCTATAGATACTTTTAGCAAAGCAATATTGGGGTCAGTTTTGCCTTCCGGAAACCAGGCTTTCAGTATTTCGCTCCAGAGTTCGTCGATCTTGGCTTGGTCGGTAACCAAAGAAGCGCGGCCACAAACGGCTACATACGTATTGCTGCCCGGATCTGCATAGCCTAAACTCACGTGCGAATCGTTTTTAATTTCTGCTATTTTCTCGGAATTTTTGCCTGTAAAAAACCACAGTATTCTGTCGTCTTTCATTTCCTGCGTTTGCATAGGGCGCGTATGCAGCGAACCATCCGCATTAACGGAAGTCAGCATGGCCACTTTTATATCTTTTATTTTTTCTTTCAGCATTTTCAGCCCTTCGGCTTTGTTTTGCGTGTTTTCCATAGTAGTGAATTTATTAAATAGATTTGTGCATACGGTCGATAAAAGTTTGTAGTTTTAATAAAGAAGCACTTTTCGTGAAAAACTGTATGCAGCCTGAAAAGTTTGCAGTAATAAGATCTGGAAACAGCTCGTATTGGAAGAAATTAATGGACTTAAAAACGAATAATTACCTTGAACTACCTCGCGCATATTTTTCTTTCCGGCCCCGATACCGAATTAATGATCGGGAATTTTATTGCCGATGCGGTGCGCGGAAAACAGATCTTACAATTTTCGGAAGGTATTCAACGTGGCATTGTGCTGCACCGCGAAATTGATGCTTATACTGATATGAATAATGTAGTGGCCGAAACCAAAAACCGTTTGCGCCCGGAGTTCGGAAAATACGCGCCGGTAATTGCCGATATTTATTACGATCATTTTTTAGCCGCCAATTTTAAAGCTTTTTCTAAACAGCCGCTCCGCACTTTTACCGAAGAAAAGTATAGCGTTTTGCAGCAAAACTGGCAAATTTTACCGGAGCGCGTAAAACAGTTTTTACCCCACATGATGCAACACAACTGGCTTTTAAGTTACGCGGAATTGCACGGCATAAACCAGGCGCTTACTGGCTTAAGCAGGCGCACCACTTTTGTTTCCGGCATGGAAAACGCCGCGCAGGAACTGAAAAAGCATTATGAACTTTACGACCAGGAATTCAGACTTTTTTTTCCGGAATTGATAGCGTTTTCGCAAAGCAGAATTTCAGATATCGGTAACCCAAAACCTTTACAGTAAGTTTAAGAACACATTCAATTTTAAACCTTAATTTCCAGCATGCCACAAAGCAAATTTTTAGATATTATCGGCGATGTGCACGGCTGTTACCCGGAATTGCTGGCGCTGCTGGCAAAACTTGGTTACGAAGTTCAACACCCGCACGGCAATACTCCCGAAATTACTCACCCGGAAGACCGGAAACTGGCTTTTGTAGGCGATTTTGTGGACCGCGGGCCCGATTCGCCGGGCGTTCTGAAACTGGTTATGCACTCAGTGGGGCAGCACAAAGCTTTTGCTGTAATTGGCAACCACGACGATAAATTGATGCGCAAACTCATGGGCCGGAATGTGCAGATAAACCACGGGCTCGATACCACGCTGGCGCAACTCGAGCATGAACCGCCGCAGTTTTCCATTCGCGTACGTCGTTTCCTGGAAATGTTGCCGCATTTGCTTTGGTTCGACGATAATAAACTCCTGATTGCGCACGCAGGCTTACCTGAAAAATTCCACGACCCAAACAGCAAGCGCGCCCGGGAAATGGCTTTGTTCGGCCCCACTACCGGAAAATTGGATGAATACGGCTTGCCGCAGCGCTTAAACTGGGCAAAAGATTATGCCGGCAAACCGTTTATTGTTTTCGGGCATACACCGGTGCGCGAACCACTGTTGGTAAACAACACCATGAATATTGATACCGGCTGCGTTTTTGGGGGCAAATTAACGGCCTTGCGATATCCGGAAATGGAAACGGTAGGGGTAAAGCCCGAAAAACTCTATGCCGAACCAAGAAGACCTTTTTAAGTTAAATGATAATATTTTAAAAAGTGGCTGTTTGCTGTTTCGGAAAAATTATAAATAAACCGCTTACCTGATTAAGGCAATGGCCGAACCGGTTCCGGCAGTACATTGGTAAGCCGGAGAATGAGCAAGATTATACCTGCCAATCCGAAAAAATAAGCTAGCAGCCGGGTATTTTTTGATATTGGTTTATTAGCAGATCCGAAGGCAAAAATAAGCACCGTTACCGCAAAGCAAAACCAACTGGCAGCTTCCCAGTAATCCCGTTCCTGCACAATTGCCATGATCCCGGTTGCTACAAATAAAAGCGGAACAATAAATCGGGTCAGGATATTTTTCATGGCTTCATTTAGTTTTGAGTTCTAAAACAGTACCGTTTTTCGGAAAAAAAAGTTAGTACATTTTCCAATTCGCGGAAAGAAAATTCCATTGGCGGAAAATTGTTTGCACCGTTTCCGGAATAGTATTAGTTTCGACGTTGCAATATAAACTTCTCTAACCACTAATTCTTTTTATGAAACTTTTGAAAAAACTCGGTTTGGGTTTTCTGGGGCTGATCGCGCTTTTAATCGCGGTTAGTTTCCTGCTGCCAGGCAAAGTACGTGTTGAGCGCTCGCTGATCATGAAAGCCAATGCCGAAACAACTTTCGAACAGGTAAACAACCTGAAAAACTGGGAGAAATGGTCGCCTTGGCACCAGATGGACTCAAACATGCAGCTGACTTACGAAGGTCCGCAGGCAGGGCAGGGCGCCAAATATAGCTGGATCAGTGAAGAGCTTGGTAACGGTTCGCTAACCATTGCCGAAAGTAAATCGAGCCAGAACATTAAAACGGCTATGGATTTTGGCGATATGGGTACTTCATTCGCAGAATATAAATTCGAGCCGGTTTCAGAAGGTACCAAAGTAACCTGGATCATGGATTCTGATTCGAAAGATATGCCGTGGCAATTTTATGTTCCATCTAAATACATGAACCTGTTCATGGACGATATGCTGGGCAAAGATTTCGAAAAAGGTCTGAACAATCTGAAAGAGGTAGTGGAAAAAATGCCAGCTGCGCCTGCGTTTGCGGTAGTAGAAAAAGCGGTTCCAACGGTACAGGTACTTTCAATAAAAACGGTTTGCAGCCAGGAAGAACTTTCTGATAAATTAGGCGAACTGTATGGCAGAATGGTAGCTGAAATGCAGAAAAACAAGCTTGAATTTGCCGGTCATCCATCTGCCATTTACCACAAATACGACCCGAAAGCCATTGAATTTGAAGCGATTATTCCGGTAAATAAAGCTGGAAAAACCAATGGCGAAATTGTGGCCAAAAAAGTAAAAGGCGGCCCGGTTGCTATGATCTCACATTACGGTCCTTACGAAGGTACTTACAACGCACATATGGCCATGGATAAATGGCTGCAGGAAAATAATAAACAAGTAAAAGGTGCGCCGTGGGAAGTTTACGTAACCGACCCGGGCAAAGAAAAAGATCCTGCCAAATGGCTGACGGAAATTTACTATCCGCTTTAATTTTGAAAGATATGATCTTCCAAAGCTTGTTGCAATTGCAGCAGGCTTTTTTTATTTCTTATAGTTCAATTATTATGATAAATATAAATATTAACAGGCTAAACAATTTTCAATGAAAAAGGTTAAATAGTATAGAGAAAAACGCTATGGTTTATGAAGCTAAAACCCGGAATTCTGCTTATACTTTTGCTGGCAATTTTGCTACCGTTTTTCAGTTTTGCGCAGGTTATTCCGCCGCCTGATAAACCAAAAGAGCCTGAAAATCTGGATGCCGACGTAGCCGGTAAAGTTGAAATTGCTACCTTTGCCGGCGGTTGTTTCTGGTGTACAGAAGCTTATTTTGAGCGTTTAAAAGGGGTGCAACGGGTTGTTTCGGGTTATTGTGGTGGCAAAGAAAAGAACCCAAATTACAAAGAGGTAAGTGCCGGCAAAACCAGCCACGCAGAATCGGTGCAGATTACCTTCGATCCGCAACAAATTTCTTACGCAGATCTGCTGAAAGTGCATTTTGCCACCCACGATCCAACTACGCTAAACCGGCAAGGGCCTGACATTGGCAAACAATACCGTTCGGTCATATTTTATCATTCGCCGCAGCAAAAGCAACAAGCCGAAAACTACCTGGCGCAATTAAGCAAGAGCGGGAAATTCAAAAACAAGATCGTAACGCAACTGGTACCCTATACGCAATTCTGGCCCGCCGAAAACTACCACCAGGATTATTACGCCAAAAATCCGAAAGACCCATACGTAGTTTCGGTGGCGAAACCCAAAGTGCAGAAATTTGAGAAAGAGTTTGCCGACTGGTTAAAGAAAACCGGTAAAAAATAAAGCTGATCATTACCCAAAATTTCCGGCTTCCGTATGTTGCACTTTAAACTCAACAAACCTGATAAAACTATGATCGAATTTATTGTAAACCTGCTGGTTAGTGCCGGCGTTTTGGTACTTTTAGCGTACATGATGCCGCAGATCGAGGTAAAAAGCTTCAAAACTGCACTTTGGGTAGCCTTTTTAATAGGTATTTTAAATGCCACCATTGGGCTGCTTATGCGTTTTCCGCTAAACCTGGTTACCTTGTTTTTTCTTGAATTTTTAGTGCGGTTAATTGTAACGGCTATCGTAATTAAGCTTGTAGATAAAATGGTAAGCAATTTCAAAGTGCATGGTTTCTGGCCGGCGCTGGTAATTGCCGTTGCCCTGGCAGCCGCCGGAACATTGGTAGACCGCGCCATGAGCGACGATGAACCGGAAAGGATCGAGCAGGAATATTAATTTTCAAGATGCTGTAATTCAAAATTGTTCATCATAATAAAAACCTGACTGTTAATCGGTTCAGGTTTTTTTTGTGCCATAAGGTAGGGTTTCGGGCCGGAAACTTGTATTAGCAATATAGCTCCGGTAATCTGTTACTAAAGCTGCTTCACTTAATTTAAATGAGATACTATGAATCAGAAATTATATGAAACTTCGTTGAAACGCTGTAAACCAACTCCAAAAGTCAGTTAATATTTTATCCTTCACCTTAATTTTCTAAATATTGCTATTATTTTTGTTGAATAACAATACCATTGTATTAAACAAAATAACAAGTTTTCTGTTAAAGGATATGAAGCCATTCTAGTTACTGTGTTTTCTTCAGGAATTAAAAACGGTATATAAAATTACCTTAAAACTAAAATCTCTTCATTTTAATCGTCAATTTTGCAGGTAAATTCATCAATCAGTTACATGTCTAAAATATTTTATTTTAATACCGGGAAATGGCTTTTCATTCTGTTTTTCCTGGTCAGTTCTTTCCCTTCATTAGCTCAGAATAAATACACAATAAGCGGCTATGTACGCGATTCCCGCACGGGTGAAGAACTGATCGGCGCTTCTGTTGCAGTAAAAGAAATGCCTGCAACAGGTGCCGTTACTAATTCCTACGGTTTTTATTCACTTTCCATTCCCGAAGGTAAATACACACTGGTTGCCCAATACATCGGTTATGAACCAAACCAGAAAACGATTACGCTGAACCAGAATCAGAAGCTAGATTTCGGTATTTTGGCGCAAGAAAGAACCTTGCAGGAAGTAGAAATTACCAGCACGCGCAAAAACGAGAATGTGGTGCAAACCCAGATGGGCGTAGAAAAACTCGATATGCGCGAGATCAATACCATTCCGGTTTTAATGGGAGAACGTGATGTAATAAAAACCTTGCAACTGATACCGGGCATAAAATCGGCAGGAGAGGGCAACGGTGGTTTTTACGTACGCGGCGGTAGCTCCGACCAGAATTTAATTTTGCTGGATGAAGCACCGGTTTATAACGCCTCGCATTTATTAGGCTTTTTCTCAGTTTTCAATTCCGACGCGATCAAGAACGTAACGGTTTACAAAGGCGGCATGCCGGCTGAATACGGCGGACGTTTATCGTCGGTGCTTGACATAAAAATGAACGACGGCAATAATCAGAAATTAGCAGTTAGCGGGGGCATTGGTTTAATTTCTTCGCGGTTAAGCGTGGAAGCCCCGATCGTGAAAGATAAAGGTTCGTTCATGATCTCGGCTCGCCGCTCTTATGCCGATATTTTTCTGAAGCTTTCGCCTGATAGTTCGATCCGCGATTCAAAGCTTTATTTCTACGACATTAACGCCAAAGCCAATTACCGGTTAAACGAAAACAACCGTTTGTATTTCTCGGGTTATTTCGGAAAAGATATGCTCGGTTTCAAAAAGCTGTTTGGCTTCGATTGGGGAAATGCAACCGGTACATTGCGCTGGAACCACTTATTCAGCGAGAAAATGTTTTCGAATACTTCACTTATTTACAGCAATTACTATTACAACGTGAACGTAAATGCCGGGACTTCCAAATTCAACATTATTTCCCGCATAAACGACCTGAACCTGAAACAGGATTTTGAATATTATCCAAATTCTCGCAGCACTGTTAAATTCGGCTTGAATGCCATTCACCACGAAATTGTGCCAGGCGCGATTACAGCCGGTGAATCGAGCAGTATTAACAGCAAGAAATTGCCAAACCGCTATTCCCTGGAAAATGCCGTTTATGCTTCACACGACTATAAATTTACCGAAAACCTGAACCTGGCTTATGGCCTCCGGGTTTCCAGTTTCAGTGTTTTAGGACCGGGAACATTTTACACCAACAATGCCGAAGGCGAACCGGTTGACACAACCGTTCATGGCTCCGGGAAATTTGTAAAAACGTATGTAGTGCCGGAACCGCGCGTGGCGCTTAGTTATATTCTAAGCGAAGTACATTCTATAAAAGCTTCTTACGGCCGCAACGCCCAATACCTGCACTTACTTTCCAACACCACCGCCGGCAGCCCAACCGATCTTTGGCTTCCTTCCGGTACGTTTGTAAAACAGGGCATTGCCGATCAGGTTTCGTTGGGTTATTTCCGGAATTTTAAAGAAAACCATTACGAATTCTCTACCGAAGTTTACTACAAAAGCCTGAAAAATCAGATCGATTACCGCGATGGCGCCCATCTGACTTTCAACGAAAATGTAGAAGCCGAATTGCTGATCGGAGCGGGACGGGCGTACGGCGTAGAGTTTTTCCTGAAGAAGAAATACGGTAAATTTAACGGTTGGGTAGGGTATACCTTATCCCGTTCAGAACGCAAATTCGACGATATCAACAGCGGGAATTATTACCCTGCCAAGCAAGATCGTACCCACGATATTTCGGTGGTTGGTATTTATAACCTGAGCGAAAAATGGACTTTATCTTCCACCTTCGTTTATTACACCGGCAATGCCATTACATTCCCGGCCGGAAAATACATGATCAACGGGCGCGTAGAAAATCTCTATACCGAACGTAACGCGTATCGCATGCCGGCTTACCACCGCCTGGATATTGGCGCAACCTGGATCCGGAAGAAAACCGAGAAATTTGAATCGAGCTGGAGCTTCTCCATTTATAACGCTTACGCCCGCGAAAATGCCTACGTAATTCAGTTCGAACCTTCAGAAACCGACCCGAGCCGGACCGAAGCTAAACAAGTTGCTTTGTTCAAAATGGTGCCATCTTTCAGCTATAACTTTAAATTCTAATGTTCCCGAATCTGACTTTTTTTAAGCAAAACCATACCGTTTTAAGAGTTTTACTGCCATTTTTCATACCGTTTTTAACGTCCTGCGAAAAGGTACTGGATATTAAATTGAAAGATTCGGAATCGCGCATTGTGATAGAAGGAAACCTTAGCGATCAGCCCGGTCCGTACACCGTAAAACTTTCGCGCAGCGTCGGCTTTAACGATCCGAATGTTTTTCCTGCGATCACTAATGCTACGGTAATTATCAGCGACAATACCGGAAATATTGATACTTTAGCCGAAGCCGAGCCAGGAACTTACCTGACTAAAACGTTACAAGGTGTGCCCGGCCGGAATTATTTTCTACGGGTTATAATCGACAATCAGCAATTTGATGCGGTTTCCGGTATGCCGGCGCCGGTGACCATTCTGGATATCCGAGTAGAGAAATTCCGATTCAACGAAAAGGAAAAAGCGGTGGTCATTAATTTTCAGGATCCTGCAGGCATAAAGAACTATTATCGCGCCTTCTATATTGTGAATGGTAAAGCTTCGGATCAATTACTATACCTGAGCGATGAATTTCAGGATGGCAACTTGCTGGATGGCGATTTTTTTGATAATGACATGTTGCTGAAATCCGGCGATTCCGTTAAAATTGTATTACAAACTATTAATGAACAAATGTTCAACTATATCCGCGAACAGGACCAGTTAGGTAACAGCCAGATCAGTTCACCAGCCAACCCGACAAGCAATATCAGTAACAATGCGCTTGGTTATTTCAGTGCACACGCCGAAACGAGCGCCAGCATTGTAGTGCCGTAAAACGCTATGCTTTTGCAACAAAAAAGTCTGACTATTGCAGTCAGACTTTTTTTATTTATAAGTTTCTCCTTCAGAATTCCCTATCAAATGCATTGTCTGTTTCCATCCACTTTCGGGCTGAATCTACATCCTGAAAAAAGCGCGTTTGATAGTTGTATCGCTGATTCATTTCCAAGGCCATCTGGCGCAACATCATTTCGCGGTTTACATTTTTAGATTCTACGCGGGCCAGCTTTTCGAGACGACTTTTGGCCAACCCATTGGTAAGCAGAAACACTACTTCATTGGCTTCTTCCTGGCTGGCGTGCAGTTCAGCTTTGCTGGCATCTATCAGTAAATTGCGGATGTTATAATTCACCACATTTTCTACCAGAATACTTACAGAATGTAAAATTTCGGGCAAATAGATTGTTTCAATGGTAGGCCAGTTTATGCATACCAGATCGCTTTTAACTTCATAATAGTGTTCGAAATATCGGTCAGCATGCAGTATCATAGGCAGTAATTTCTGGTGCATAAATACTTGAACATAATATGAAGCAAAAAAAGTACCAGTTAGTATCCGATTTATTAAATTTTTCTCGAATTTTAATAGTTATGTATAATTTTACGAACAAAAAGTTAAACCAGCCATTTTTAAATGCTTCCATGTTAAATTTCTGCATGTTTCAGGTTTCAAGACCTAAATTCACCTATCTCATTGGCTTATGCTGATTTAACAACTCATAAAACTGTTCCTGAATTTCTTTCAGGTATTCTTCAAGTTTGCGTTGCTCCGTAATATCTTTCAGATCCAGAATTGCGCCCGTAATCTTACCGCTGTTATCCCGCATGGGTTTACCACTCAGAAAAATATTCCTGCCTTCAGGATATTGTTTATTCCGGATCAGCACTTCAATTCCTTCTTCCGTATGTCCCTGAAGCGCCTTAACTAACGGTAGGTTTTCAGGTCGAAAAAGCGCGGAGCCATTGGCTTCGTGAATGCCATAAAATTCCGGCCACTGGTTAAGCGGCAGATCCCATGGTCCGGTTCCCAAAAGTTCTTCGGCTTTTTTGTTGAACAGCAATATTTGTTCTTCCGCATTCATAATAATTACGCCTTCGCCAATACTGGTCAGGATCAGTTTCAGGCGTTTTTCATTTTCGTTGAAGCGTTTTTCCAGCTTTTTACGCAGCGTAATTTCCCGAAAAACGATCACGCCAGCTATCACATCATTATGAATATCAATTACCGGCCGTCCGGTTACCGCGATCCATTTTCCTTCCTTAAAATAAGAATTCTTCACCAGCATTTCCACGTTGTCGGCGGTTTCACCTTTTAAGGCTTTGAAAAGCGGATTTTCTTCCAGCGAAAAATATGTAAGTCCTTCAGATTTATAGAAACCGTAAGTATGGTGCCATTCTTCCAGCGGTACATTTACGGCGCCGGTTCCCAGAATTTCTTCGGCCCGCCGGTTAAATATTAGCAGGTTGCCGTCTTTATCTACCACAATTACGCCTTCGCCAACGTTTTCTAAAACTGAAAATAACCGCTGATGGCTTTTGCGTAATTCTTCTTCCAGACGTTTCCGTTCCGTGAGGTCGGTTTGATAGCCAACCATGCGATAAGGTTTGCCATCCTTATCCCAGAGTGCCATGCCGCGGTCCAGCATCCAGCGGTAAGACCCATCTTTATGCCGCATCCGGATCTCAACTTCGTAAGTCGGTATCTTTTTGTCAAAATAATTCTGAATAATTCCCATGATTTTTTCGCGTTCGTCAGGGTGAATCTCGTTTTCCCAGGCTTCAATAGTATTGGGAATTTCATCTTCTTCGTAGCCAAGCATGTTTTTCCAGCGGGCAGACAAAAAAAGGTAGTTGTTTTCAATATCCCAGTCCCAAAGCCCGTCGTTGGTTCCTTTAAGGGCTAGTGAATATCGTTCTTCACTTTTCTGGAGTTCTTCTTCCAGTAGTTTGCGTTGGGTAATATCGGTAGAAACCGCACCGAGCGCGTATATTTTACCCTCCTGATTAACCAGCGGAAATTTTACTGTTATGTACGTGTGGATGCCATCTTCCTGGGGATATTTTTCTTCAAAGCTTTTCGGTTTTCCGGTTCTGATGATCTGGTGATCGTAGAGATTCAGTTCGCGGGCAATTTCTTTGGGGAACAGATCGTAATCGGTTTTGCCTAACACATTTCCGGATTCCCTGCCAAAATCTTTTTCAAATTGCTTATTAATGAGCGTGTACTTCCCGAGCAGGGTTTTAAGCGAGATATTGGCGCCCGAATGGTCGAGGATTTCCTGCAGTCTGCGTTCGTTCTCTTTAATTTTATCGATTGCAATTCGTTTCGTTTCCCGGATCTTATGCTGCAAAACCGAACGCCGGGCCAATAAGTACATCGCAAAAACGTAAGCCAATACCGCAAACATGGCTGTTCCGGTTTCCTTTGTGTAATATCCAGCTCTTTCGCCGTGTAATTTCAGCCAGCCAAAAATTAGCGGCAAAACCATAGCCAGAAACCGCATAAAAATGATCTGGCTGGAACTTTCACCGATCACAATGGCCATAGATCCTTTATTGGGATGGGCAAATAAAATACCGGCGCTTAATAGCAGGAAACTGATTGCTAACTGTGGCGCCATGGGCATAAAGGTTGTAACAGTGTACAGGGAAGAAATTTCATACACGTAACCATAAAGTGCAATCAGCGCCAGCGTACTGGAAACAATAGCAAGGTATTGCGAAGGCCGCCTTCCACCAGGAGTTTCGTAATTGATTAAAACCAGGGCCAAACCCAGCAAAGTAAAATTAACAGCGGTATTAGGCGGCATATTGTTGTATAATTTATAGCGTGGTTCCCAGAGTTTATCGCTGAAAAGTAACTGGTCGAAAGGAAAGTTAATATTTATTACCAGTACAATTAATCTCAGCAATCCCAACCCGATCATGAAATAGGCCAGAATATCTGCCTGCTTGTTATAGCGGTTCAAATGCCTTTCCTGCTTCAGATATAAAGCCAGCCCAGCTGCAACTAGCCCCAATGCAGCTACGGGGTTAATAGCAACACTATCAGGCCGTAAACGCTTCAGGAATTCGAGATCGGCAAGCCACCCAATCAATGATAGACAAGCAATTAAAAAAATCAATACACTGAAAAATAAGGAAACTAACCGGAGTCGCCGGTAGGTTTTGGGAGTAGGAGAGGAGTATTCTGTTTGGTCCATAAAAGAAATGCCAGCTTTTGAAGCAAAACGGAATTTCTCTTTAATAGCTATTTTTTAATAAAAGGTTTTTAATTCCGGAATTATTCCTGGAAACAGATAAGGTTTTAAACAAGCCCTACAAAAAAAACTGACAATAATAGCTCACTAGCCTCAAACAATTTGTTACCAGTAAACGATTAAAAACGGTATCATTTAATGACATAAAACTCAAGTACAATTCAATAGTATTTTTCTTGTTCCTGAAATTTGCAGTTTTACAGATCAGGCATTTATCTATAATTAAGAAGAAGTGGTTTTGGGATAAGTGCTAGCCTAATTTATCACTTAATTTAAATTAAACCTTACTAAAAGTTCTTATTCCGTTATATTTTCCGGAAATTTATTTAAACTGCAGGCCTTCACAACCAGGGAAGCTTTTTAAGTATAAACAAGCTGCAGGAATAAGAGCATGGGCTATTACAAAAAATATCAGCGCAAATTTTTGAAATGGCGGAAAAAACAGAGTAATAACCGCATGCTGCCATTTATTCTAAGCGTGGTGGTAGGTTCCATTGTTGGACTGTCGGCTATCCTGATCAAAACCCTTATTTCATACATTGAGCTTTACGTAGTTTATTTTTCACCCAAAGCTTTTTTCTTCCTTTTTCCACTGGTTGGCTTTCTAGTGGTAACTTTTCTGAATCAACACGTTTTTAAAAAGATCTCCAGTTTCCAGGGTACACGTAATGTGGTAGATGCCATCGAGAACAAAGCCTCTATCATTAATTTCCGGCTCATGTACTCCAAATTTGTAACCACCGGGCTTACCATTGGTTTTGGCGGTAGTTCCGGAGTTGAGGCCGCGATTATTACCTCCGGCTCAGCCATTGGTTCTAACGTGGGGCAGCTTTTGGGCTTGGGTTACCGGCTACGCACGTTATTGATCGGGTGCGGCATTGCGGCAGGAATTTCGGCGGTTTATAATGCGCCCATGGGTGGTTTTATTTTTGCCCTCGAAACCGTTTTGCCCGAATTTACGCCTACCTTACTCATTCCATTATTGATTTCGGCGGCTACCGGTAAGATCCTTTTCGAATTTATTATGGGTAATCACCTCCGTTTCGACGCGCCCATTACTGATTTTACCTACGATCAATTGCCGCTGGTTATTATGCTGGGAATTTTAACCATGATCGGCGCCCGCTACCTGGCCAGAACGTATGATGTTTGCCGGCAATTTTTTACCCGGATCAAAAACGTTTATCTGCGGGCCTTGGCAGGAGGGTTGGCACTTGGCTGCGTTATTTTCTTTTTGCCGGCTATGTATGGCGAAGGCTATTCCAGTATAGATGCTCTTTTAGAAGGAAGTGAAAAATCGCTTTTGTTCCGTTCTCCGCTGGCCCAGATCCCGTTCAGCACCTGGTTTAGTTTATTTTTCTTTTTTCTGCTCACGCTGGTAAAACCGCTCAGCACTGGTATTTGCGTAAACTCGGGCGGCGAAGGCGGTTATTTTGCCCCATCCATAATTACCGGCGGTTTTCTGGGGTTTTTATTTTATAAAATAATGAGCCAGCTGGTACCGGGAGCAGATCTGAGCGCCGTAACGTATATTTTCCTGGGTATGGCCGGGATGTTTGCCTGTGTGATGAATGCCCCCGTAACGGCTATATTCCTGATTGCTGAAATTACCCAGAGTTACCAGTTATTTATACCGCTTATGGTGGTTTGCGCGGTTTCTTACTTGCTCAAATACTATTCAGAGAACCTGAGCTTTAAAATTGACCAGGCCAGCGACATGCGTAAATCTTTCCGGATCGACCGGATAATCCTGAACCAGATAAACGTAAAACAGCTCATCGAAAAAGATTTTCCGGTTATTCCGGTAGGGGCGTCGTTCCGCGAATTGCTGGAAGTTTATGGCAATTCTAACCGGAACATGATCCAGGTAATTGGGGAAAATAAACTGCTGGTGGGGCTGATAAATGTAAGTGAGATCCGCAAAATAATGCCGGTAGCGGCAAATTACGATGCTATTCTGGTAAAAGATATTATGGAAGTGCCCCCGGCCAGCGTTCAAACCGATGAGCCACCGGCTCAGATCATGGCGAAATTCGACCAATTGAACGTGCGTTATTTGCCGGTTTTTAAAAAAGGCCGGTTAAAAGGTTTTATTTCCCGCAACCGCATGCTGCTCCAATATCGCGAAGAATTGACCCGGGCAAACCGGTTTATTTAAGCGTTTTTCGTTGAATTAAAAGCTGTGTAAATTACAGATCACCGGACTGTTATTTTCTTTAACGTTGCTTTTCAACCCAGGAAAATTCTGTTAAAAACGCTATGCTTTAGGCTTCTAAAACCCGTAAAATAGGTTTTGTAAGAAAGAGGAGGGTACGAAAGTAATTTCCGAATCGGTTTGAAGCATGAAAGTTAAACTTCCTGAATTTAATTGGTCTTTACTTTTAAAACGGCTGTATTTTTATGCCGGGGTCTGCATCATTATTTTCACCGGAATGACCTCGCTTTATTTTTTCCTGAAGATCACCCACAGTATTTTCTACGACACGTCCTTTTTACTGGTCCTCGATAAGCAATTGGTAACCGTATGGCAGCCTGATAAACATCCCGAATTGCAAAGATCAATGGAATTTATTTCCTTTTTTGGCTCCTGGAAATGGATGGCTTTTCTTTCGGCGATCATACTCATCTTTACCCGGTTCAATGCCGCTTTAAGGCCTTATGCTTTCCTGATAACACTGATTACCATTGGAAGTATTGCCGCAACCTATTTACTTAAAATTTACTTTAACCGGCCCAGGCCCGAAGTTTTGCACGAAGCTGCGATCCGAAGCAGTTACCCAAGCGGGCACGCCCTGGTGAGTTTAGCCATTTACGGAATGATCGTATATTTTTGCTGGGTTTTCAGCAAAAAACATTGGCTCAATACGCTGATTACCATCTTTTTACTGGCGTTCGTTCTGAGTATCGGTTTCAGCAGGATTTACCTGAAACAGCATTTTCTTTCCGATGTACTAAGTGGTTTTACCGGTGGTTTATTCTGGCTGGCATTTTCGTTGGGAATTGGTAAAGCTCAAATGAAAATCTTCCGGTAAAATTCCGCGCACCGAAATGTTGGTCAAACTAAGACGTTTTTTCTACCTTAACGCACCATTTCACGGTCAATAGATAGCGAATCTGCCAGGAAAAATTTTGGCCAAAGAAACTGCTGATTTATGAGCATATGTAAGCTGGCATGGAAATTTATTGGAATCTGGAACAGCTACCAAGGCTGTAAATTTAATTTAATAAAAGTCTTATAATTTATATTATGATAAATAGAAATTAAATAATTCCCTCCTGAAAGAATTACTCCTAATCCTGAATCTTTCCTCAACCGAATCAGTTTAAATATAGAACTCTTAGATATTGTTTCTTGTGAATCTATTAATCGAGAACATGAAACGCTATACATTTTAGTCAAAAAACTGCCTTATGAACTTATTGATGATATTGCTTTCCGGAATGCTGATTTTTACCAATCCGGATTGGCTTACCAATTTTGACAAAGCTAAAACCGAAGCCAAAGCTTCTCATAAACTTATTCTGCTTAATTTTTCCGGTTCTGACTGGTGTGGCCCATGTATAAAACTAACCCGCGAAGTTTTTGAAAGCGAATCTTTCGATAAATATGCCGATGCAAACCTGGTACGATTAAATGCTGATTTTCCGCGGCTAAAAAAGAACCAGCTCAGTAAAGAACAAACCAAACATAACGAAGGCCTCGCCGATCAATACAACAAAGCCGGCACATTTCCGCTTACTTTATTGCTCGATGAAAATGGCAAAGTGCTGAAAAAATGGGAAGGAAATCCGGGTTTAAAACCGGAAGAATTTGTTGATGCGATCAACCAGATTAAAAAGTAAACAGGAAAATGTCGGGTGTTCATCTGCTTTTGCCTGTTGCCGATACTACGTTGTACAAACGGGTTCTAAAACTCATGGGCAACCGGTTCGAATTCAGCATTGCGCATGATGATCCGGCTTTTGCCGAAACCTGCCTCGATGCCGCCATTGCAGAAGTGCAGCGGCTGGAAAAACTACTCACCACTTTTTCCGAAACCAGTCAGACCGCACAGATCAATGCCATGGCCGGAATTGAACCGGTAAAAGTATATCAGGAAGTTTTTGATCTGATTGCTCGCTCCATCCGCATCTCAGAATTAACCCAGGGCGCTTTCGATATTACGTACGGTTCAGTAGATAAACGCCTCTGGAATTTCGATACTTCGCTTACGGCCCTCCCCGATCTGCAAATTGCCCGCCAGGCTGTGAAACTTGTTAATTTCCGCAATATTACTTTAGACGCTGAAAACCATACCGTTTTTTTGAAAGAAAAAGGCATGCGCATTGGTTTTGGGGGAATTGGAAAAGGTTTTGCCGCTGAAAAAGCGAAAGCCGTTTTGGTAAAAATGGGAATAAAAAGCGGCGTGGTAAATGCTGCTGGCGACCTTTGCGTTTGGGGAAATCAGCCAAACGGCCAACCCTGGACAATCGGTATTGCAGATCCGAATGCCATACATCTGCCCTTTTCTTCGTTTCAACTTACGAACGCTGCCGTTGCCACTTCCGGCGATTACGAAAAATTTGTGATGATCGGCGGCAAACGGTATTCGCACACCATAAACCCAAGAACCGGGCTTCCGGTTACCGGGCTGAAAAGTGTAACGGTAATTTGCCCGAATGCGGAACTTGCCGATGCTATGGCTACACCCCTGCTGGTTCTGGGCCGGAAAAATGGCCTTGAACTGATAAACCAAATGAGACAGATCGCCTGCGTATATATCGATGATAAGGACCGGGTATTCACTTCAGCCAACATTACCGTAAACCTACCAGAAACAAAATGAAAAGTCAGATAAGCCTTCTGATTGCAGGAGTCATTTTAGTTTGCCTTCCCTCCTGCCAATCCGTTAAGGAATACAACAAAATGTACCTAAACGATTCGGAAATGAGCCTTTCGGCGCGTAAAACGCAGAAATCGGAAATGAATTTTATGCTTTACCGCGAAGGTGCTTCCGGTGCGAACGGCGGTAAAACGGGCGGTGGATGTGGATGTAACTAAGCACTAAAACGGTATAAGAAACCATGCAAAAACTATTCCTGGGTGCAACTGCTTTTTACCTCACTATAGTTTGCAGCTTTGCCCAAAGCCCGACTCCTGATTCTGCTGTTTATCAATCCCGAAAGCTAAAACTGGATGAAGTAGATTTTGTGTCGAGCTATTATGTGCAGGACGGGAACAATTCTGCCGTTACCGGCGGAAAAGGCGATGAACATTTAACGGACCTGGCAAATACGTTGCAACTCAATTTCCTGCGCACCGATTCAAAGCAGCGTTTACATACTTTTGGGCTTGAAATGGGGATCGATCATTATACTTCTGCCTCTTCCGACAAAATTGACTCAACCACCATTTCATCAGCATCAAGCGCCGATACCCGGTATTATCCTTCGCTTTCGTGGAGTATGCACGATGAACCTAACCATTATACCGTAGGTGCCGGGCTTTTATTTTCTACCGAATACGATTATTTTTCTTCCGGCGCTTTTGTAAGTTATTCCAAATTTTCCGAAGATAATAACAGAGAATTAGGTGTGAAATTCAACGTCTTTATAGATTCATGGAAAGTGATCTATCCGGTGGAATTACGCGGATTTGAAACGCCGGAAGGCAGAATTGAAAACCCCGCTGCCCGTGGCACCAAACCCCGAAATACGTATAACGGTTCCTTCTCGCTACTGCAGGTAATTAATAAAAGACTGCAAATGGCTTTGGTAGCTGATGTAGCATATCAATCGGGGCAACTGGGCACTTTATACCAGCGGGTTTATTTTACCGATGGCACGCACAACGTAGAGCGTTTGCCGGAAAGCCGCTTTAAAATACCGGTCGGTTTACGAGCCAATTATTTCCTGGGCGATAAAATCGTTATTCGCAGTTTTTACCGTTTCTATACCGACGATTGGGGCATCAGGGCGCATTCCCTGGAGCTGGAAGTACCGTATAAGTTTTCTCCGTTTTTTTCCATCAGTCCTTTTTATCGGTATTTCACCCAGACGGCAGCCGATTATTTTGCGGCTTTTGGGCAGCACCAGGCCAGTGAAGCATTTTACACCTCAGATTACGATCTTTCAGAATTCAACAGTAATTTCGGTGGTTTGAATGCACGTTTCAATTCCGCCAATGGCATTTTTGGTATTAATCATTTAAACACGCTGGAATTGCGCTACGGGCACTATAACCGCAGCAATGGTTTACAGGCAAATATCATAACGCTCGCGGCAACGGTAAAATAAAACGCTTCAGTTTTCAGGCTCATTTCCATAGCGTTTTCCGGAGAGTTAACCGGATGCACTTATAAGGTAAAAAACGATACCGTTTTGTAATTGCAGAAATAAAAAAAGGAAGCTTTTTGAGCTTCCTTTTTTTATGCAGTTTCAGAAATTACTTCTTTTTTGCTTCATCCATTTTTTTGTTCATTTTCTCAACGTCAGCCATTCGGCCAAGTTTCATATAGATCTGAGAAAGTGAGCTCATGGTTGCGCGGTCAGTTGGTTCCAGTTTGTGCGCAGCCTCGAAATATGGAAGTGCCTGCTGGAACATGCCTTTGGCCTGGGCTTCTAATTTAGCACCTTGCTTCTGGTATGTAGCATAATCCATTTTCGTGGTTTTGTTATAGATCTCTGCACCTTTGTTGAACTGGTAAACACCTAAGTTATACTGTGCATCGAAGTTGGTTGGATCTGCTTCAACTGCTTTTTTGTAGTTTGCAAGTGCATTTTCCGAGCTCTTGTTCTGATCGTGCAGTGTACCTAAAACAGCATACAGGTTCGACTTTTTCTTCGGATCAGTTTCTGCGGCAATTGCAGCATCCAGTTTAGAAATAGCTTCTTTACCACGGCCCGATGAAATTAAAAGGCTGGCTTCAGAAACCATTAAATCTTTGTCATTCGGGAATTTAGCGCGGGCTTCTTCTAAGATCTTCAGCGTTTCAGCGTTATTTTTCTCAACCTGCTGCGTAATATCGATCATGCGTTTGTAATGAGCCAGCGGATTGTGATTCAGACTGATCAGTTTACGGTAGGTTTCTTTCGCTTTCGGGTAATCTTCTTTTGCTTCGGCAGCATAAACGGCATAAACATAAGCAGTGGTATCGTTCGGACGCATCTGAGCAGCTGTCATGTAAGTTTCCAGCGCTTTGTCGTACATTTTATCGTTGTAAAAAGCTACGCCTTCATTTACGATAACACCGTAAAGGCCATCGCGTTTGGTGGTTGCTGTTTTAGCAAATTCACCGTTCGGCTCCATTTTCAGGTATTTATCGTAAGCATCGTAAGCAATTTTGGAAGCATCGGCTGGTGCGTTCTTCTTATAAACCGGGTTTTCCATCAGGCCGGTGTAAATTTCACCTTTGTAGAACCAGGTCTTAGCCATAGCCGCAGACTTTTCGTTGGTGCTGGCCTGATCGATCTCCGTTTTAGCTTTATCCAGACGACCGTTGCGGTAATCGAGAATAGCACTGGTAAGCATAGCCTTTTGAGCGAAAGCTACCTGCAAGCTTAAACCGGCAACAAGAGTCAAAACAACTTTTTTCATTTTTAATTTATGTTGGTTAGTTGAGTTTTATACTTAAAAATCGTACCGTTTTTTAATTTTCACTAATCGCATCCGGATTTATAAGTTCCGGATCATTTGCTTCAGGGTTCAATGATTGTTCAGCCGGCAGTTCAGACTGGTCCAAAACTGCTTCTTCCACGTCTTCGGCTTTATCTTCCACATCAATTTTAGCAACCGAAGTAATTTCGTCGCCTTCATTCAGTTTCAGCAAACGTACGCCCTGCGTAGCACGGCCAATAATCCGCAGATCAGCAACACGCAGACGAATGGTAATTCCAGATTTGTTGATGATCATCAGATCGTCAGTATCTACTACGCCGTGAATTGCCACCAGTGCACCGGTCTTTTCGGTAATGTTCAGGGTTTTCACGCCTTTACCACCGCGGTTCGTAATGCGGTATTCATCGATCGGGGAACGTTTACCGTAACCTTTTTCTGAAACCACCAGCAGGTTCATCTGTTCGTTGTGAATGCAAACCATGCCCACAACTTTATCCGTTTCGTCAGCCAGCGTTACACCACGTACACCGGCAGCATTACGGCCCATGGAGCGTACTTTGCTTTCGTTGAATCTAACGGCACGGCCAGAACGCAATGCTAACACAATATCATCCGAACCGCTGGTCATTTGTACGTCCAATAAGCGGTCGCCTTCGTTGATAGTAATCGCGTTGATACCGTTGGTTCTTGGGCGGGAATACGATTCTAAAGGAGTCTTTTTAATAACGCCTTGTTCCGTACAGAAAATCAGATAGTTATTTAAAATATAATCCGGGTTCTTCAGGTTGTGTACGTTTAGTACCGCCCTTATCTTATCGTCCTTTGGAATATTGATCAGGTTCTGAATGGCGCGGCCTTTTGAGGTCTTCGCTCCTTCCGGAACTTCGTAAACTTTCATCCAGAATAAACGCCCCAGCTCTGTAAATAACAATAGATAATTATGGGTACTGGCTATGAATAAGTGCTCAGTAAAGTCGGTTTCTTTGGAGGTAGAAACCCCACGCGAACCAACTCCTCCTCTACTCTGGCTCCGGTATTCAACCAGGGCCGTACGTTTAATATAACCTTCGTGCGAAATGGTAATAACCATGTGCTCATCCGGAATCATATCTTCCATGCTGAAATCAGCAGAAGACATTTCTATGGAAGTACGACGACCATCGCCATAGCGATCCTGGATCTCTTTCAGCTCATCTTTAATGATCTGCATCCGGATTTCTTCACTACCCAGAATCTCGGTTAAACGGTCAATCAGCGCCATTATCTCTTCATACTCTTTCTGGATCTTGTCGCGCTCCAGACCGGTAAGGCGCTGCAAACGCATATCCAGAATAGCACGGGCCTGAATATCAGACAGATTGAAGCGTTCAATTAAACCATTACGGGCAATTTCCGGGTCGCGTGAGCTACGGATCAGGTTAATTACTTCGTCCAGGTTATCGAGCGCGATCAGTAAACCTTCTAAAATGTGCGCGCGTTTGCGGGCTTCCGCCAGTTCAAATTCGGTACGGCGGATCACCACTTCGTGGCGGTGCTCTACGAAATATTTGATCAGGTCTTTCAGGTTCAGGGTCATTGGGCGGCCTTTTACCAGCGCCACGTTGTTTACCCCGAAAGAAGACTGTAACTGCGTGTATTTGAAGAGGTTATTCAACACCACGTTTGGCATGGCATCGCGTTTCAGGTCGTACACAATGCGCAAACCGTCGCGGTCAGATTCATCGCGTAAGTCTGAAATACCTTCTATTTTTTTCTCGTTGATCAGCGCCGCAGTTTTCTCGATCATGGCAGCTTTGTTCACCATGTAAGGAATCTCCGTAACGATGATCTGCTCTTTGCCGCTTGGCGTGGTTTCGAAAGAAGCTTTCGCACGCAGAATTACGCGGCCGCGGCCCGTTTCAAATGCTGACCTAACACCTTCGTAACCGTAAATGATACCACCGGTCGGGAAATCCGGGGCAGTAATATGCTGCATCAGTTCGCTTATTTCAATATCGTTGTTATCGATGTAAGCTACAATGCCGTTTACTACCTCGGTTAAGTTGTGCGGCGCCATGTTCGTAGCCATACCTACTGCAATACCGGAAGTTCCGTTTATAAGCAGGTTTGGCAATTTAGCCGGCATCACGCTTGGCTCTTCCAGGGAATCATCGAAGTTCGGCTGAAAATCTACTGTATCTTTTTCAAGATCGGCCAGCAATTCGTCAGCAATTCTTTTTAAGCGCGCTTCGGTATAACGCATCGCTGCCGCGGAGTCACCATCGATAGAACCGAAGTTACCCTGACCATCTACTAACGGGTAGCGTAAAGACCAGTCCTGGGCCATACGCACCATAGTTTCGTAAACGGAAGAGTCACCGTGCGGGTGATACTTACCGAGCACCTCTCCTACGATACGCGCTGATTTTTTATATGCTTTATTGTAAGAAACGCCCAATTCGCTCATTCCGTAAAGTACGCGGCGGTGAACCGGTTTCAGTCCGTCGCGGACATCTGGAAGAGCACGGGAAATGATTACGGACATCGAATAGTCGATGTAGGCGCCCCGCATTTCATCCTCAATATTGATGGGTATTATTCGTTCGCCTTCGGCCATAAAATTTGGTATAGCTTGTTTTGGTAAATCTTTGTTTTGTAATAGAGGGCAAGTTAGCTAAAAATCTGCGTTTAGCCTACTTTATTTGCGCATTTTGCTTTCGTCGTTATGCGGATCTACGCCATCTTTGGTTGGTTTCGGCAGCTTCTCTCCGATTCTGGGGTTCTGCTTTTTGTACCATTTAGAACCCCGGAATTCGCCTTTGCCGTGGCGATGCACCATGCGTACTTCGCAGCTTGAAATTGGGCACATAGGTTTGCAGGAACTGAACAAAAGCCCGGAAAACGCCAGGATAATGAGGCTGAAAACTGCCGGGCGGAAAGGAAACAAAAACGACATGCAACAGATTTTGGTATGCGCGAAAATACTAAATTATAACGAATTCTGCCCGGTTTCTTATAACCGGCAGTCCATATTTTTCAGGCTTTATTCAGAAAACAGAAGCAATTTTACAGAAAACGCTATGGTTTTAAGTGCAAAAAGTATGCGGCAATTATACAATGAAAAAAAACGTATAGCCAATAACGATAATCGGGAAAAGAATACGTTCGTAAACGCTTACAATAATAGCCAGTTGACGCTTTCCGGTACGTTTGCTGTAAAGCCAATATTGGAAAATGGATGCCCCGATAAGGGTCGTGACCATGATGTATGTAAAAATAAAGATCTTATCGGAAGTGGTGGCGAACTGGCCCTGCGATTTGTAAGCTGAAAAATACAAGGCAATGGAAGATAAAAGTGCCGTTACCTGGATAGCCGACAAAGCCTCAAATTGCCTGATGGGAATGTAAACCGAAAAATACGTGATGATCAGAATGGCTAAAAGCGGCGTGAGCGTTTTCAGGAAAAAGTCTACTTTGGCACGTTTTAATACGTAAGTGAAATTGAATTTATAGTACGGAATATGCCTTTTCGCTTTTATGAATTTATTGTACGAACCAATCAGTTCATGATCGAAACCAACAAAATTGCTTCTGTAGATCCAACCTTCTGAATTGAAAATGGTGTCTCGATTCTGACTGCCGGCCGGCTGCATAAGAAACGGCTTAAAAGTACTGTTGGTTTGGATGGATATCGGAAACTGTTGCTCATCGAAAGGATATTCTCTTAAGTCAGGCTCAAAGTAAAATTTTCCGGAAATGCGGTAAAGATAATTGTACATACCCACTTTACCAGCAGTAGAATCGGCCCGGAGCAATTTGATGGATAAAATCGGCAGGTGGTTGTTATCGTTGCGGACAGCGTTGGGAAATTCAATATGTGAAATAGTAATTTTCCTGTTAGAGCTAAGATTAAGAAAAAACCGGGCATCGAACGTACCGTCTTCATCGTTTACCTGGCCAAGTTCTTCCATATCGATGTTCGTAAACATTACCTGGGCTTCCTGCATGGCCGAATCGCCGCGCAAATACTGGAATGGCGCTAAGAGCAGATTTTCCGACCCCGGAGGTTTCCAGCCAAGCAAGGCTTCACTTACCAATGCCCGGTCTTCCGTAAAATACCAGTCCGAAAACCAGCCTTGGTAAACCCGATAACCGTTTATATAACGCTGCATCCCATGAATAATGCTTTCCCTGATCGAGCTTTTTGGTTCCGGTTCCATTTCAGCAGCTTCCTTGAGCATACCAATAGCATCGGCATGCAAACCTCCTAATCCCAGCCGGAATGCACTTTTTTTATCCAATTCCAGATCCATATTATTCTGCGCCTGGTAACGTTGTTGTCGCAGATTTAACGCACTTGGAATACCGAAAACGCTGATATCGAAAAGCTCCATTTTATTGTAACCGGGAATTTCAGGGTCGATCTCCGGAATATCTGTAAAAGCCGTAAAAACGGGAATCTGAACCTTATTTTCTGATAGAGCCCGCACTATTTGATTGGTGTGATGTGGATTTGTAGATAAGATCAGGAAATCGGTGCCGGTGGCTTTAACAGAATAAGCAATTTGTTTCAGTTCCGCTTTTGTGAACTTATGTTTATCCGGGTACCAGACATCCTCAATCAATTTGTAGTCTGCCTCAGTATCTTTCTTTTTTTTGAGATCATCCAGTAACGCAACCGAATAAAGATCTTCTGAATTGGCAATTAAGGTTACTTTTTTAGCCCTGCGGTTCAGCAATTTATGCAACACAAATGCTACGTGCCCAATGCTGATCTCGTAGCTGAACATGTTAGGATATTTATTGGTGATACCCGTTACCGAATAACCGCCAATAAAAGGAACGCCCGCTTTGCCAACCAGTTCGGCCACAGCCTGCACCCGAGAAGAACTCCAGCAACCCATATAAGCAACCAGCGATTCATCGTTTATACTTTCCTTCACCACTTTATAAACAGTTTCGCGGCTTCCTTTATCGTCGAGGTATTTCACTTTTAAATTTCTGCCGGCAAAACCACCCTGTTCGTTTATACTGCTCACCCTTTTATCGATCATGAATTTTATCACTTCCAGATCTTCAGGGCTCAGGTTCACAGAATTGTAAAGCACTCCGATGGTATAATATTGCTGGTGTTTTTCCTGATATTGCCGGTAAATACGCAGGGTAATCAGCAATAAAACCGCCGCGCCTGTTAAAAACAGGGCTGCAAATTTTATAACCTTATCCTGAGTTTTTGCCTGCATTTCCCTACAGTTTTTACTTCACTATTAAAACTTTTTACTTTTTAAGCCCGAAAGCATAGCGTTTTCAGCCAGTTAAACCTTCCTGATGAAAATGGTAAACCCGATAACAATTAGTGGAAAAATGAGTCGCTGATAGATCATAGCAATGCGTTTCAACAGAACGCTTTTCCGGTACATCACATATTTCAGAATGGAGGTTCCGAGTAAGGTAGTAATCATTACGTACGTGAAAATGAAGATCTTATCGGAAGTGGTGGCGTATTGCAATTCCGGTTTGTAAGTAGAAAAATACAGCGCAATAGAAGCTAGCAAAGCGGTAACCTGAATGGCGCAAAGCGTTTCGAATTCGCGGGGCGGAATAAAGGCCGAGAGATACGAAATTATGAGAATAGCCAGCAAAGGCACCAATGTTTTTAAGGTAAAATCCACGCGGGCGCGCTGCATTTCATACACGTAACTGAATTTGTAGTAAGGTATATTCTTCTGCAGCATGCCGAAATTATTATCGATCGCAATAATGTCCTGGTCGCAGCCTATGTAATTGTTCAGGTAATTCCAGCCGGTAGATTCAAAAACGGTATCGCGGAATTCAAAAGCCGGCGGCTGCACCAGAAAAGTGTTGAGCGCATCGCTGGTTTGCATGGTTATCGGGAATTTCTGCTGGTCGAAAGGGTATTTTTTCAGATCCGGATTGAAAGAGAATTTGCCCGAAATTTTATAAAGGTAGTGGTAGAAATTATTGCCGTCGGTTTCTTTTTTACTCCGTACCAGTTTTGCCTCTATTAAAGGTGCCTGGTTTACTTTATTTCTTTCGGCGTTTGTAAAATCTATATTCTGCACGGTCAGGTTGCTGACTGAACTGAGCTCAAGGTAAAAAGTGGCGTAAAAACTAGCAGCTTCGTCGCTAATCTGGCTGATGTCGAGCATATCGAGGTTGGCGTAAAGCACGGGCGCCTGTCGGTAACCGGAATCGGTGCGCAGAAATTGTACGGGTGCCAGCATCGGCGAATCAAAATCCGGGGCTTTCCAGGCCAGCAAAGGTTCACCGCCAAAAGACCGGTCCTGCGTAAAATACCAGTCTGCAAACCAGCCTCGGTAGATCTGGTTTCCATGGATATAATTTTTCAGGCCTGCATTTATTTTACTCCGCATATCGGCCTTTTCCGGAAGGTTTTTCTGCGAGGCTGCTTCTATCAGCAACCCGATCTCATCGGCGTGGCGGCCGCCAAAACCCAACTGAAATTCCCGTTTTTGCCCCGAATTGATCGCCTGCCGGAAAACAGGAGCCTGCTGCTGCAACTTCATATTCAGCACACCGGGAATTCCCACCGGATTTACATCAAACAATTCGCCATTCCGGTAAAAATTGCTTCGGTCATTTATCTGCGCAATATCGGCTAGCCCGCAAAAGATCGGAATATGCAGCCCCCGTTTCCAGAGCGCTTCCAGTAAAATATTGGTATTTCCCTGTTCCAGCGAAAGCAGCAAAAAATCGTTGTGCTTATTTAAACTGTCTGCCAGCATATCCAATTCTTTTCCAGAGAACTGATAATTCAAGGGAAACCAGAAACGAGACGTTACTTTAAACTCCGGTTCCTTAAGGGCATAACCTTCCATAATTTTCAGCAATTCGGCAGAATACAGGTCTTCTTTTTTTCCGATAAATGCCGCGCGCTTAGCTTTTCTTTGCAGCAGATTATGCAAGATCATTTCAAGATCCTTTAACCCGATCTCGGCGCTGTACATATTCGGAAAAGGTTCGGTAAGATTTGTAAGGGAATAACTGCCGATAAGCGCAACATTGTTACGGGCAAGAATCGAGGCAATGGCAAGTGCGCGCGAAGAACTTTTGCACCCGATATAAGCTAACAGATTCTCATCCTGAACACTTTCGGAAACCAGCTTTTTTAAGAGCTCCGGGTTACCTTTATCGTCTAAATAAAGGGCATCTATGGTGCGGCCGTTCAAACCACCTTGCGCATTTATACTGTTCAGTTTTTCGGCTACTACATTTTGTACCACCTTATAATCTTCCGGCTCCAGCTCCACCGAATTAAGAATGATGCCGATCTTATAATGCGCGCTGTAAAATTGGCTGAAGTATCTGGAGATCTGAACAATAGCCAGCACTGTAATAGCCACGCCGATCAGCATGAATAACAGATCTTTCAGGTTTATGAAAACATGCGTAAACCGGGCAAACATACGCATTTCTTTTAGGTGCAGCCGGCATTCAGGATCCGGAAAAATACTCGCCCTTTCCAATTGGAAATCAGGCAATTACTTATACGGACTTACTAAAAAAAAGGGACTTTTGTTTTTCCATAAACAATTACCGGTTCCATGGCTTTCTTCCTGAAACAATAATGCACTTTAGAATTTATATTCAGAAAAAAATCTATGCTAAAACCGTATGATTTACGGGTAAAAAAGTCGGGAATACAGATAGAAATACAAACCGAAGTAACAATCCGGTTTTTAAAATTGAAAGTAAATAAAAGGTTGAATTGCGGCTGTTTTTACTTGGTACAAGCCTAAAATAATAAGCACAATTACTGCCGCTTTCAGCAGATCCGGAAAATAACCGAACCATTCGCCAAGCCTGGTTTTCTGCGGAACCGGTATAAAATGCACCAGGTAAGCAACGAGCATTAAACTGAAAACTTCTTTGTAAGCGACCAGCATTTGCGGAATTAAATGCGGCTCAAAATGATACGCGATCTGGCTCAAAACCTGGTTCACAATGTCGAGGTTATCGGCCCGGAAAAAGATCCAGCAAAACGCTACGAAATGGAAGGTTAAAACTCTGGCCCACAACCTGCCGAAAAACGTTTTTCCTTTGCCGTTAGTACCGGTAACCTGCATATATCCTTTATGAAAGGCCAGGGCCAAACCGTGAAGCGCGCCCCAGATAATGAATTTGATGTGCGCGCCGTGCCACAAACCGCCCAATAGCATGGTTATGAATAAATTTACATACTGCCGCACCTTCCCTTTCCGGTTTCCGCCCAGTGAAATATAGAGATAATCTTTGAGCCAGGTAGAAAGTGAAATGTGCCAGCGGCGCCAGAATTCCGTGATGTTCTGAGAAATATAAGGCGCATCGAAATTGATGGAAAGCCGGAAACCGAGCAGTAATGCCACGCCGATAGCAATATCGGTATAACCCGAGAAATCGCAGTAGATCTGGATGGTGTAACCGTAAACACTCATCAGATTTTCGAAACCCGTATAGCTTACCGGTGACTCAAAAACCCGGTCTACGAAGTTGCTGGAAATGTAATCGGAGATCAGGATTTTCTTGATCAGGCCAGCCAGAATGAGAAAAATAGCGCGGTTAAATTCATCTTTAGTGAGATCGTATGGTTTGTAGATCTGCGGCACAAATTCAGAAGCACGCACAATGGGGCCGGCCACCAGTTGCGGGAAAAAACTCACAAAAAAAGCAAAATCCAGGAATCGGTCTACGGGTTTGATAATGCCCCGATAAATATCAATCGAATAACTGATGCTCTGGAACGTGTAAAACGAAATTCCGACCGGCAGAATAATGTGCGCAATATCGAGGTTGGAACCGGTAAAATAATTGGTCATGTAGGCCAGGTAATCTACCGGCTGGTAAGAGGTACCAAAAAGCGCATTGAAAAACCCGGAAAGAAAGTAGGAATATTTGAAATACGACAGCAAACCCAGGTTCATGCACAAACTGATGAACACGAAAAACTTTTTCGCCGCTTTGGAATTTGCCCGAAAAATCTGCCAGCCCATTACATAATCAATCACCGTGGTCAGCAGCAAAAGCACAAAGAAATAGCCACTCGATTTATAATAAAAGAACAAGCTGAACGCGAACAGGAATAAATTCCGGGCAGTAAACTTCCGGTACGTAAACTGAAAAACCAACAGCACCAAACCAAAGAAAAACCAGAACAACGCCGTGGTAAAGATCATCGGGTGCTCGGGCTGGAATTTCAGCAGTTCCTTTAAATTTTCAAGTATATTTTCAAGCATAAAATGCTATCGTTTTCGGGGTAAAATCTAGTTAAATTCCAGCTTTCTTACTGAAATTCAGGTAATCATTCATCATTGCATCGAAAAGCAGATCGCCTTGCAAACGGTAACCTTTACCAGTTAAATGCACTTTATCTTTTGCGGCCAATCCATTCAGTTGCCATTTCACTACCGAACGCAAGCCGCCCATTACGTGATAAAAATTCCAGACGGCGCAACCGGTTTCTTCAGCCAGTTCGTAAAGTTTAGCGGTAGCTTTCACGTTGCTGTAATTCGGGTATTTCCGGTGGCGGTAATTATCGCCGGGTGTGGTAAATAGAACCGAAGCCTGGGGCGCTGCTTTTTTTATCCGCTGAATAAGTGTTCCGTAATTTTGTTTGAAAGTTTCCGGGTTGAAATTCTTACCGTAAGCATCGTTCGTTCCTAAAGAAATAATGATCAAATCAGGATTTAGCGCTGCCAGGTTGTTTTCAAAAGCCACGTTACTCCGCAAAAAAGAAACTACCTCTGCCCCATTCACTCCCAGGCTGGAATAAACCAAACCCGGCCGTTCATTTTCCAGGCTGATTCCCTGCAAAGTAAAATGCTTTTGCCGCGTAAATGTTTTCTGAAGCAACACCTGAACTTCCGTAACTTCCGCCGATAAAATGAATTCTGCAAAACCCAGCGTATCGGTTCTAACCGGTTGGTAAATTATATCAGAAGCTTTAAGCGAAACTGAGAATTGGGTTAGATCCTTTACTGGGTAAAAAATGCGCACTTTACTTACCGGAACGCTATTGTTTTGAATGGAAAAAGTCGCGCTGCTGTCGGAAGTTTCGGCGGTGATGCCGGCTAAGCCCCAATTACAATTTTGCGCGTATTGCACATTTTTACAGCCACTCCAGATTCCTGTGGAAGTTACTTTATAATTCCAGGGATTATTAGTCCTGGCCAGCGGATACGGAAATACAAATCCGCGCCCGCCGTTTTCAAAAGCATCTGTTTCTTGCAAAAGTGTACGCATTCTCCCCGAAAAAATATCGGCCTGAATATGTGAATCCCCGATATGCACGATATTTACTTTCCGGCGCGTTCCGTTTTGCAAAGCATGTAGCGCGTTATAAAACGTGGTCATAGCCAGGGAATCTTTCGCTTCAATTTTATTCAGGCCGTATTTTACAAAGCCATATTGCTGCGCAAGTTTTGGCGGCTGAAACCCTACCGTTTTTTGGTTCGTCGAATCAGCTGGCAGCCCTGAAACCACGCCTGCCAGCAGCAAACGTACGGCAAGTACAAACCAAAAAACCTTACCGGCGGCTGAATTTTTCATATTCGTACATGAGGCTTTTGAATAACATTTCGGCTACCAGTTGCGCACCTTTCGGCGTAAAGTGCGTGAAATCTTTATTGGCCAGGGCCGGTTTGGCAAATACCCAGCTAGGCATAGAATCTTTTCCGCCCATGGCTGTGTAAAGGTCCCAGAAAGCGCAACCGGCTTTAAAAGCGGCATTACGTTGCGCATCGCGGATCTTTTCTACGTTTGGGTACGTGGTATAAACTTCGCCTTCCTTCCGGGAAACATCCGAAACCCCAACTACCAGAATGCTAGCTTCCGGCGCTAATTCCCGCAGCAATTTCAATTGGGTATAAAACTGCTTTTCGTAGTAGCCATAATCTTTGATCACGTGCGGCACCACGTTCACTCCGTATTGCAGAATAATGAATTTCACGTTGAGCTGTTTGAACTGCGCGCGCAGTGTTTCCTTGTTCATCCGCACAAATTCCGTACCCGAACTTCCCCGGAAAGGCATGTTGTCGATCACCACTCCGGAATTACAATCGAGCGCCGCGCCGTAAAACTCCGGACTTTTGGTGCCTTCAAAACTCAGCCGCAGCTTCTTGAAATTACCTGAGAAAGGCATTTCAAAAACGGTTGGTTCCGAAGTAACGGGCAATTCAAAGGTCCTGATGCTATCTTTCTGCGTCTGGATTTTTAAGATAACCGGCGCTTCCGGATTGCTGTAAAGCAGCTTGAAATTTTCGAACCGGCTGTCGCGGGCGTACGCACTGTGGGCTTTGGCGTATTCCACCCAGATATTAGATCTTTTCTTCGTAATGAATTTGGGTTGGCGGCTCAGGCTGTCGGCGGCAGTAGAATCGCCGGGAATGGTTTTGGTATAGCTGAAAGAAAAGTTGTAATAGCTGCCCATGATGCCGTAATGGCGCGGCACCCGCTTGCTATAATCGGGCCCATAAGCGCGCACCCGTTTCCAGGCCTCATCACTTTTTATCTGCAAAGAAGTACGGTTACCGAGCGCATCCTGCAAAGGCACCAACCCCACGCCGCAACCACCAAACCGGTTCTGAAATTTGTTCCGCAGAAAAGCCGTGATCCGGTCACCTTCGATCTGGGAATCGCCGTAATGCAGTGCCCGAACCAGTTCTTCCGAAGTTTTGAGGCGCTGCAAATGCCGGAAAAAAGTATAGAACGCCGTATCGTTGCCTGCAGGGAACTGAATTTTAAACCGGCTTTCCAGGGTATCAGCAATAGCAGTTTTTGCAGCTGAAACGATAGCGTTTTTACTAATAGCAACTTTCTCTTCCGCCGGCTTAAATTTTTGTTCAATATCTGAAATGTCAGCATACTGCTTCCCCTTAGTATCGAGCAAGCTTTCCAACGTAAAAAAACGCAGCGAATAACCATTTGGTAACGGAATTTGCGCTGGCAGCAAAAAAAAAGCCCCGGCCAGGAGCAAACCCACATAAAGCAACAACAACAACGACCGGAAAGGCTTGATCATAAAAACGTAACAACGGAATTTCGGGCTACAAATATACGACAAACCCACCGGAAGCCTGCCCCGATGTTCAATTATTTCTATTTAAAATGGTAGGATTTGTAATAGGAAAAGTCGCAGGGACGGATGCTTAAAAATTAAATCCGCTGCAATATTCTATCACTTGGTGTTGGCTGGTTTGCTCCCCTCTCTTAATCAGGCAGATTTTGTTTCCTGAAAAATCCGGGTGAAAGTTCCCCGGAACAGACCTTTTTAAGGGTGGTTTTGAGCAAAAGAATATCTGCGATTTTTAATATTAACCATTTTAAAAACGTTGTTCACCGTTGCTTTAACACAGTTAACCATAAAAAATTTTTTACGCAATAACAATCGTTTGCTGATAAAGTAAACCGCTCTATATTTACAATATATCTCGCTCTAACCCGCTTTTGCAAATCATAGCTTACTGTACATCCCAAAGTTCCCGGCAGGATCTTTCATGGCTGATCTTTGACTTTACTTCCGCAGTATGGTCCGATGATTTCCGTGATAAATACTGTCAGGGAATCTGTAAACGCTTAAGTTATGGACTTTCTCACGCAACCATTAAGACAACCCGAACACTACCCGGCAAATTCCTTTAAAAGAACTTATGCCGAAATGTGCGCCCTCTGGGAAATGCAGGACTACACCGAAGTTGCCAGTGATTACGACCAATTTGAGCAAACGAACCCCGCCCTGGTGCAAGTGCTGAACCAAAGCCCCTGCGTAACTTGGATCATCGATGTGCGCCGTATGCAATACCTGTTCATGAGCAGCAACGTAAAAGCGGCCTTAGGTTACGATGCTTCCCTTTTTACCACCCAAGGCATACCGTTTGTAAACGAAATCACTCACCCAGATGACCTTCCTAAAACCTGGGGCCTGATCAAAAAGATCTGGGACTTCCTGCTCGCCCAACCCGCTGGTAAAAGAAAGCAATATAAGTTCAACCACGATTACCGGATGGCGAAAGCCAATGGCAGCTACATTCGGGTGCTGGAACAATGCTCCATTCTGCAGCAAGATAGTAACGGTAATATTACCCACGTAATGGGTGTCTGCTCCGACATTACCCACCTGAAAAAGAACGAAACGCTTACTGCTTCTTTAACTTCTTCGGAAGATAATTCCTGCATCTTTTTCTCCCCGGAAATGGATGGAATAAACCCGCAGGATGTGCTTAGTAAACGTGAATTGGAAATTGTAAAACTGATTGCGGATGGTTATAGCAGTAAGTTGATTGCTGATAAATTGTGCATTCGTTTTAGTACTGTGAATACGGACCGGCAGAATATTTTAAGAAAGACGAAAACGAATAGTACAGGGGAGTTTGAACAGTTTACTTTGGGGAATGGGTTGATTCGAGAATTAATGATTTTTCAGTATTGTGAAACGGATAAAAAAAAACCTTATTTGATATTATATTGAAGAGCGTTTTAAAATTTAAAATTAAAGATAAAAATGCATCCAAGACTAGAATCAGTTAACTGAATAATACTTTCTGTAGGGCATGGAGGACTTCAGGAAGAAAAATATGATCCAGGAGCAATGAACATAAAAACAGGTGCAACTGAAAATAATATTGTAAAAGATATCACTTTTCAATTAGCATCCTACTTAACTGCAAGCGGATTAACAGTCTTATTAATCGATGTCGCCTTTGGGTTTGGTATTTATAGTTTTTTGTGGTTTAGGCATAGCGTTTTTTGTTCTTGTCTGGATTTGTATTCATGGATTGATCAGATTAAGAAAAATATAATTCTTTAATCTTATTAATCTGACGAATCCAAATTCAGACAATTTAATCTTTTTTATTAGAATTGGGATTTGTAAGATTAGGGGATTAATCAGATTAAAAAAAAATCCAATAATCCATTAATCTCACAAATCCCAATTCAGACAGAAACTCCCAAAGGCAATTCTCCTGCTTTTCCGCAAAATTCCTTTAAATTGCAGGTTGGTTCTTAAAACCACTTTTATACCGCAAACCCTACCCTTTTCAAAGGAAACTTACGCCCATGGCCGAATATAATTTTAAAGAAATAGAGCAGAACTGGCAGCAATACTGGAAGGAAAACAAAACTTTCCGCGCCGAAAACCAAAGCAGCAAACCGAAATACTATTCCCTGGATATGTTTCCTTATCCGTCCGGAGCTGGTTTGCACGTTGGTCACCCGCTGGGTTACATTGCTTCCGATATTGTGAGCCGTTACAAGCGCCACAAAGGTTTTAATGTGCTGCACCCGATGGGCTTCGATTCTTTTGGTTTGCCGGCTGAGCAATACGCCATCCAAACTGGTCAGCACCCGGCTATTACTACCGAGCAGAACATTGCGCGCTACATCGAGCAGTTGCAGCAGATCGGTTTTTCGTTTGACTGGGATCGCGAAGTACGCACCTCCGATCCGAATTACTACAAGTGGACGCAGTGGATCTTCATGCAGCTTTTCAACCACTGGTACAACTACGAAACCGACAAAGCCGAACCGATCGAAACGCTGATCGCGATCTTCGAAAAAGAAGGCAACAGTTTCGTGAAAGCGGCCTGCGACGAAGATACGCCGCACGTAACTGCCGATGCCTGGGCCAGAATTGACGAGCAGCAGAAGCAGGAATTATTGCTGAAATACCGCCTTACATTTTTATCCGAAGCGATGGTGAACTGGTGTCCGGCGTTAGGTACCGTTTTGGCCAACGATGAAGTGAAAGACGGCTTGTCGGAGCGCGGTGGTTATCCGGTGGAGCGCAAAAAAATGCGGCAGTGGAGCATGCGCATCACGGCTTACGCGGAGCGCTTGCTGCAAGGCCTGGAAACCATTGACTGGCCGGAACCGGTAAAAGAGATGCAGCGTAACTGGATCGGGAAATCGACGGGCGCGGAACTGCACTTTCCGATCGAAAATTCGCTACACCACATCACGGTTTTCACCACCAGAATTGATACCGTTTTTGGTGCAACGTTCGTGGTGCTGGCTCCGGAGCACGACCATGTGGCTGCCTTAATTACCGAAGACCGCAAAGCTGAAGTGGAAGCCTACGTGGAAATGGCTAAAAACCGTTCCGAGCGCGACCGCATGACCGACGTAAAAACCATTTCCGGTGCGTTTACGGGCTCTTACGCCATTAACCCGATCTCAGGCGAACGCGTGCCGATCTGGGTGGCCGATTACGTGCTGGCAGGCTACGGAACTGGTGCTGTAATGGCCGTACCCGCACACGATACCCGCGATTACGCTTTCGCCAAACACTTTGTTTTACCAATAAAAGAAGTGGTTGCCGGCGGCGACATTGAGAAAGAAGCATTTGCAGCTAAAGACGGTACCATCATCAATTCCGATTTCCTGAATGGTTTGAGTGTGAAAGCAGCCATTGAAGCCGGCATAAAGAAAGCAGAAGAGTTGGGCGTGGGCAAAGGCAAAGTAAATTACCGGATGCGCGACGCGGTTTTCAGCCGGCAGCGATATTGGGGTGAGCCGGTGCCGGTTTATTTCAAAGACGGCATTCCGCATTTGCTGAAAGAAGAAGAATTGCCGCTCGTGCTTCCGGAAATTGACGAATACAAACCCACCGAAACCGGTGAACCGCCGCTGGGCCGTGCCAAAGACTGGAAATACGAAGATCAGTACGAATATGAGTTAAGCACTATGCCAGGCTGGGCAGGTTCGAGCTGGTATTGGTACCGCTACATGGACCCAAAAAACAATACCGAATTTGCCTCCAAAACTGCTATCGATTATTGGCAGAATGTGGATTTGTATATCGGTGGTTCGGAGCATGCAACCGGTCACTTGCTTTACTCCCGTTTCTGGAACCAGTTTTTGTATGATTTAGGTTTGGTTCCGGAAAAAGAGCCGTTCAAAAAGCTGATTAACCAGGGCATGATCCAGGGCCGGTCGAATTTTGTGTATCGAATGGTTGGAACAAATTATTTTATTACAAAATCTATTGCAGATAGATTTGAAGCTGGAACAATTTCAACTCAAGAATTTAATGAAATTTTATCTTCAAAAGGTGAATTAGAAGAAGGTTCAATAAGCGATATTAATTTAGACACATTAATAACTGAATGGAAGGTTATGCCTTTGCATGCTGAAGTAAGTTTAGTTGAAAATGAAATTCTAAATCAACAAGCTTTCAGAAACTGGCGGGAAGATTATAAAAACGCAATTTTCATTACTGAAGAAAACGGAGATTACATCTGCGGTTGGGAAGTCGAAAAAATGTCGAAGTCGAAGTACAACGTGGTGAACCCGGATGATCTGGTAGAAAAATTCGGGGCGGATACTTTGCGGATGTACGAAATGTTCCTCGGTCCGCTGGAGCAGTTCAAACCCTGGAATACGAGCGGCATGGACGGTGTGCACAAATTCCTGAAACGTTTCTGGCGCTTATTCCACGACGAACAAGGTAACTTCAGCGTAAGCAACGAAGACCCAACTTCTGGCGAATTGAAAACGCTACACAAAACCATCAAAAAAGTAGAGGAAGACATCGAGCGTTTTTCATTCAACACTTCGGTAAGTACGTTCATGATCTGTGTAAACGAACTGATGGCTTTCAAAACAAACAAACGCGCCATTCTGGAACCGCTGGTAATTGCCCTTTCGCCTTATGCGCCGCACATTTCGGAAGAACTCTGGAAACTGCTTGGGCACAACGAAAGCGTAGCTTACGCGCCGTTCCCGGTTTGGGAAGAAAAATTCCTGACGGAAAATGAGTTTGAATACCCGGTTTCGGTGAATGGTAAAACACGCGGCAAGATTACTTTCCCGGTAAACAAACCGAAAGAAGAGATCGAAAAAGAAGTACTGGAAAGCGACGTAATTCAGAAATACCTGGAAGGTAAACCGGTGAAAAAAGTGATCGTGGTTCCGAATAAAATTGTGAACGTGGTGGTGTAGTTTTTCAGGCAAAAACCATAGCATTTAAGCAAAAAGGTAGCGTAGAGTTTAAACCCTACGCTACCTTTTTTTGTCTTTCTGCCTGTCCCGAAGCATTTCGGGAAGCGATAGAGAAGGGCATCGTTAGCGTTCAGCAGAAAAGCCAACTACGAAGAAAGTAAAATCTCTTTACTGCTTTTTTGGATATTTTTATCCGGAAACAACCTGTAGCGGATTTATTAATCCGCGTGTATGAAGGACAACGCGGGTCAATAGACCCGCCACAGTTCGCTTCCGGATCAATAGATCCGAAAGAGCTGACTTCTGGTAGAAAAATTAAATACGGAGAAAAAAGTCCTCCCCTGTTTTTAGGGGGGATTTAGTTGGGGTCAAAACGCTATGATATTAGTACCAAAAAGTCATTTCTTTGTCGTAAACTTTTCTACAGAAAACCACCAAGTTCTTTCAGAGCTGCGCTCGCAAGTTTCGTACTCCCGTGCTCACTAGTGCTCAGGATGACAGCAATTATTAAGTGACAGAAATTATTATGAATATCAGGGCAAATAAATTACTTCTTCGGCGGATTAATCCGGTTAAAAATCTGCTTTCTTTCTTCCGGACTTGCTTTGCGGCCAGCTTCCGAAGTGCTATAACCAAATTCCAGTTCATCGGTCTTCAGTTTTTCAAAAACGGCATCGGCAAATTCGTTTAACGGTACGCCGAAGGTATGTAAACCAGGTGCACTCAGGTCGGTATCTACGGCAGGCGGGGCTACTTCAATTACGTTAATGTTGGTATCAGTAAGTTGGTAACGGAGCGTTTGCGTGAAGGAATGCAAAGCTGCTTTGGTGGCGCTGTAAACTGAAGCAAAAGCGCCGGGATTAAAAGCGAGACCAGAAGTTACGTTGATAATAACCGGATTTGCCTGCTTTTTCAGGAACGGAATAAACAGGATGGAAAGATGAACCGGCGCTTCAAAATTGATAGCAATTTCGTTCTGCTGTTCTTTCCAGGAAAGTTGAAAATTCTGCAGATCAGTGCGCATCTGAATGCCGGCGTTATTTACCAACACGTTCAGGTCCGGAAATTCTTTGGTAGCCCATTCAAACAATGCTATCCTTTCGGTTTCAGAAGCTACGTCGCACACGCGGGTGTGCAGTTTCGGAAAGTTGGTTTTGGCTTCGTTTAATTTGTCTTCGCGGCGGCCGCAGATAATTACTGTGTTACCAGCCTGCAAAAATCGCTCGGCCAAAGCAAGTCCAATGCCCGAAGCCCCGCCGGTAATCAAAACGGTATTTCCTTTTAAATTCATGCGTAAGATAATTTCGTAGGGCCTCTTTTACGCAATCCGGAACCGGCTGTTCGCCAATTAAATATGGAAAATTACTTCTTCGCTTTCGCTTTTTTCGAAGCAGGTGCATCTACAATTGCTTTCTGCTCATCGCGCAGTTTTTTAATGGAAAACGCTACCACTATCAAACCCACCATACAAGCTGCGTACACCAACCAATCTACGATATTGCCGGTTTTAATGGCGTTTATGAAATTGAGTGAACCGAACAGGATGAAAAAGAAAACCTGAATGTATTTGATAATGATTTTGCGGCGCATGAGGCTGTACTGAATATTTTTACAAAGGTACGGCAATTCGCAGCCAAATGGAAATGCCAGTTTTTAAGCCCAAAACGATAGCGTTTTAGGACCAAAAAGTATATTTTTACTTTCAAATCTCCCTCCTATGCGAAAACTGAATCTTTACATCGCCACCAGTTTAGATTGTAAAATTGCCCGCCCGAATCATGAAATTGACTGGCTGCCGCCTTTGGAAGAATACGATTACGGCTACTCCGAATTCATGGAAGGCATCGATGCGATTGTGATGGGTTACAAAACCTACGAAATTTGCCTGGGCTTGGGCGAATGGGCTTACAAAGGCAAAACCAGCTACGTTTTTTCCCGCAATCCTGATCGCACTTTAATTCCGGAAGCGCAATTAATAACCAAAGATCCGGTAAAATTTGTGCAGGAATTAAAGCAAACCGAAGGCAAAACTATCTGGCTTCTGGGTGGCGGCGAAATTATTGCAATGCTTCACGATGCCGGTTTGATCGATGAATATATTCTGGCATACATTCCAGTAATTCTGGGCAAAGGCATCGAACTTTTTCCGGGTATTAAGAAACAAGAAAACCTGACGTTAACGAAACATCAGGTTTATGAAAATGGGGTAGCTTTATTTTATTTCAGCAAAAAGAACGGGCCGGAAAATATCTGATCATCAAGTAATTTTTCAGCCGAAAACCCTACCGTTTTTTATCTTAAAAGTCCGGGCGGTTTTTCGTTCTCAATATCTACTTCCAGTTTTTGCGAACGCGTTAACCCGTTGTAAACCAGCAGATAGCTTTGATCGATAAGTTCTTTTAAAAGCATATACGGAACGCTGCCATTCGGTTTTACATTGTTCCAGTGCTTTTTACTCATGTGGTAAGCGCCGGTAATATCGTCCGGAAATTCTTCGCGCAGTTGGAGGGCTTTTTCAGGGTCGCATTTGAGCGCAATTCCACCGTCAAAATCGGAGAGATTGGTAAGCGCAAACATCTTTCCTCCTACTTTAAATACCAGCGTGTCGGCATCGAAAGGTAAGCCTTCGGTTACGCCTTTTTTGGCCAGGCAATATTCGCGGTATTCCTCGATATTCATGTTAACGCGTAAACAGGCGCACGCCCATAACGATCAGGCAAACCAGAAAGATCAGGATCGAAACTTTATTAATGCCGTGCATTACCCGCAGGTTGAACGTTGATTTACGGTTTGGATCTGGTTTGCGGAAGAAGTACGTAGCAACTTCCGAGAAATCGAATAAATTTTTCATAATAAAAGGCTCCCTTTTTCTGGTGAACAAAACAAGTTAAGAAAAGATTTGCTTCCACACAAAATTAGCAATAAATGAGCAAGCATATTGCGTCGTAAGCCACATCAGGTTATTTGATCTTCTCAGACTTTTCAAGTGCTAAACCCCACCGTTTTTCAAGTAAAAAGCACCTGCTTCCTAAAGAAAACTCCGGAAACAGGTGCTGAATTTATTTAAACTATTTACACGTTACGCGCTGATACGCAGGCCGGATTTTGCTTTTCGTTCAGTAAGAATTTCCTGAATAAGCATGCGTACATCTTTTACCGAATCTAAATAATAGCGGGCAGAAGAACGGGTGTTGCCTACTTTTATCGTGAAAGCGTTATCTGGCATGGCCCGGAAAGTATCTTCATCGGTACGGTCGTCGCCAATAGCCATCACAAAATCGGCAGGATATTTTTCGAGCCAGCGGGTTGCGGCGGCGCCTTTATTCACTTCGGTATTTTTAATTTCCAATACCATGTTGCCTTCCATTACCTGCAGGTTTATGTTCGAAGCCAGGTAAGATAAATGGGAATTCAGTTCGCGCGCGCGCAGTTCGCCAAGACCCTTTTCTACTTTACGGTAATGCCACACCAGCGAATAATCTTTTTCTTCAATGAAAGAACCCGGCGTGCGGCTTACGTGTAATTCCATGATCGGACGGATGTCTTTTTTCCAGTCGCTGCTCAGGTTCCGGATCATTTGCCAGTCTTCGCCTCCTTCTTTCAGCCAGACGCCGTGCTCCGCAATAATATCTACATCGAGTTTTCCGAGCCAATCCTGTAGCGTTTTCCGGTCGCGGCCACTGATTATAACCACCCGGTTTTTATGGTCGGCCGTAATTTTCTGTAGCAAACTAATCAGTTCCTGATCCGGACGGGCTTTCTGCGGAGCATCCTGAAAACCTACCAGCGTACCATCGTAATCCAGGAAAATCAAGCGGTTTTCGGCGCTGGCGTATTCATTTTGTAAAACTTCTGCTTCATGGGTATCGAGTGCTGCTGTAGACATGGAAAGTTGTTTGATCTTGATGTAACTGAGCCGGTCCATGAACAGGTTAACCCAGTGATTGATGTTGTAGCGTTTTACCAGTTCCTGCATTTGCTCCATATGGAACTGCTGCTCTTCTTCTGGCATGGTTAGCGCTTTATATAAGGCATTTACCAATTGGTTCTGATCGTTCGGATTGATCAGAATGGCATCAGAAAGTTCGCGGGAGGCGCCGGCCATTTCACTTAAGATCAATACGCCTTTCTGGTCGGTTTTGCTGGCAATATATTCTTTGGCTACCAGGTTCATGCCGTCGCGCATCGGGGTTACCAGACCTACATCGGCCATGCGGTAAAATGCCGAAAGCGATTCGAGCGGGAAAGACCGGTAAAAATAATTGATCGGGCGCCAGTTCATGTTCCCGTAAGTGCCATTTATGCGGCCTACCAGTTCATCAACTTCCTCCTTCAGTTCCTTGTATTTGCCAACCTGGTCGCGTGAAGGCACTACGATCATCAGCAAACTTACTTTTTCGTTGAATTCCGGGTGCTGCTGCAGGAATAATTCAAAAGCCTCGAGACGCTGCGGAATGCCTTTGGAATAATCGAGCCGGTCGATTGAAAGAATGATCTTCTGATCGTGAATGGCTTTGCGGTAAGTTTGTTCGCGTTTCAGCGTTTCTTCGCTTTCGGCTACTTCGGCATATTTATCGTAGTCAATTCCCATCGGGAAAGCATCTACCATAACAGTGCGCTTGCCGGTATCTATTAAGCCCTGCTGGTTATTGTAACCTACGATACGGCTAACCGAACTTAAAAAGTGGCGGGCGTCGTCGTAGGTATGGAAACCCAAAAGATCGGCGCCCAGCATGCCATTCAGCAATTCTTCCCGCCATGGCAATAAACGGAAAACTTCGTAACTCGGGAACGGAATGTGCTGGAAAAAGCCAATGCTGCTGTCCGGTAAATTCTCGCGGAGCATTTGCGGTAAAAGCAACAACTGGTAATCGTGGATCCAGATGGTATCGCCGGGCTTGGCAATTTTCATTACTTCGTTGCAGAACTTCTGGTTTACGCGCCGGTAGGTTTCCCACATTTTCTGGTCGTAAATGGCATATTGCAGAAAATAATGGAAAGTTGGCCACAGGGTTTCGTTGCTGAAGCCTTCATAAAATTCTTTGATCTCAGTTTTAGAAAGGAAAACCGGGTGCATGTGATCGGCCTGTAGATCGGCGGCAACCTGTAACTGATCGCTTTCTTCTTCGAGGTAAATTCCGGGCCAGCCGATCCAACGGTTAGAGCCTTGTTTGTAAACGCTTCCCAGGCCAGTGGCGAGGCCGCCTTCGCTGGTTTTGTACTCAATGTGTTGGTGCTTTTTCAGAACAGTCACCGGGAGTCTGTTGGAAACAATAATCGTTCTTGACATGATGTGGAGCTTAGGGTGGAGCCAGAGAGTTGCTGTTATAATTAACAGGATACTTCAAGCAGTGTTTTAGGGTTTCTGTTTAATTTTATCGGTTCGAGATATATTTTATAAGTTATTAATTATGAATTGCTTGAAAAACATTTATTGGTGAACAGCTTTAAAATTCAAGTATAAACAAGCTAATTTTAAGGCTTTATTTTTAACAAAACAAGCTTTTAGCGCCTTCAATAATCCAAACAGAACGTGAGGATTTATGAAAACGGTATCATTTTGCATCCAAAAAGTCGGGTTTTTATTTCCGGTATTTCAGGTAAATAACCCCGAGCGGAGGCAGCGTTAAGCTAAGTGAAAAATCACGGCCATGCATCGGGAAATTTTCTGCCTTTAAATCGATGCCATTTATTACGCCGCTTCCGCCATATTCGGTTGCATCGCTGTTGAAGATTTCGTCCCAGCAACCTTTTTTCGGTACGCCGATCCTGTAATTTTCGCGTGGCACCGGCGTGAAATTGCAAACAATCAGGATCTGCTCTTTATCCGATTTGCCTTTCCGCAGAAAACTGATCACGCTGTTAGCCGCATCATGAAAATCGACCCATTCAAAACCTTCGGCTTCAAAACTTCTTTCATACAGCGCTTTTTCATGCTTGTAAATATGGTTGAGTTTCTGAAGCAAAACCTGCACTCCATTGTGGAGCGGGTATTGGGTTAAATGCCACTCCAAACTGCTTTCGTGCGCCCATTCGCTGGTTTGCCCGAATTCGCCGCCCATGAATAAAAGTTTTGCGCCGGGGTGCCCATACATGTATCCGTAAAGCATACGCAGGTTCGCAAACTGCTGCCATTCGTCGCCCGGCATTTTCCGCACCAGCGCCCCTTTTCCATAAACCACTTCGTCGTGCGAAAGCGGCAGCATGAAATTTTCGGCAAAGGCATAAATAATGCTGAACGTGATCTGCCCCTGGTGGTATTGCCGGAAGATCGGTTCCATTTCCAGGTAATGCAGCGTATCGTGCATCCAGCCCATCATCCATTTCATATTAAAGCCTAATCCTCCAATATAAGCAGGGCGCGAAACACCCGGAAAAGCGGTAGATTCTTCGGCAATGGTAATAGCATCGGGATGAGCTTGCTGAATGGCGTCGTTGAATTCGCGGATAAAAGCAATGGCTTCCAAGTTTTCGCGGCCGCCGTGTTCGTTCGGTATCCATTCGCCGTGATTGCGCGAATAATCGAGGTAAAGCATGGAAGCTACAGCATCTACCCGCAAACCATCGGCGTGGTATTTCTCGATCCAGAAAAGCGCGTTGCTTATCAGGAAAGATTTTACCTCGTTGCGACCATAATTAAAGATGTAGCTTTTCCAGTCTGGGTGAAAGCCTTTTCGTGGGTCGGCGTGTTCGTATAAATGCGTACCATCGAAGTAAACCAAACCATGCTCATCGGAAGGAAAATGCGACGGTACCCAATCGAGAATTACCCCAATGCCGGCTTCGTGCAACGCGTTTATCAAATACATAAAATCCTGCGGCGAACCATACCGGCTGCTTGGCGCAAAATAACCCGTAACCTGATACCCCCACGAGCCATAGAACGGATGTTCCATAACCGGCATAAACTCTACGTGCGTAAAGCCCAGTTCCTGGAGATATTCGGGTAATTCCCGCGCCAGTTCCAGGTAGGTTAAGTGGCGGTTTCCTTCTTCCGGTACCCGTTTCCAGGAGCCCAGGTGCATTTCGTAAACAGAATATGGTTGCGGTTTCCCGGCGCATTTGCTACGGTTTTGCAGCCACTTTTTATCGTTCCAACTGTACTGAATATCCCAGACAATGGAAGCGGTGCGCGGCGGCTCTTCGCACAAATAACCGAACGGATCGGCTTTGGCTACTTCAAAACCATTGTGGTGCGAGCGGATGTGGTATTTGTAAAGTTCGCCGTGCCCGATGCCCGGAAAGAAACCTTCCCAGATGCCGGAATGATCGAAGCGGGGCTGCAGGTTATATTCTCCCGGCCGCCAGTGGTTAAAATTCCCGATCACGGAAACTGCTTCGGCATTGGGTGCCCACAGGGCAAAATAGGTACCCTTCTGGCCTTTAAAAGTCATGAGGTGAGCACCAAGTTTATCATAAAGCTTGTAATGCTTTCCTTCCCGGAATAAATGAATATCAAACTCGGAGAACCGCGTACAATGCTCTTCTGCCTGTGTATCCGGCGTTTTATGTAAGGAAGGTGCATCTTCCAGAATTATATCCAGCACTTTTTCAACCAGCCCTTGCGCCGCATTTTGTCCGGTAGCCGTTTCAGCTTTTTTTGTTCTTTTAGCCATGCTTTTCAGAATTCATGATAGATTTAATGCCCCGTAGCGGAATGATCACCCAATCCGGACGGTTGTTCAGTTCATAGCCCAATTCATAGATCGCTTTTTCGAGCAGGAACGTCTGGATCAGGATCTCGAAATCTTCGGTATTATCCGGCAGAATGTTTTTATCCTGCATTTTATCGAGGTACGCTTCCATGTAAAAACCGCTTACGTAGTGGTACCATTGTTCGGCCCAGTATTCCATTTCCTGGCTGTTTTCCCTGGCCAGATAAGCATCTTGCACCAGCGCATTGTAAGCCGCATAATGGAACGAACGAATCATGCCGGCCACGTCGCGCAGCGGCGAACGTTTCAGGCGACGTTCGCTGTAAGAACGGGCCGGTTCGCCTTCAAAATCGAGCATAATAAAATCTTTCCCCGTGAACAAAACCTGGCCCAGGTGGAAGTCGCCGTGCGTTCTTACTTTCAGGGTGTTTATTTTGCGGGAAAATATCCGTTTGAAACGTTCCAGAATTTCTTCGCGCATGGCCAGCACATCTTCAGCTTCCTGTAGCACATCTTCAGGCAGATCTTTCAGGTGTTTGCGCAGCAGATCGAAATTACTCCGCACCAGCGATTTTAAACCCGAGAATAACGAACGCTGGTAATGCAGGGAATAATCTTCAGGACTGAAATCTTTATCGGTATAATTCGAAGCCAGGGCTAAATGCATTTCGGCGGTGCGGGTTCCCAATAAACTGATACGCTCCACATAACCGCCACCCAGTATATTCTGCAGCTCTTCCGGAATTGCTTCGAACGGCGCCGGTGAAGCCAACGAACCTAAAGTAACCATGTGCGGAATATTCTTACCAACTGAAGACACGCGCTCGAAATAACGTTTTACCGACTCCCCGATATAAGCCCAGGCGTCACCCTGATTCGGGATCATTTCCTGCATCATGCCCAGCACAATGCCGGTTTTGCCCTGCGTTTGCAGTTCCAGACTACCTTTAAAAGCTGGTACATTCGGGAATCCTGCCTGCTCGGTCAGGAAACGGGTAATTTCCAGATCCTGGTTAATGGCCCGGTCGAGTTTGCGATAGAATTTAAAGAAATACTTATCGTCGTAAACGATGGACGTGTTGCTTTGCTCGGCGCCCAAAATTCTGGAATGAATGTACTCTTTGCCTTCGTTCGGATTTAAAACGGTACCCCTTACGGCCTGAAAAACCAGTTCGGTTTGATTGCTTAATGTCAGTTTTTTGCGTTTGGCCATAAAGCTGAAAACCGTGTGGCGGAACGCTTCGCTGTAAACAGCATCGAACAAAACTCCGCTGGCACCATCTATTTGGGCGGAGGCTACAATGCTGTGCGGGCAATGCGTGCGCAGGGTTTCTTCTTTCTTATCGGCGGCGAAAGATAGCGCCAGTTGGTAAAGCTCCGGTAACCCTTCGTTGTAGGTAACTTCCATGATCAGCAGCACCGTTTCTTCGCCTTTAACCGGAATAGGAATAAAATCGGTAACTTCTATGCGCTGAATGATGCGGGCTTTTCCGCCAAACCACCGGCACTTCATCAGGTATTGCGGCAATACGCGGTCCTGCAGATCCTGCACTACCCGATGATCCATATTGGTCACGCTGTCGAAATTAACTTCCGGTAAAGCAGCTTTTTCCTGAAAGGCTTCATCAGGCTTCAGATTGAACCAGTAAGAACCATAAGGCGCCAGCGTGATGAGGTAATGATCGGATTTGATCTTTGGAAAATGGTTCTGCCCGAAAACTTCCACCGGCGAATAATTTTCGTACTCTGCCAGCGGCAATTCTACGGCCTGCGGAAAGCGAGACAAATTGCAAACCACCAGGATATTTTCGTCTTCGTAGGTTCTTAAAAACGCCAGCACTTTGGTATTTTCCGGGCTCAGGAATTTTATTTTTCCGCGCCCAAAAGCTTTAAACCGTTTACGCATAGCAATAACCCGTTTCATCCACCAGAGCAGCGAATTCGGGTTTTTTTCCTGGGTCTCTACGTTTACGGCTTCGTATTTATATTCCGGATCTATAATTACCGGCAGGTATAATTGCTGCGGATTGGCCTGCGAAAAACCAGCGTTCCTATCGGGACTCCATTGCATGGGAGTACGCACACCGTCGCGGTCGCCGAGGTAAAAGTTATCGCCCATGCCTATTTCATCGCCGTAGTAAATAACCGGCGTGCCAGGCATGGAAAACAGCAGAATATTCATGAGTTCTATTTTGCTGCGGTTATTATCCAGCAGCGGCGCCAGACGATGGCGGATGCCTAAATTAATGCGCGCCAGCGGATCTTTGGTATACACTTTATACATGTAATCGCGTTCTTCGTCGGTTACCATTTCCAGGGTAAGTTCGTCGTGGTTGCGCAAAAACATGGCCCACTGGCAGGTTTCCGGAATTTCAGGCGTCTGGTCCAGAATATCGATCAACGGGTAACGGTCTTCCATTTTCACGCTCATAAACATGCGGGGCATGATCGGGAAATGGTAATTCATGTGGCATTCATCGCCATCGCCAAAATAGGAAGCCGATTCTTCCGGCCACATATTCGCTTCGGCTAAAAACAAACGGCCCGGATATTTGGTATCTACATGCTTGCGCAGTTTTTTCAGGAACGCGTGGGTTTCGGGCAGGTTTTCGCCGTTGGTTCCTTCGCGCTCGAATAAATAAGGTACGGCATCCAAACGGAAACCATCCACGCCCATATCGAGCCAGTAATCCAGCATTTTGAAAACCTCTTCCTGCACCTTCGGGTTATCGTAGTTCAGGTCGGGCTGGTGCGAGAAAAAGCGGTGCCAATAATATTGTTTGGCAATCGGGTCCCAGGTCCAGTTAGAAGATTCGGTATCGCAGAAAATAATGCGCACCTGGTTGTATTTATTCGGATCGTCGGACCAAACGTAATAATCTCTTTCTTCAGAACCCGGAGCAGCATGGCGCGCGCGCTGGAACCACGGATGCTGATCGGAAGTGTGGTTAATAACTAGCTCAGTAATTACTTTTAAACCCCGGGCGTGCGCTTCTTTCAGAAAACGTTTGAACTGGTTGATGTTGCCGTACGATGGATTGATGGTGTAATAATCGGCAATATCGTAGCCATCATCGCGGAGCGGCGAAGGGTAAAAAGGCAGCAGCCAGATGGCAGTTACGCCCAGACTTTCGAGATAATCGAGTTTGCTTAATAAGCCTTCAAAATCGCCGATCCCATCTTTATTGCTGTCGGAGAAAGCTTTGATGTGCAGTTCGTAAATAATGGCATCTTTATACCAGCGTAAATTTTCATCGGATAAGTTTTGCTCGTTCGCCATGAGGAGGATTGTTGCTTTTTCTTAGTTTTTTGGAGTATGTATTTTTCAGTAGCGCAAAGTTTAAGCCCTGCGTTACATTTTATTTCAGAAGCACTTTTTAAGCTCAAAACTATACCGTTTTAAGTGAACGTTTTTTAGTTTTTGAGCCTGAAATTATACCGTTTTCTGAAGCGCGTTCTACGAAGCAACCGGTTGCAGCTAATGCACCGATTTATTTTCTGCTACTTCTTTTTCGGGTTTAAAAACCGGCGCTTCCACCCGGAAAACGTGTACCGGCATTGCTTCCGGGTGCAGTTCTACGTAATTCCAGTCGTTGCGCCAGGTGTACGTGTGGCCGGTGATCAGGTCGTGTACGTGATAAGGTTCGCTTGGGTCGATGAAAAGTTCTTTTACCGGTACCTGCACCCAGCCATTCTGTTTGTTGAAAGCATCGAGGTTTAGAACAATGATCAGGCGGTTATGCCCGGTTTCATCGAGCTTGCCGTAGCAAAGCAAATTGCTGTTATCGGTATTTCCGAAATGAATGTGCCATGTAGTTTGCAGCGCCGGATTTTCTTTCCGGATCTGGTTGATCTTCGTGATCACGTCGCGGATCTTGGTTTGCGCGTTCCAGTCCCAGTGTTTCACTTCGTATTTTTCAGAATCGAGGTATTCTTCTTTGCCCGGTGCCATTGGTGTATTAATTCCAAATTCATAGACCGGGCCGTATAAACCGTAATTACTTGACATAGTGGCAGCCATAATTAAGCGCGTAATGAACATGGGTTCGCCACCGGTTTGCAAATGTTCCGGTAAAATATCGGGCGTATTCGGCCAGAAATTCGGGCGGTAAAATTCGCGCAGGTCGGTTTTGGTAAGTTCTTCCATGTATTCGCGCAATTCTTCTGCCGTGTTCCGCCAGGTAAAATACGTGTAACTCTGGTTAAAGCCGATCTTGCCCAAACGCTCCATAATGCGCGGCCGGGTAAAAGCTTCCGCCAGGAAAATAGTATCCGGGTATGCTCTACGCACTTCACTGATAAGCCATTCCCAGAAAACAAACGGCTTGGTATGCGGATTATCGACCCGGAAAATTGTTACGCCCTGCTTGATCCAATAGATAACGATGCTTTTCAGTTCCTGCCAAAGATTTTCCCAGTCTTCGGTTTCAAAATTAACGGGCAGCACATCCTGGTATTTTTTCGGCGGGTTTTCTGCGTATTGCACCGTGCCGTCGGGCCGCCATTTGAACCAGTCTGGGTGCTCTTTTACGTACGGATGATCGGGGGAACACTGTATAGCAAAATCAAGCGCAATTTCCATTCCCAGGTCGTTAGCTGCTTTTACAAATTCCCGGAAATCTTCTAAAGTGCCCAGTTCAGGATGAATGGCTTTGTGTCCGCCTTCCGAGCCGCCAATGGCCCAGGGAACGCCCGGCATGCCTGGTTCAGCATTTAACGTATTATTATATCCTTTCCGGAAACTGATACCAATAGGATGAATAGGCGGCAGATAAATTACATCAAAACCCATTTCGGCAATGCGCGGCAGAATATTTATGGCATCCTTAAAGGTGCCGTGTTTGCCAGGCACTTCGGCGGTGGATCTCGGAAAAAATTCGTACCAGGCGCTGAATAGTGCTTTTTTCCGTTCTACCTCTACCGCTAAGATCCGGAAATATTGTTTGGCGTTGCTGCGGTCCGCGAATTGATACATGGCTTCTGAAACCTCATTGCTTTCGGCCAGGGAAATTGCCGCCGACTGGCTCACCGGATTTCGCAGGGAAGCAGCCCATTTCAGCATTTTTTTAGCCTGTCCCGCTTTGGTGTGTGCCGCCGCCGCTTCTATCAGCTCCGCTCCTATTTTAAACTCCACAGTAAGATCCTGACCGGCATCGAATTTCTTTTGCATAGCCAGCTGCCAGCTTTTAAAATGATCTACCCAACCGATGATCGAATATTCGTAACGGCCCATGGTGGTGGTAATAAATTCACCCTGCCAGCGGTCGTTCCCAATAAATTCCATGGGTACTTCCTGCCAGTTCTTTTTGCCGGCCTGCCGGTAAATTACCACCGCTCTTACGGAATCGTGACCATCCGTAAAAACATCTGCTTCAACTTTTACTTTCTCCCCTACAACCCGTTTTATCGGAAAATGCCCGCCATTTATTTCCGGTTTTACATTATCAATAACTACTCTTTTGGTTCCTTCGAGGTGCTTCATGAAGATTAAGATATGCGTTGTTGAAAGTTAAAATTCTTACCCGTTAAGGCACAATAAGGTTTTTACCGATAAAGCCGTTTTGGGTTGTATTTCTCTAAAAAAATCCTGGTTTCTCCTTTTTAATAGCGTTTAAAATATTTCCCGGCGCCTACAACTTTTAAAGGCTTTCGGTGGTATGCATGTCGTTGTTGTTTTTACTTTTTCTCCTGAAAAGGATACCGTTTTTAAATGTGCCAGCCCAAAAGCTGCCATTCAAAATCCGAAAAAAAGAACAGATTCATGCAGATAACGCTCAAAAATTAATGATTTTATAATGACGATGCTTCAAAAAATTGGTGCACAGGTTCAAAATGATGGTAAGTGCATTTTTACAGTCTGGGCGCCCGAAATAGAATCGATTGCTTTACAAATTACCGGCCTGGAGGAACAAACCATTCCGATGCAAAAAATGGAATTTGGCTACTGGTCGGCTACGCTGGAAAATATTCCCCTGGACACGCGTTATTTTTTAAACCTGAACAACGATATGCTGCGTCCCGACCCGGTATCCGTGTCTCAGCCCGATGGAGTGCACGAAGCTTCTGCTTTAGTAGATCATAATGCTTTTAGTTGGACAGACGCAAGCTGGCCGGGAATTCCGTTGGAAAAGCTGATCGTATATGAGTTGCACACTGGTACGTTTACTTCGGAAAGGAATTTTGAGGGTATTATTTCGAAACTTGATTACTTGCTGGAGCTCGGTATTAATGCCATTGAAATTATGCCGGTTGCGCAGTTTCCTGGCGCACGCAATTGGGGTTACGACGGTGTTTTTCCGTTTGCGGTTCAGAATTCTTATGGCGGCCCCGATGGTCTGAAAAAACTGGTAAATGCCTGCCACGAAAAAGGAATCGCGGTTGTGCTGGATGTGGTTTATAATCACCTTGGTCCGGAAGGAAATTACCTGCGCGAGTTTGGCCCTTATTTCACCGATAAATATAAAACGCCCTGGGGCAGTGCCCTGAATTTCGACGATGCGTATGCCGACGGCGTACGGAATTTCTTTATTCAGAATGCGCTCATGTGGTTCCGCGATTATCACATCGATGCGTTGCGTTTGGATGCCGTTCATGCGATTATGGATTTCAGCGCCAATCATTTTTTGAAAGAACTGGCGGATGAAACTGCGAAATTAAGCCAGGAACTTGGCCGTGAATTTTTACTCATTGCCGAATCTGATCTGAACGATGTGCGGCTGATCAATCCGAAAGAAAAAGGCGGTTATGGTTTGCAGGCGCAATGGAACGACGATTTTCACCATGCGCTGCATACTTTGCTTACCGGCGAAAATGCGGGCTATTATGTAGATTTTGGCAAGCTCAAAGACCTGGAAAAAGCGTTTAAACATACGTTTGTTTTTAACGGAAATTATGCGCCGCACCGCCACAAAAGTTACGGAAATAATGCCGATGAAAACCCGGCGAAACAGTTTGTAGTCTGCATTCAGAATCATGACCAGGTTGGCAACCGCATGCTTGGCGACCGTCTCTCAGAAACGCTATCAATTCCGGCCTTAAAACTCGCGGCAGCGGCGTATATTTTGTCGCCATATATCCCGATGCTATTTATGGGCGAAGAATATGGCGAGAAAAATCCATTTCAGTATTTCATAAGCCACTCCGATAAAGAGCTGGTGGAAGCTGTAAGAAATGGCAGAAAAGAGGAATTCAAAAGCTTTAAATGGGCAGGCGAAGTGCCTGATCCGCAAAGTGAAACTACATTCAAAAATTCTATGCTTTCCTGGCAGTATGAACAAAGCGAAGCCAATGAACTGCACAAATTTTACCGCCGCGTGATCGAATTGCGTAAAACGCATCCGGTATTTTCCCAACCAGATAAAAACAACTTAAAAACGGAAGCCGATGAAGCCACGAATATCCTTAAAATAGAACGCTGGAATAACGAAATTACTACCCTGGCATATTATCATTTCGGAAAAAAACCTACCGAGATCAAGCTTGAAAATGCAGAAAATTACAGCATGCTCATCAGCAATTTTGGTGCGGAAGAAGCTAAAAACAGTAACCTGAAAACCACGGAAAAATTAAAATTGCCGCCGCAAAGTTTTATCATTTTCGAAAGCCATCAGTCAAATTAAAAAACCAGGATCCAGAACGTAAAATCATAACTTTTTTTCCTGGGTGCAAAGCCTGAAACAATAATACCGAAACGCTTAAATCTATTAACATTCACCATGTTCATTCCTGCTGCTACCTACCGCATTCAATTTCACAAAGATTTTACGTTTCGGGATCTGCTCGCGCAAATTCCTTATTTAAAAATGTTGGGAATAGATACCGTATATGCTTCGCCCGTTTTTAAAGCCCGCCCCGGCAGCACGCATGGCTACGACGTTACCGATGCAAACACGCTTAATTCTGAGATCGGAACGCCGGAAGATTTCGAGAAACTGCAGCAAACCCTGAAAGAAAACCAGATGTACTGGCTGCAGGATATTGTGCCGAATCACATGGCTTTTCACCAGGATAACGGGTGGCTGATGGACATTTTTGAGAACGGACCGTCTTCAGAATATTACAATTTCTTTGATATAAATTGGAATCATGAAAATGAGGAACTTACCGGGAAAGTAATGGCCCCGTTTTTAGGTTCTACCCCGGATGAAGCAATTGCCAACGGTGACCTGAAACTCGTTTTCTGCGAAGATGGATTTAAGATCCAATTCTATGAAAATCAGTTTCCTGCAAGTCTTATTTCCTGGCCCCTGATCCTGAAAAACCTTGCAAAAAACGCTATCGAAAATGAAGCAAAAACTGCCGGGTTATTTGAGCTGTTAAAATCAATTGAAACCGAAACGGACCTTAAAAAGCTACATGAAAAAAAAGAGGAAATACTGAGCTTTCTGCGAAAAACCGAACTTAAAAAGTGGCTTGAAAACGGTATGGAAATACTGAATAAAAGTCAGGAACAGTTGCAGGAAATTCTGGATAAACAATACTTCCGTTTAACCCTTTGGAGCCGGTCTGATGCTGAAATAAATTACCGCCGTTTCTTTACCATAAACGAACTGATCTGTTTGCGCATGGAAGATTCGGAAGTGTTTCAGAAGTATCACGCTTTTATTGCGGAGCAGTACAAAAAAGGCAGTTTTCAGGGGTTGCGCATCGATCATATAGATGGTTTGGCCGACCCGGTTACGTATTTGAAAAGGCTGCGCGAACTGGTTGGTGAAACGTGCTACATAAGCGTGGAAAAGATCCTGGATCTGGGCGAAGAATTACCGCAAAACTGGCCGGTTCAGGGCTCTACCGGCTACTTTTTTCTGGCTATTGTAAACCAATTATTTACCAGCACGAAAAAGGAAAATATCTTTAATGAGATCTACTTTGAGCAGGTGCCGGACGTACAGGATTCTGATTACGAATTATTGGTTTTCGAGAAGAAAATGTACATGCTTGAAAACCACATGCAAGGAGAAATTGATAACCTGTTTAGCCTTTTCAGAGACTCAGAACTTTTGCCTGCTACGCCCGGATATTCGGAAAAACAACTGAAAGCCGCATTACAAATCTTATTGGCTGCTTTCCCGGTGTATCGCCTTTATACCAATAAGTTACCGGTTGCCGGGCAGGATGCGGATGTTCTGGAAAAAGCCTTTGCCCGCGCCGAAAAATTTGCTTTGCACTTAAAGAAAGAACTTACCTATTTTCATCAATTATTTCAGGAAGATATCCAGGCTTTGCCGGTTTCGGCAGAAAAGCGGTTGCATTTTTTAATGCGTTGCCAGCAATTTACGGGTCCGTTGGCGGCTAAAGGTGTAGAAGATACTACCTTTTATAATTACAATCGCCTGATCTCACATAACGAAGTGGGCGACGACCCAGCCATTTTTGGAATTACCATTAACCGTTTTCATCAGGAAATGCTGGAACGGCTGAAAAGCTGGCCGCTTGCCCAAAACGCTACTTCCACCCACGACACCAAGCGCGGCGAAGATGCCCGTATGCGGCTGAATGTACTTTCAGAAATGCCGGAAAAATGGGCGGAAATACTGCAAAAATGGCAAGCGGTAAACCAGCAATTCTTACAAACCATAAACAACCAGCAAGCCCCTTCTAAGAACCGCATTTACTATTTGTACCAAGCTTTGCTCGGAGCGTTTCCCATGCATGGCAAACCGGAAAATGATTTTAAGGAACGCGTAAATGCAGCCCTTACCAAAGCCATTCGGGAAGCTAAAATGTATTCCAATTGGTCGGAACCGAATGAAGCGTACGAAAACGAAGTGCTCAATTTTCTGGAGCATATTTTAGCCGATGACACCGAATTTAATAACAGCTTTCTGCCATTCGTAAAACAACTTTCTTTTTATGGCATGTTGTATAGCCTGGGGCAAACCTTACTTAAAATTACCGCGCCTGGTATTCCGGATATTTACCAGGGTTGCGAGCTCTGGGATCTGAGCATGGTAGACCCCGATAACCGGCGACCGATTGATTATGAACTCCGGAAAAACTATTTGCAGGAACTCGCGCAGCTACCGGAAAACAGTAGGGAAAATGCCTTAAAAAGTATGATGCAAAACTGGCCAAACGGTAAAATAAAAATGTACACCACCTGGCGGGCTTTACAATTCAGGAAGGCAAATGCTAACCTGTTTACGCAAGGCGAATACATTCCTTTACAAACTTCCGAAAATGAGAACGTATTGGCTTTTGCCCGCAAACTGGAGCAGCATTGGTGCCTGGTTCTGGTCCCTTTAAATGTGGTAAATCTTACCGAAGCAGAACATTTTCCGTTATGTCAAAAAACCTGGCAACACGCAACCATTTACCTGCCCGTTCATGCTCCTGAAAACTGGAAAAATATTTTTACGAACGAAGCAATTTCTTTAAGAAATGAAGTGGTTTTAGCAGAAGTTTTTGCTTCGTTTCCAATAGCACTTTTAACCTCTGAAAGCATATGAAAACTCCGAGAAGCAGTGGCGTTATTTTACACATTACCTCTTTGCCGGGCCCGTTTGGAATCGGCGATCTTGGTCCGGAAGCTTACCGTTTTGCGGATCTTTTAGTAGAATGTGGCTTTAAATACTGGCAGTTACTTCCGCTTAATCCGGTTGAAAGTGGCATGGGTTTTTCGCCTTACAGCAGCACCTCTGCTTTTGCTGGAAATACCATGCTCATTAGTCCGGAATTACTGGTGAAAGATGGTTTGCTGCATGAACACGATCTTAAAAATTTACCTGCTTTTCCAAAAGAAAAAGTTAATTACGAAGAGGCATTTTCTCTGAAGCAAAACTTGCTGCAAAAGGCATTTGAAACGTTTCAGAATCTTCCGGAAAGTGCAAAGGAAGCGTACCGGAATTTCTGTGGAAATCATAAATTCTGGCTAGATGATTTTGCGTTGTTTACGGTGCTTCATGAACGTTATGAAAAAGTAAGCTGGCTTGATTGGCCGCAGGAATTCCGGGAAAGAAATGCGGCTGCTTTAGCGGAAATTCAGGAAAATTACAGCAATGAAATTGCCTTTGTAAAATGTACTCAGTTCCTGTTTTTTAAACAATGGAATGCGCTTCGGGAATACGGCAATAACCACGGACTTTTTTTCTTCGGAGACCTACCGTTTTATGTAAGTTTCGACAGTGCCGAAGTTTGGGCCAAGCCGGAAATTTTTAAACTGGATCACACGGGTAAACCCATTTCCGTGTCCGGCGTTCCGCCCGATTATTTCAGCGAAACGGGCCAGCTTTGGGGCACACCGATCTACGATTGGGAAAACCTGAAACGTAATGAGTATGACTGGTGGATCCAGCGATTGGCGCATAATTTAGCGCTTTTCGATGTGGCACGGCTCGATCATTTCCGGGCTTTTTATGATTACTGGGAAGTGCCTGTCGGTGAAATAACCGCCGTAAACGGAACATGGAAAGATGGCCCCGCCGATGATTTTTTCAAAACACTGCAGCAGAAATTCCCTGATATGCCTTTTATTGCCGAAGATCTGGGCGAAGTTGGCCCGGGCGTTTACGAGCTCCGGGACCGGTTCCATTTGCCGGGCATGGTAGTGTTGCAATACGGCTTCGGGGCAGACATTGCCAACAGCGTTTTTGCGTTACACAATCACACCCCAAACATGATCGGCTACACCGGTACCCACGATAATAATACGACCCGTGGTTGGTGGAAAAATGAATTAAAGGAGGAAGACCGCAAACGGGCCGCGCAATATTTGAATGAAAACCTGTCGGATTCGAATATCAGTTTGGCAATGATTAAGGCAACGTTAATGTCGGTGGCAGAGCTGGCAATTTTTCCGTTACAGGACCTGTTGGATCTGGATGAAAGTGCGATCATGAACCGGCCGTCTATCGGGGAAGGAAACTGGCAATGGCGCGTTACAGAAGAGCAACTGGCTGCGGTAGAAAAAAGCTATTGGCGGGAGTTGCTGGGATTATATGGAAGATTGACAATAAAGTAGGGACAGGGCTTGACCTGACCGCACGTTATTGCGATAAATTACTGCTTCAGTTTTTTTGCTTTAAAACCATAGCGTTTTTGTTTTTCTTTTCCTGAGCCGCAGGTAGAATGTTCTGCATGTGCGATCAGAAATGTTTGATCGGGAATGCATGCGGACTGGTCAAGCCTTTCCCTACGGTAAATCACGCCAATCACAAGAATTAAAGTTCAGACAAAAAAAGTGCAGCCATTTTCTTAGCTGCACTTTTTTAAGGTAAAACCCTACCGTTTTCTAAACGTTTTCAGTTTCCAGAATTACCGGCTCTACCCATTTGCCGTCTTCTTTGATCAGGTTTATCAGTTCATCTACGGCTTTTTCTTCCGGCACCGATTTTTTCATTACCGTCTGTCCGCGGTAAAGTGCAATTTTGCCCTTTCCAACGCCTACATAACCGTAATCCGCATCAGCCATTTCGCCAGGACCGTTTACAATACAACCCATAATACCGATCTTCACGCCTTTTAAATGGTCGGTGCGTTTGCGGATCATTGCCGTAGTTTCCTGCAGATCGAATAAGGTGCGGCCGCAGCTTGGGCAGGAAATGTACTCAGTTTTGCTCATGCGCGTGCGCGCCGCCTGTAAAATGCCGAAGCTTAGTTTGTTCAGGTTATCAATTCTGTCAAGCCATTCGGTTTTGGTTTTGGGCGCCATTTCCGAAGTTCCCAGCAGTACGCCATCGCCGAGGCCATCTATTAGCAATCCGCCAACGTCCGTAGAAGCATAAAGCTGCGTGGTTTCATCAGGCATTTCGGTAAAATCGCGGCGAATGATCACCGGAATTTCACAAGCATTGTTCATCATCCGGAAGAAACTTTTGCGAAGTTCGGCCATGGCGTGGGCATTGGAAGTATGCAAAACTGCAACGGCTGTTTTATCGGCTTTCAGCGTCGCGATCATTTCTCCGGTAAGGTCATGAATGCTAAGCTGCACAAAATTCACTTCCTCCGACTTTTTCACCTCCGAAAGATATCGTTTTGCGGAAAGCAGCGGGTATCGGTCTTCACGGTTTTCAGCAGTTTCCCAGGCCTCAAAATCTACGATTTCCTTCAGGCCGTTCGGCAGCATGAATGAGATCGGATTGGAACCGGTATAAATAAAATCGGCCCCCAGATCGTTCATGTTAAATTTATCGAGCAGCATGGAATATAAATGACCCACGCATTTCAGGTCGGCATATTGAATATCGGTAAGCTGGCTCAAGTCGGCAATTACGCGCGGCACGTTCGTTCCACCCATATTTTGTACTTCGTGCGTATGCCGCCGATGATACTGGAACGGGTCGATCGGAACGTTGCAAATTGATTTGATCGGTTCGTGGCCGGCGCGATTGGTGTAACGGTCGATCAGCGTGCGGGCAACCGGTGCTTCCAATTCCGGCGCTTCCGTTAAAGAAACCCGAACCGTATCGCCTAAGCCGTCTTCCAACAAGGTACCAATGCCAACGGCAGATTTAATGCGACCGTCTTCCGCCTCGCCGGCTTCGGTTACGCCCAAATGCAGCGGGTACGGTTTCAGGCCTTCTTCTTCCAATTTCTGCACTAATAAACGGTACGCCTGCACCATTACCTGCGTGTTGCTGGCTTTCATGCTGAGCACAATGTTGTAATAGTTCAGGTCTTCGCAGATGCGCAAAAATTCCAGCGCGCTTTCAACCATACCCAAAGGCGTATCGCCGTAGCGGCTCAGAATTCTATCAGAAAGCGAACCGTGATTCGTGCCGATGCGCATGGCGGTGCCGTGTTCCTTGCAGATCTTCACCAGCGGCTCAAAACGTTCGCGGATGCGGTCTAATTCGGCCTGGTAGGTTTCGTCGGTATATTCAATTACTTTGAATTTCTTTTTATCGGCGTAATTCCCCGGATTGATGCGTACTTTCTCTACGATCTTCGCGGCAAGTTCAGCAGCGTTTGGCGTGAAATGGATATCGGCAATAAGCGGAACGTTGTACCCGCGTTTGCGGAGTTCGGCTTTAATTTCCCGTAGGTTTTCGGCTTCGGCTACGCTGGGCGCGGTAATGCGCACGTATTCGCAACCGGCTTCCACCATCCGGATCACCTGCTCTACCGAACCAATGGTATCCATGGTATCTACGGTAGTCATAGATTGCACCCGAATTGGATTTTCTCCACCCATAGGCAGGTCACCGATGGTTACTTCTATGGTTTGACGGCGTTGATATTCCGTTAAACTCGGACAATATATTTTATTCATACAAGGTAGTTTCGCTATAAACAACCCGCCGGCGCAGATTATTATTCAGGCAGGTATTACAAAATTACGCTTATTTGGCCGGGAATAAAAGATTGCACTGTTTGAAACGAGTTTTTGGATATAATTTATAAAAGGAATGCACCCTTTTCAGCTGATATCTCGTTAAGTGGTATTGAATACGGATAAAAATCTCTATTGCTCTATGATACATTTACTACGAAAAACTCCGACCCAGCAATTTCAACCGTTTATAGAAAAGGCCGGCCTGAAAATGAACCAGGTAGGTGAAGCTATTTTTATTGCTAAAGAATCTATTATGGAAATTCTGCGCAATGAACTGAAAAAAGGCAATATAGACGAAGTGGTGAACACCATAAAAGGTAAACCGATGGCCGGTGGCCGCAAATTGCTGATCGATAAAATTATTAAAAGCATTGCCACCAAAATTGTAATGCGGATGGGCTTGCGCGGCGCCATTGCTACCGGTCTGGCCGCCATTCTGGTGCCACTTATTCTTTCTAAAATGGCCCACAAAATTTTGCAGTCAGATTCCCTGAGCGATCTTATGGATACTTTTGGTATTACCGACCGCATGAACGATCTGACCCAGTTAGGCGATACGCTCCGCGAAAAATTCACATTTAAAAAACCGGAAATGGAAAACCCGGCTCCCAGAGAGAACGCCGCTTAAAAATGCTATGCTTTGAGCATAAAAAAGTCGGGCCGAAGATCTCTCTTCGGCCCGACTTTTTTATAGGAATTTTTCGAATTTTCGTAGTTTGTATGTTCGACTTTTTCAGCTAAAAAACATAGCGTTTGGATATCAAATCGAACATTCGAACTACAAACCTACGACCGTACTTAATTAACGGCTGAACAGCATTTCGCGGTATTTTACCAGTGGCCAGTCTTCGTCGTCTATCATCAGTTCCAGTTTATCTACGCTGTAACGGATATCTTTGAATAAGGCAGCAATGTCGTCGCAGTACATAATAGCTTTTTCGCGCAGGTCTTCCAACTTGTTAGCTTTTTTCCGACGTTCCACCATTTCATCTACCGTGGTTTTAATGGTAGTTACGTGCCTCGAAATTTTCTTGATCATATCCAGGGTTGTTTCTGAATATTCGTTGCCTAAACCAAGCTCCTGCAAACCTTTCACGTTCTGGATCAGCTTGTTCTGGTATTTCAGCGCCGTAGGAATTACGTGATTCATGGCTAAGTCGCCCATTACACGGCTTTCAATCTGGATCTTTTTCACGTAATCTTCCAGTAAAATCTCGTGGCGGGCATGCAATTCAACTTTTGAATAAATACCGTTGCGCTTGAATAATGCTTCTGAATCTTCGGTTACGAAAGCATCCAGCGCTTTTGGAGTGGTCCGGATGTTCGATAAACCGCGTTTCATCGCTTCGTCTTCCCATTCCTGCGAGTAACCGTTGCCTTCAAAGCGAATATTTTTCGATTCCTGAATGTATTGGCGCAGCACGTCAATAATGGCCACTTCTTTTTTCTTGCCTTTATCTATCAGCGTATCAACTTGTTTTTTGAAATCGATCAGCTGATCTGCAACGATCGTATTCAGCACCGTCATGGCAGAAGAAGAATTGGCCGAAGAACCTACCGCACGGAATTCGAATTTATTTCCGGTAAAAGCAAACGGCGAAGTACGGTTCCGGTCAGTATTATCCAACAGAATTTCCGGGATCTTATCGATTCCCAGTTTCATGTACATGTTGTCGCCTTTGTCCAGGGAAATGGTAGAATTGGCTTCCAGTTCATCCAGAACTTCTGAAAGTTGAGAACCTACGAAAACCGACATGATGGCCGGCGGCGCTTCGTTTGCACCCAAACGGTGATCGTTACTAGCTGAGGCAATGGAAGCCCGCAACAAGTCAGCATAACGGTGAACCGCTTTTACGGTAGTAATAAAGAAAGTCAGGAACTGCAGGTTTTCTTTCGGACGACGGCCTGGTGCAAATAAATTAACGCCGGTATCGGTAGAAAGTGCCCAGTTGTTGTGCTTGCCGCTGCCATTTACACCTTTAAATGGTTTTTCATGCAGCAATACTTTAAAGTTATGCTTCTGCGCCACTTTGTCCATTATATCCATCAGAAGCTGGTTATGGTCTACGGCTAAGTTCGCATCTTCAAAAGTCGGCGCGCATTCAAACTGGTTCGGAGCAACTTCGTTGTGGCGGGTTCTTAAAGGAATTCCCAGTTTCAGGGCTTCCACTTCAAACTCAACCATAAACGCGTGCACGCGGCTCGGAATAGAACCGAAATAATGGTCTTCCAGCTGCTGGCCTTTGGCCGAAGTGTGGCCGAAAAGCGTGCGACCGGTCATAACCAAATCCGGGCGGCTTTCATAAAGTGCGCGGTCAACTAAAAAGTATTCCTGCTCAATGCCTAAGGTAGTGGTTACTTTGGTAACGTTTTTATCGAAATACTGGCAAACTTCCAGCGCAGCATTTTCTACCAGATCTAAGGTTTTTAATAACGGCGCTTTATAATCGAGGGCTTCGCCTGTGTAAGCAACGAAAATAGTAGGAACACAAAGCGTGCGGGTACCGCCATTCTCAATGATAAAAGCCGGTGAAGTCGGGTCCCAGGCAGAATAACCGCGGGCTTCGAACGTATTCCGGATACCACCGCTCGGGAAAGAAGAAGCATCTGGCTCCTGCTGTACCAAAGCGCTACCTTTTAAATGCTCGATCGCGCTGCCATCAGAAGCCAGATCGAAGAAAGAGTCGTGTTTTTCGGCAGTCTGGCCGGTTAACGGCTGAAACCAGTGCGTGTAGTGGGTTGCACCTTTGCTCATAGCCCAGGTACGCATGGCAGAAGCTACCGCATCGGCTACGTTATGTTCTACTTTGGTGCCGTTTTTAATAGCGTTTTGCAGTTTCTTAAAATATTCGGAAGCAAGCGTAGCGCGCATGGCTTCGGTGCCAAATACGTTTCTGCCATAAAATTCCGAGATCTTCTGCGACGGAAGTGTTACTTCCTGCGGCTTGCGGTTGCTTACTGTTTCGAGCGCCTTAAATCGTAATACTGCCATAAGGTTTTAAGTGATGATTAATGATGAGGCAAAGATAAATATAAAATCATCTTTTTCACAAATACCCCTTAAATTTTAAGGGTGTTTTCGGAATTATTTATCAAATTCTTACAAATACCCTTTAAAAATGAAGGCACTTTTCAAAAAAGCTATCATTTTAAGCTCCAAAACTCGAAATTATTTCTCCGGATATTAAGTTTTTAGCTGAAATGCATTTCGAAAGCCAAAAGAGTATCTTTGCAGCGTGAAAAGTTACCGATCGAACCAGTTTTTCCTGTTTTTATACTGGCTTTTGCTTTTTCTTTCAGGCAAAGTCCTGTTCCTGCTTTATCATGCGGCCAAAACGGCTACCCTTTCGGCTTCCGAAATTGCCAGGATCTTTTTCTTTGGCTTACGGCTCGATATGTCGATGGCGGCTTATTTATGCATCTTTCCTTTTTTGCTGCTTTTTCTTACCGTTATTCCGGCTGCGTTTTCGCGGAAACTGATAAACGGCTTTGTAGTGCTCTGCACTTTTTTTGTTGTGCTGCTTTCCACCGTAGACCTCCATTTATATAGCATCTGGGGCTACAAACTCGATGCTACGCCGCTTCAGTATTTAAATACGCCCACCGAAATGATCGCTTCTTCTTCGGGCGCGCCGCTTTTTTTGCTTTTTCTGCTTTTTACTTTGCAGCTCGCTGGGGGTTTGTTTTTGTATTTCCGGTTTTTCCAGCCGCGTTTTACAAGTCAGAAAAGTACCGGCAAAAAAGCGTTGGTTTCATTTCTTTGGCTCATTTTCCTGGTTTTACCGTTGCGTGGCGGCTGGCAACAAATTCCGGTAAACCAAAGCGACGTTTATTTTTCGGATAAAGCTTTTGCCAACCACTCGGCCATTAATGTTCCCTGGAACGTTTTTTATTCCTTGACCAAGAAAAGTTACGACGGCCACAATCCTTACCAGTTTTTTAAACCCGAAGAAGCGCAGAAAACGGTAGCAGAATTGTATCAAAAACCCAAAACAGTTTCTCCAGCAATCCTTAAAACGAAGAAGCCGAACATCGTTTTTATTATTCTGGAAAGCTTTACCGCGAATTTGGTCGGCTGTGCCGGTGGCGAAAAAGGCGTAACGCCGGAATTAGATAAACTGGCGCAGGAAGGCATTTTATTCCGAAATTTCTACGCCAGTGGCGACAGAAGTGAAAAAGGTCTGGTCGCTTTGCTCAGCGGCTACCCGGTACAAACCACTACTTCCATTATTAAAATTCCGCGCAAAACCGAAAAACTCCCGCACCTGGCCCATACCCTGAAAAATGCGGGTTACAATACCAGTTATTATTACGGCGGCGAACTGGCATTTGCCAACATGAAATCTTATATATTAATGGCCGGCTACGATAAAATTACCGGCAAAGCCGATTTTCCGGCCCGCGATTATAATTCTAAATGGGGCGTGCACGACCACGTTCTATTCGAGAAAGTTTCGGAAGACCTAAAAAAGCAAAAGCAACCTTTCTTTACCACCATTTTCACACTGAGCAGCCACGAGCCGTACGATGTGCCCATGAAAACGAAATTCCTTGGTGATGATGAAGGCAACAAATTCCGGAATTCCATGCATTACACCGATAAAGCCGTGGGCAATTTCATTTCGGAAGCAAAGCAACAAACCTGGTGGCAAAATGCGCTCGTAGTTTTGGTGGCCGACCACGGCCATACGCTGCCGAATTATGTAGATTACGATTCCAAAGCCAAATTCCACATCCCACTCATTCTGACTGGTGGCGCTTTGGCTAAAACCGGTATCACCGATTCTACCATTGCTTCGCAAACCGACCTTGCCTATTCCCTTTTAAACCAACTCAATCTGCCGAACCAGGATTTTAAATGGAGCAAAGACATTTTTAATCCCGCTGAAAAACCTTTTGCCTTCTACGTTTTCAATGATGGTTTCGGCTTTATAACCGACAAAGGAAGTTTCGGTTATGATAATATTTCGAAACAGGTAGTTCAGAAAAAAGGCGAGTTCACAGAAAAAGACATAAAAACCGCCAAGTCTTATTTACAGGTTTCTTTTGAAGATTATCTGAGAAAGTAGGTTGATCACGATTTTAAGGATTTTAGAGATAACCCGGATTTACATTCCTTGATTTTTAATATAAATCCTGTCCTTCCTGAAAATCCATAAAATCGTGATCAAAAACGCTACTGTTTGGCACATAAAAACTCAAACCGCTTTAAAAACAACTCCCTAACAATTAAGCAATTCAAGCATAAAATCCGTAACTTTGCGGCCTTATGAGTAAAAAAGTTGCTTTTTATACCCTCGGCTGCAAGCTGAACTTCTCCGAAACGTCTACTATTGGCCGCCAATTTACCGAGCGCGGTTTCGAAAAAGTGGAGTTTCAGGACGCCGCCGATATCTATATAATCAATACTTGTTCCGTTACCGACAACGCCGATAAGAAATGTCGGAAAGTGGTAAAGGAAGCCCTGAAACATTCGCCTAATGCGTACGTGGCCATAGTAGGTTGCTACGCGCAGCTGAAGCCCCAGGAAATTTCCGAAATTCCGGGCGTGGATGCGGTGTTGGGTGCGGCCGAAAAATTCCAGTTGGTCGATCTGCTTGGTACATTCGAGAAAAAAGACAAATCGCAGATCTTCCACAGCCCGGTTTCGCAGGCCAATACCTTTCATAACGCCTACTCTTTCGGCGACCGCACACGTACGTTTCTTAAAGTACAGGACGGCTGCGATTACAGTTGCACTTTCTGCACTATTCCGCAGGCGCGCGGCAACAGCCGTTCCGATACCATTGAAAACGTGGTGCGTTCGGCAAATGAAATTGCGGAATCGGGCGTAAAGGAAATTGTGCTGACGGGTGTAAATCTTGGTGATTTTGGTATTCAGGAAGATAAAGGCCGGGTAGAATCTTTTTACGAACTGGCCCAGGCGCTGGAAAATGTAGAAGGTATTGAACGTTTCCGCATTTCTTCCATCGAGCCAAATTTGCTGACCGACGAAATCATTACATTGGTAGCCAATTCGAAGAAATTCATGCCACATTTTCACATTCCGCTGCAATCGGGGTCCGATAAAATTCTGAAACTGATGCGACGCCGGTATTTGCGCCAGGTTTATACCGATCGCGTTGCCAGCATTAAAAACAAGATGCCGCACTGCTGCATCGGCGTGGATGTGATCGTTGGTTTTCCCGGCGAAACGGAAGAAGATTTTGTAGAAACCTACAATTTCCTGAACGAACTAAATATCAGCTACCTGCACGTTTTCCCGTATTCGGAACGCGATAATACCTTGGCGGAAAACATGCCGGGCGTGGTGCCGCAAAAAGAACGGAACCGCCGCGCCGATATGCTGCGCATTCTTTCCGAAAAGAAAAAACGCTTCTTCTACGAGCAACACATCGGACTGGAAACCAACATCCTTTTCGAAGCGGATATCACCGACGGCATCATGGAAGGTTTCACCGAAAACTACATCCGTGTAGCCGTAAAATACGATCCTATTTTAGTAAACGAAACTAAGAAAGTTCGCCTGACTGGTTTAAACGCCGCCGGCTTGATGGAAGTGGAAGAAACGGAACTGGAAATGCTGAAACACTAATTTCGTTGTTCGTTGTTGGGTATTCTCAATAATAATTTAAATTATATACAACTAAAAACGCTAACCTTTCAAGTTAAAAAACTCAAAAAAAGCCGGCTCCATCATTTTGGAAGCCGGCTTTTTTCTTTTCGCTTTCTGCCAAAATTTTGGTAACTCGCAGCTACTAATCTCAACCTGAAAACAATGGAAAAACACTGGAGTTTAATTGGCCTGCCCGACGATACCGGAGTAAAAAATGTAAACGGCAGAACGGGTGCTGCTGGTGGTCCGGCTGCATTCCGCACTTATTTTGATAAGCTGAAAGGCAATGCTAATGTAAAGAAATACCTGCACGATTGCGGCGATTTTCAACCTTTAAATTCCATTGAAGAAACACACCAGAAAGCTGCATCCTTCATTGCCGATGCCCGCTTAAAGAGCCATTTTACCGTTGTGGTTGGCGGCGGACATGACCTTGTTTTTCCGCATTTGCAGGCTTACAAAAACGGTAGGGATTCGGGCAAAAAAACCGGCTGCATCAACATCGATGTGCACCTCGATCTTCGTCCGGATAAACCCATCGTTACCAGTGGTTCACCGTTTTACATGGCGCTGAATTCCGGCATATTAGAAGGTCCGGATTTTGTGGAATTTGGGATACAGGAATACGCCAACGCAGAAGAACTTTTTGTGTTTGCCGAAGACCATAAAGTTAACATTGTAAAGTTCGATGACTTGCGGAACGGCAATGCGGTAGAAGGCTTTAAAAAGGCGCTGCAATATTTAACCGAACGTTGCGATGAGATCATTCTCAGTCTGGATCTGGATGCGCTGCAGGCCGCTTTTGCCCCCGGCGTTTCGGCTCCTGCTCCGGAAGGTTTTATGCCTTCGGAAATTATTGAAATGCTGCGATATGCTGCGGAAAACGAAAAAGTTGTTTCGTTGGGCATTTACGAACTCAACCCGAAATACGACATCGACGACCGCACGGCAAGATTAGCAGCTGTTTGCGCTTACCAGTTTGCCAGCCAGAAATTAGCCAATCATATTCCGTTGTAAACAGTTTTTTAACCTTAAAGCATAGCGTTTTTAATATTTCCTGAACTTCCGGAAACATCTTCCGTTAATAAACCAGATTTCAACTAAAATTACATCCAAATTTATGGCAAACAGCGCGCAATATTCCGGCATTTCTCCGGACGTTTATAACGCTTTAAAAAGCAAACTCGCCGGTTTCGGCATCAACCTGGAGGGCAACACCGGTAAAGTTTCCGAGAAAGGCGTTTCGGCAGAATATAATTTCGACGAAGCCAATAAAACGTTAGTGATCAATAACGTGAACGTAAGTTTTCCGGCCAGCATGATGTTCAGTCCTGATAAAATTCTGGGCATGATCTCGGAAGCTGTTACAAAAGCCGGCGGTCAGCAAACCGCTTAAAAATTAGTACAACGCGATATTCCCGGAACCGTATACAAACTGCTGATTTTGCAGCTTAAACTACCAAAAATAATCCGAATAAAACTATGGAAAAAGGAATCCAGAAAGCCATTAAAATAGAGCCCGAAGATATTTCGAAAGTGTTTCAGGGTGGCATGTATCTTATTCAGGGCCAGCACGATGTACTGCCGGAATTTATGAACGATGCAGGCAACCTGCTTATGAAAGCGAGCAAAAAACTATCTACTACGCAGCTTATTTTAATTGTAGCCGGCCTGGCAGTAGTATCAATTTTTGCAGCTAAAAAAATTGAAGAAGAACTGGAAGATTAATTCCACTCTTTCGAAAGATCCTGAACCGGAATTGCTGGGCAATTCCGGTTTTTTTATGAAAAAAGCTACCTTTTCAGGGCAATATTATTTCAGGCATTAAGTTTGTAAACTAGAATTAAATTTCCTGAAAAATTAACCTCTGAATTATGAAACGCTTCGCACTTATTCCCGCCTTACTCCTTTTCGGTTTTACTGCTTTCTCTCAAATGCAACCTATAAATTCTGCTGCCCTTCCGCCTTTGGTTTCTGTGTCTGGAACCGGCGAAGTAAAAGTGCAGCCCGATGAAATAATGCTGAACCTGGCCGTGGATGTGCGCGGAAAAACGCTGGAAGAAGCCCGCAAACAAAACGACGAAAAGGTTGCTTCGATTCTGAATTATCTGAAAAAATACGGTGTAGAAGCGAAACATGTGCAAACCGCTTTTATGAATGTGCACCCGATCTACAACAGTGGCGAATACGGCCAGACCAACCCGGATTTTTATTCGGCCCAGAAAACGGTATCGGTTTTGGTTAAAAAAGTCGATAAGTTCGATGAGCTGCTTTCCGGTATTTATAAAGCAGGCGCGAACCGCGTAGATGGCATCGAATTCCGGTCTTCACAATTGCAGAAACACCGCGACGAAGCCCGCAAATTAGCCGTGCAGGCAGCCAAAGAAAAAGCTGTTTTACTTACTTCGCAATTAGGTGCGAAAGTCGGCCGCGTATATGCCATTTCGGAAAATACCGGCGGCGGTTTTCCTGTTCCTTATCGTGGTGTAATGATGAACAAAATGAGCGAAGCTGCTTCTATGGATGCAGGTGGACCAACCATTGCCGGCGGACAAATTACCGTTTCTTCCACTGTAGAAGCAAGTTTTGTAATTGAACAGTAAGAAAATTAAACGTTATAAAGTAAAAAAGCTGCTTTCCTAAAACCGGGAAGCAGCTTTTTATTCAATTACTTTTCCTTAAAACTTAAGCCGGTATTTCCCAACTTTCCAGCTTCCGGAACCAGCCATTTTCATCGAGTAAAAAGCTTAATGGGAAATCGGGATTTTGCAGAATTTGCTCGCGCGTAATATGCCACGGCATCCAGAACTTTTCCAGCGCGGTAGCATACACGTCGTTTTCCCACGGGTTAAAAATGGAGCCCGTAATGTCATCTACCAGCGTATCGTAAATCAATTGGGTATCGCCAGGCTTTTGCGCTCTCACAAAATAATCTGGCACCAGGTTGAACAAATAGGCGGCGTAATAAACACGCGCGGCAAATTCAGCAGCCTGAATTGGGTAAAGCTCCTGCCCTTCTATTTTGCGCCAAACCGGCGTCAGCGCTTTTCTCAGGAAACCATTATCCAAAAGGTTCGCCACGATCAGCACATTATCCAACTGCAGGCTGAACATCATGGTCGTAATGTCGTCGCGGTAATTAAATTCAGGTTCGTTACTTTCCTGTTTCAGCGGTACTATAAAGATAGAAGCCGGTGTAAAATCATCGAATTCTACGGGTACGCGCAATGCTTGCATCAACATAAAGAACGACTGGAATTTCTGCAGCATTTTCGGGTTTTCGCCTACGCTGTGCTCCGGTTTTATCAGTGGCGCACGTTCGCTTTTCAGTTCCGCAACCAATATGCCGTAAAAGATCTTCGCAAGCCACAAAAACAACGCTTTCTCTTCTAATTCCTGAAACCCGGCCAATCCCTTTTCAGTAGCGGCCTGCACTTTTTCGTCTGAATTTGCTACCGTTTTTTCGCAGTTCGGGCAGCAGGGAATCTTCATTTCTCCGAAGGAAACGGTGCTTTGGTCCAGCAACATCAGGTTTTTGCCGGCCAGATCATAGCGTTTTTGCAGCCAGCCCGGGAAAACAGTAATTTTTTCAGCGTCGTTTACAATCGTGCCACACAAAAAGCAGGCATGCTCGCTGAACGTCATGTTAATAAAGGGGTCGTATAAGCGAAGGTCCATAGGACAAAAATTCTTGGTTTTAGAATTGCAAAGGTACTTTCATTATTCCGAAACAGAAAACCTGCGCAGGAAGTAAACTTTTGAAAAACTTGAACCTTCTGCCTACCTTTGAAACATTGGTCAGCTGATTATCATGAAATTAATTACCAAAATTTACCTGGCCGTTGGCTTTATTCTCCTCTTTTTTTCTATCGTTACCACCACGTTTTTGTGGCAGGCCGCCCAAACCGAAGCCGAAATGGAACGCGTGATCCATTCGGCAGAACTGCTCCGCAAATCGGAAGCCATGCAAAAAAGCCTGAGCGATATGGAAACCGGTTTTCGCGGTTATTTACTCACCGAAAACGAAGCCTTTCTGGAACCTTATACTACGGGAGTTAAAACCATACGTAAACAGGCTGAAGATATTAAACTGGGCATGAACGATCCGTTGGAAATCAACCTGATGCTCAACAACGAAGAAATTGGCGGGAAATGGATCAATGATTTTGCCGAAGTAGTAATTGCTGCCAAGCGCCGCGCCATCCAGGATAAATCGCAGCAGGCGGCCTTCGATAGCCTGGATAAAAACCTGGTAAACGGCGGTGTCGGAAAAAGATTAATGGATCAGATCCGTAATAATTTCCGCAAATTTGACGCTTACGAAACAACCATAAAAGAACAACAGGTAACCACCCTGGAAAAGTTGCTTACTTATACCAGATTTATTACGATAATTCTCACGCTCAGCGCTATTTCTCTTGGCGTTATTACGGCGGTTGTACTGGCCAGCACCTTCCGGAAACGGCTTTACGCCATGATCGAGCATGCCGAAAGTATTTCCCTCGGCCATTTCAACAGCCATATCGAAAACCCGGGCAAAGATGAAATGAGCCGCTTGGCTAGATCATTAAACCGCATGGCGGTCAGGCTGCAATCTTATTTCAACAACATTACCAAAGCGAACCGGGAGCTCGATCAGTTTGCCTACGTAGTTTCCCACGATCTGAAAGCCCCGTTGCGCGCCATCAATAATTTAGCCGAATGGATCTCGGAAGATATAACCGATAAGAACCCCGAAATTCAGAAAAATCTGCAACTGATGCGCGGCCGCGTGCAACGCATGGAAAACCTGATAAACGGCATTCTGGCTTATGCAAAAGTAGACCGAAAAACGATAGAGCCGGAAAAATTTGCGGTAAAGCAATTGCTGGAAGAAATTGTAGACCTGCTGGCGCCGCCCCAAAATGTAGAAATAGTTTTGCCCAACAATGCCCCGGTGCTTACCACCGAAAAAATATTTCTGCAACAGGTTTTTTCGAACCTCATAAGTAACGCCATTAAATACAACAATAAACCACAGGCCCATGTGGCAATTCTGGTGCGCGAAACCGGCGATTTTTACGAATTTTCCGTAACAGATAACGGCCCGGGAATTCCGGAAAAATTTCATCAGAAAATATTCGGTATTTTTCAGACCATGGAAGCCCGCGACACCAAAGAAAGCACCGGAATTGGTTTAGCCATAGTGAAAAAAATTATCGATGAAAAAGGCGGAAAGATCTGGATCAGTTCCAAAGAAAATGAGTTTACTTCTTTTATTTTTACCTGGCCGAAAAATAGCCTTACTGCCGAAATTTAAACCAGCATTTCACCCGTAATTTTAAAACCTGTGGAAGATTGCGAAAGCCGCCTCCGGAAACTGAACGCCGAATTTGAAGAATTTGCCTACATTGTTTCGCACGATCTGAAAGCACCCGTGCGCGCGGTTCATAACCTGGCCGGCTGGCTGGATGAAGACCTGGCTGGCAATTTGCCCGGCGACAGCGAAGAAAATTTCAGACTTCTTAAAAACCGCGTTTCCCGGCTCGATAAAATGATCGGAGCGCTGCTCGATTATTCGCGCGTTTCCCGTTCCGATCTTGAAATTGCGGCGTTGGATATTGCTGAAAAAGTAAAAGAATTAATCCCCGTTCTGAATGCAGAAAACAAGGCCATCATTCAGATTCAGGGAAACGTTCCGGCTATAAAAACATATACCGCTAAACTTAGCTTTGTACTGGAAGCATTGCTGCAAAACGCTATGGTTTTCAACGATAAAAGTCAGGCCCAGATTCTGGTGAAGCTGGAAGAAGAAACTGAAAATATCCGGATTGCGGTGGAAGATAACGGCCCCGGCGTTGTGGAAGTGAACCTGCCAAAAATTTTCACCATGTTTTACACCACCCTGCCTAAAGATACCCTGGAAACAACCGGCGCCGGACTTGCAATTGCAAATAAAATCGTAACCTTTGCAGGTGGCCGCATCTTCGCCGAAAACACAGAAAGCGGTTTCCGCGTTACGGTTATCTGGCCGAAAGTGGTGTAAAATACCTGACGCATTTCCGTCCGCATTTTAATTAGAACAACGCCTTCATAATACTTAAATATGAACGAAAAACTGGTAAATATCCTGCTCGTGGAAGACGACGAAGTGGACATTATGAACGTGCAGCGGGCTTTTAAAAAGAACAATATTACCAACCCGCTTTTTATTGCGCACAACGGTCTGGAAGCCCTGGATATGTTGCGTAATAAAATTGTACCGGTGCCGCAGATCGTGATCCTGGACATTAATATGCCGCAAATGAATGGCATTGAGTTTTTACAGGAATTGCGCAAAGATGAAAACCTGAAACACCTGAGCGTTTTTGTAATGACTACCAGCAACGACGACAGCGATAAACTGAATGCATATAACCTGAACGTGGCGGGCTACATCCTGAAACCGCTTTCCTTCGAAAAATTCATAGCTTCGGTAGCTACTTTAGACAGTTACTGGAAACTCTGCGAACGGCTTTAACCTTCTGCTCACTTCCGAAAACGCCATGCTTTCGGAAGAAAAAACCGGCCTCTTGTGCAGGCTGAATTTACCACTCCGTAATTATTCCGAGCTTTATGCCTGAAACACTGCATATTCTTATTATCGACGACGATGATGTTGACCGGCTCACCATAAAGCGTTCGTTAAAAACTGCCGGCATTTCTGCAGAAACCACCGTGGCTGATTCCGGAAACGCTGGTTTGGCGCACATCAAAACCAAATCCTTCGATTGTATTTTCATCGATTTTAAACTACCGGATATGGATGGTTTGGAATTACTGCAAAAAATACGGGAAACAGATGCCGATGTACCCGTTTTGCTGGTTACTTCCTATGGCGACGAACGCATTGCAACCAAAGCTATTCAGTTAGGCGCCGCCGATTACATTTCCAAAACCCAGCTTACTCCGGAAGGAATTTCACAGAGTTTGCGCAGCGCCATTCGCCTTAAAAAAACGGAACTGGAAAAAAGAGAAGCGCTAAAGCAATTACAAAACACGCAGGCCGAACTTCAGACCATTATTGAAAATATTCCGATCATAATTTCCAAAGTAGATAAAGACGGTAATTTTACATTTTCGGCGGGAAAAGGCCTGAGCCTGATAGGTAGAAAAACGCACGACGTGATTGGGAAATCGCTGTTTGATGTGTATGCCAACAACCCGAAACTTCTGGAAGAAGTGCGGAAAGCGATGAACGGGCAGATAACGAGAACGACGAACCTGATAAATGGCTCCTATTTCGAAACCCTTTTCCAGCCTATCCGCACCAACAGCGGCGAGTTTAACGGTTTAATGAGCTTTTCTTTCGACATAACTGATCGGATGAAATCGGAAGAAACCTTGAAAAAAGCGAAAGAGCTGGCAGAAGAAACAGTGAAAGTAAAAGAAGAATTCTTTGCCAATATGAGCCACGAGATCCGCACGCCTATGAACGGCATTATCGGGTTGACGAGTGTACTGCAGAAAACGGAACTAACGGACGAACAGCGCACTTATTTAGACGCCATCCATACGTCTTCCGAACACCTGTTGGTGATCATAAACGATCTGCTCGATTTTTCGAAAATGGAAGCCGGCAAGATCATGCTGGAAGAGATTAATTTTGACCTGCGGAAACTGATAAACGATACGGTAGAGTTGCTTTCGCCCAAAGCCAGAGAGCGCAATAACCGCCTGAAAGTGATTGTAGATCCGCAGATCCCGGAACAGGTTTGCGGCGATCCGGTCCGTTTCAGCCAGGTTTTAACCAATCTGATTGGCAACGCAATAAAATTCACCGAAAACGGGCAGATCAGGATTTTAGCTGAAAATATTAAGGAAACTGCTGATTCTATACTGCTGGAATTTGAAGTGCAGGATACCGGCATCGGCATTCCCGAAGATAAACTTCAATCCATTTTTGAGAGCTTTACCCAAGCCAGCAGCGATACTACCCGTAAATTCGGCGGCACCGGCCTGGGTTTAACCATATCCAAACAACTGATAGAAATGCAGGGCGGTAAACTGAGCGTGCGCAGCAAACAAGGCGAAGGCAGTACGTTTACCTTCAGCATAAATTTCAAAAACCCGGAAGCGCAACCTTTACAGGCAACAGCAGAAGAACTGGAAATTGATCCGAAAGAACTTGGCCCGGTACGCGTGCTTTTAGCCGAAGACAACGAAATAAACCAGTTACTGGCCCGTAAAGTAATCACCGATTGGGGCTTTGAATTGGATATTGCTGCCAACGGCCGCATTGCGGTAGAACTGCTGAAAGAAAATGATTACGACGTGGTGCTGATGGATATGCAAATGCCGGAAATGGACGGTTACGAAGCAACCAAATACATCCGCAATGAAATGGGCCCGAAAAGTAACGTGCCGATCATTGCTTTTACGGCGCACGCTACCAAAATGGAAATTGGAAAATGCATGCTGGCCGGCGCAAACGCTTACGTTTCCAAACCATTGAAACCCAACGAACTTCTTTCCGAAATTTACGACCTGGTGAACCAGGAACCGGGCATTGTTTTCAAGCCGGATCTTACGGAAGAAAATACCACTGCTTCTGAAAATATTGGAGAAGTGAATATTGACCTTACTTTTCTGAAGGAAATGGCTGCCGGGAACCAGACTTTTATGGACGAAATTATCGGCATGTTCATTAGCGCTACGCCCGAAAGTTTGCAGAAAATGCAGGAAGCCATAAATGAAAATGACTGGACGAATGTGAAAGCCATTGCCCACCGCCTGAAATCGAGCATGTTCCTGATCGGGATAAAAGAGCTGGAAATGAACATGGCAACCATTGAGCAAAACGCGCAAAACGCGGAGGAAAATGAACTGGTGCAGAAACTCCTTGACCGTACCAAAAAGATATGCGAAGCGGCTATTACAAAATTGAAGCAGCTTTAAAATCAGAAGCAGTTTTTACCATGAAAATGGTAGCGTTTTAAGGCAATAAAGTCCGGCTGGGTAAGCCGGACTTTTTTAGTTTCTGTGGTTTATTTTTTTCAGGATGTGTAAAACTGCGTGGTTAATTTCTGCATTATCATGATCGTTGAGCTTTACCAAAGCCAATTGCGGATGTTGAAATTTCTGCGCGACCAGTTTCAGACTTTCAAGATAATTATCCATCACGGTAAGCAGATTTCTGGTAAATTCCTGATTCTGTTCAGTATTACTTAAAACCAGCCGCATGCCTTCGTATTTTTCAATTTCAGCTTGCACCTGCGTGCGGGCCTGTGGCAGGATCTCGGTTTCCGCGGCAAGTTTCTGTAGAAAATCCTGAATATTCAGCTGCATCTTTGCAATATGAAGTTTACGGCGTTTACGGCAATTTACGTACTTCCTTTACTTTTCAGGCCAAAAAACATAGCGTTTTATTCGTAGCGCAGCGATTCGATCGGGTCAAGTTTCGATGCTTTAAAAGCCGGATACCACCCGGAGATCAGCCCGACGCTTACACAAATGATCAGGCCAACCATTACCCAGAGCCATGGAACGATAAAACCGCCCTGACCAATAAATCCGGCCACCATATTTCCCATTAGAAGCCCCAGAATAATGCCCATAATGCCGCCGAGCAAACAAATTACAATGGCTTCGATCAGAAATTGCTGCCGTATCTGCAAAGCAGTTGCACCCAACGCTTTCCGGATACCAATTTCGCGCGTGCGTTCGGTTACCGAAACCATCATAATATTCATTAAACCGATAGAGGCGCCCAGCAAAGTAATAAACCCAACCAGGAAACCGCCCATTTTCATGCCGCCCGAAATCGATTCCAGCTTTTTTAAAACGGAATCGGAACGGGTAATTTCAAAGGAATCTTCGGTACCAGGTTTATCCTGCCGCACTTTTCGCATAATGCCGGTAGCTTCACCCATCATGTAATTCAGGTTTTCGGCGTTTGGTACGGAAGTTTTTATGTTGTAGGTCAGTTCGCGGTCGTGGGGCAAATTATTGGCCGTTTCCAGCGGAATCATGATCAAGCGGTCGCTGCCGCGGCCCCCCATACTGGAACCGCTGCGTTCGAGCACGCCTATCACTTTAAAATGTTTACCTAAAAAGGAAATGCGTTTCGAGATCGGATTGGCATTTTTGAAAAGCGTATTCTTCAGTTCATCGCCAATAATACAAACATCGGTACCGTTTTCGAGCTCAAAAGTGGAGAATGGCCGGCCCAATTCTAAATTATAATTTTCGTTGGCCAGGTAAAATTCATCGCCGCCTTTCACCTGAAAATTCGGGTTGGTTTTAATGTTCTGGTATTTTACAACGGCCGACCCCGTGAAATTGGTGGAAATGCTGATGCGCGCTTTATCGCCGTAATAACGCTGGTATTGCCGGGCCTGGAAGTACGAAACAGGCGGGTAAACTTTCTCAGAAACCCCGCCTTGATGTCGCCGGTTTCCGTAACCTTTGGCTTTAATATCGAAGGAATTGGCGCCGAGCGAAGAGAAAGTCTGATCGATGGAATGCTTAATGCCATCTACCGCCGTAAGAATTCCAACCAGCGACATAATACCGATGGCAACAATGAGGGCCGTGAGCACAGTTCGCAGCAAATTGCCCTGAATAGCGCGCAAACCTTCTTTAATATTTTCTAACAGATTCATAAAACCTGGTTAAGTTCGATGCAATATACGCCGGAAGCACTTTTGAGCGTTAAAAGTATAGCGTTTTCCAAAGAATAAATGTACTACCTTTTCCCGACAAAGATGGGCAAATTTCGTAGATTTGTTTAGACCATAATTTCGCATGAAGATCAGATTTTTATTCGTTTTGCTTTTGCTTTCGCTGGTTTCCCGCGCCGGGTTTGCCACCTATGTGCTTGTGCCTATGGACGAAAGCCAGAAAGACCATTTAAAAGCGTATGGTGTGGCGTTCTGGGTTTTGCAGCACCAGCTTGAAGTTGACTGGTTGCTTAATTACCGCGGCGGAAGTTTTGCTTTTAAACACGACCCGAAAATTGAGAATGAGCTGGTGGTGCGCAATGTAAGCTACCAGGTAATTTCGGATGCTACTTACGGTAGTGTGTTGGGCCAGATAAACGACCCCGATGCGAACATGGATGTAATGAAGCTTGAAAAAGTGCCGAAAATTGCAGTGTATTCACCTAAATCTAAACAACCCTGGGACGATGCCGTTACCATGGTGCTGACTTACGCCGAAATTCCTTACGATATAGTTTTTGATGATGAAGTGATGCGGGGTGATCTGCCGAAATACGACTGGCTCCACCTGCACCACGAAGATTTTACGGGCCAGTACGGCAAATTTTACATCAGCTACCGCAACGCACCGTGGTACATTGAGCAAGTGGAAGAAGCCGAAACTACTGCCAAAAAATTCGGGTTTAAAAAAGTAACTCAGCTGAAGCTGGCGGTGGTAAAAAAAATGAAAGAATTTACGGCCGGCGGCGGTTTCCTGTTTGCGATGTGCTCTGCTACCGATACCTACGATATTGCGCTGGCGGCAGAAGGCGTGGATATTGCTGAAGTAATGTTCGATGGCGACGGTGCTGACCCGAATGCTGACAAAAAACTGGATTACAGCAAAACCTACGCTTTTAAAGATTTCAGTCTGGTGCGCGACCCATATAACGTCGAATTTTCCAACATCGATAACCAGGCCTACGAACGCAACCTGACCGAAGAGAACGATTATTTCCAACTCTTCACGTTCTCCGCCAAATACGACCCGATCCCGACCATGCTCACGCAAGACCACGTGAAAACGATAAAGGGATTTATGGGGCAGACTACCGCGTTTAAAAAGCCGCTCATAAAATCGGAAACTATTATAATGGGCGAAAATGCGGCTGCGAACGAAGTTCGTTATTTACACGGCACTTTCGGGAAAGGCACCTGGACCTTTTATGGCGGCCACGATCCGGAAGATTACCAGCATATGGTAGGCGAAGAACCAACTGACCTGAACCTGCACCCGAATTCGCCGGGCTACCGCTTAATATTGAACAACATTCTGTTTCCGGCGGCAAAAAAGAAGAAGCTGAAAACGTAAAAATTTATTTTGCAAAAAAAAAGCCCTGAATAATTATTCAGGGCTTTTTTTTCGGTTTTACAGTTCAAGAGTTTGGAATCGGGATACTTATTTTCGACTTTTTAAGGCCAGAATCCTACCGTTTTTAATGCATCCGGTCCGGGCGCGGTTCCAGTCTGGCAATAATTTCGGCTTCGGCTTTTAGTAACTCCTGGAAACGGGCTTCAACCACTTCGGCAGGCATATATTCTTTGGCTAATTTCACAAAGCTGGTGTAATGCCCGGCTTCAGAAACCATGAGTTCGTAATAGAATTTCTGCAAACCTTCATCTGGAATATTTTTCCAGAGCAGTTTAAAACGTTCGCAGCTGCGGGCTTCAATTAAAGCGCTAACCAGCAACTTATCCATCAGTTGCCGTTCGCGCGTATCGCCTTTCCGCACGTGCTTTACCAGTTCCACAACGTATTCGTCATTTCGGTTGGGGCCTAGTTCGTAGCCGCGTTTTTTGAGTTCTTCCAATACGCGCTCAAAATGGCTCCATTCTTCGGCAACCAGCGCAGTCATTTCTTCTACCAGCTTCGTTTTATCCGGATATTTTACGATCAGGGAAATGCCGTTAGAAGCCGCTTTCTGTTCGCAATACGCGTGGTCGATCAGAATTTCGGCAATGTTCTTTTCGGCAATATTTACCCAGCGCGGGTCGGAAGGCAATTTTAAACGGAGAATGGTTTTGGTACTCATAACCTGGCATAAAACGGTAGGGTTTCGGGGCAAAAAAGTAAAATGCCTTACCCCACGGAAAGCCCGCCGGATAAGGCATCAAAATTAGGAATAGTTTTTCGTTTAAAACAGCTACCGTTCTATTTTTCGGTGGTTGCCTGCGATTTGTAATTATTGCCGGAGATCAGGCGTTTGGAAATAGTGGTTGGGTAACGTTCCATGAATTTCTGAATACCTTCTGCATTTAAAAGGTCATTTTTCAGCACTTTATAACCAGCCAGGTCAAAAGCCAGTTTGCGTTCAAATTCCGGATCGTTGTCCATTTCTGCTTTCTGCCCGGTGGCTTTGAACGTTACTTCGTAATAGGTATAATCATAACCGTTCGGCATTACAATATGCATGGCTTTGGCGGTAGCAATGTCTTCGTTTTTGGTATTCTGAAAAAGGTAATCCTTGCCCCAGACCGAGCCACTTTTATGCAAAAAACCGTAAGGCTGGTCGTTCAGATAAACCCGTTTGCCTTTCAGATGAACCTGTTGCGCATAAGCCGAAGAAATTCCCAGCATCAGGAACGCGAACACGAATGCTTTAAATGTTTTCATGGTAGAGAAGTTGTGAGATAGCGTGATTTTTTAATTACGGACCTAAGCTAAGCGTTTCGAATGGTAATTCCATTATTTCGCACTTACATAAAGATGTAGGCTCGGGTTTTTCAGCCCTAAACCCTACCCTTTTCCGGAAAGAAAAATCCCCGGCTTTTCCTGGGAAAAACCGGGGATCTGAGAATTTGAAATATCAGGAATGTTTGCTTAATCGAAGAACATCCATTTAACGCCGAAGATAAAGCTGCGGCGCATGCCCGGATAATATGGCGTGGTGAAATAACCGTCACCGTTAAGACCTTCGTTCGCGTGGGCCAGTTTCAGGAAAACGTTCAGCGATTTTACGTCGGCGGCCAGAAAAACGTCGATTACCGGGTAACTTTCTACTTTCGGATAAAGCGGCGAATTCACTTCATCTTCCAGGTAAAACTGCTGCAGGCTCGGGCTGTAAGCATCAGCGGAATAACCGGTGCGGTACGTGGTTTCTACCCCGATCTGCCCGAATAAGGCGCGTTTAAAAATAAAGCCCTGGTAATACAGTTTGCTGTTGGCAATTAACTCCGGCATTCTGATTTTATCGCCTTTATTGATATTGGTATAAACGGCCAGGTTATCCCAATGCAGTTTGCCTATGGCCAGTCTGTGATTTAGCGTTACCGTTTGAAATTGCTGCGACGCAGAAACCTGTTCCGGTTGCTGTTGCTGGTTAAAAAACACGTAGTTGCGCAGCGCAGTATTAGCCAGTTCCAGGTGCAGCCAGTTATTCCATAATTCCCCTTCAATCCAAACGGCGGTGCGGTCGGCAGAAATGTTCTCGAAATTGTTTTGCCAGTCGTGGTGATTACCGAAATACGTTTGCTGCATAAGCGTTGGCGCGTACTGCATGCGGGTTTGGCGCGCGCCTAAAAACAGGAACCGCAGTTCGCCTTGCGCAAAATATTCGTCGGTCAGTTTATATTCCCCTTTAAAAGCGCCTTTAATGCGTTCGGTAACTTTTCCTTCTGCTTCGCCGCCAATAAACGTCTGGTTAAAACGCTGCGTTTCGCGGGTTAGGCCGGTTACTTTGGCATTGCGGTTCTTTAAGTAAGCTTTGTAGTAATAGTGTTTCTGGTTACCCGTAATACCCGCCGTATTTTCAAGTTCCGAATAAATGCTGCGGTCGTGGGTTTCGTAGGCACTATAATTTATTTTGTTCGGATGAAAGAAAAGAACGTTGTTGCCGCCTATAGAATCGAAGGCCAGCCCTGCATCATCGAAGCGGTTCATTTGCCGGCGTTCATCTAAATGATAGAACAGCTTCAGATGTTCTCCAAATAAAGCGTAGGTTTGCCCCACATGAAAAGAATGCCGGATATCGCGGCCAGTTGCCTGGGTCAGGTTTACGTTCTGGCTCGGAAAATTGAAAAAAACCGCCCGGGTTGTATCGGTTTCAGTAACCCGGACACCGCCTGTTTCTACAAATTCGTGGTTGGTGTGCAGGTAATGGGCAAATAAATGATAGCGGTTATTGGTGGTCTGCAAATGCGTGTAAACCTTCACACCGTTATGATCTACCTGCGAATCTTTCCGTTGCACGGCGCCAATTTGCTTGTTCGCAGTTACGCGGTGGTAAGCAATACCGGCACTCCACCAAGGCTTAATATTACGGCTGAATTCGCCCTCAAAAAGTCCTTCGCCCAAAGAACCTTGCAAATAATAAAGCTTGGTGTAAGGCGAACGGGTATCGAAATAGGTTAAATTTTCGAGTTTGTAAGCGTAATAATCGAACTCATTCCGGCCCAGCCGCACGCCTATTCTGGTTGGTAATTGAAATAAAAGCGGTTTGGTAGCCAGACCGAAATTACCTAATGTTTGCTGAAAAGTGGTATCGGAAAACCAGTAAAAACTGCTGGCAAAATTGGTAAGCGAAGTATCTACCGGAATATCCTCATAATTGCCCCGGAAAAACTTATTTTCAAAAAGTACGCGCGTGGTTTCCGGCCCGTAAAGCTGCACGGTAGAGTCGTTGGTGATCTGGGCAGTTGCCGGAAGGTAGAATCCGAAAGCTGCCAGCGCCAGTAAAAATGCCTTTTTCTTAAAGTTCACGCACAAAAGTAATTAAAATACCGATGAGCAAATTTAAAATTCATCTTTTGCGCTACAAACCGCCATTACCGGAACCTGCGTTCTCATTTTTCTCGCTCCATAGCGCTGCTATGAACCTCAAAAAACGCTTCCGCAGAACCTGATACTGGCAATTTTCGCTTGCAAAAAAGAAGTTTAAATAATATCTAAACGTAAGCTTTTACTGTTGACAAAACCATTTGTTCAAATTCAGCCCGTTTTTCCAGAAATTTTACTTCAATGGGCAAAAAGAAAAACGGCAATTGTTTTACGGTTCCGGTAAAAGCGGGCTGCATCAGTTTTACGGCATCTTTGCGGGTCGTTAAAATGCTTACGTTTTCATTTCCGAAACGCTCCAGAACCAGCCTTATTTTCTCCAGATCGGCTCCGGAATAATGATGATGGTCGGGCCAGTTCAGGTGCTCCAATATTTCATAACCGGCTTGCTGCAGATAGGTTTTTAAAGGCTCGGCATTGGCAATTCCGGTTACCAGAATTATTTTTTTTGAACAGACTTTTTCGGCTCCAAATCCTACCGTTTCACCGTATGCATACGCTGTAAAAAAAATTGGCGTGGCACTTTTGGTGTACTTTTTAATACCGTTTTCGATCTGCTGTTTTTCGGAAGCCAATAGATTTTCCGGACATTTGCTTACAATTACGGCATCAGCTCGTTTAGCGCCGGAACGGGGTTCGCGCAGCAAACCTGTCGGCAGCATAAAATCGGTATCGAAACGACGGTAAAAATCGGTGATGAGTAGATTTAACGTTGGTGTTACGGCGCGGTGCTGAAACGCATCGTCCAGGATAATAACTTCCGTTTCCGGCTTCAGGTCCTGAATTTTCCGGATGCCTTCTGCCCTTTTTTCGCAAACTGCCACGGTAGTTTCCGGAAAATCCAAGTAATACTGAAAAGGTTCGTCGCCGATTGTGGCGGCAGAAACGGTAGGGTTTGCGAGCACAAAACCCGACGTTGTTCTTTTATAGCCGCGGCTTAAAGTAGCTGTTTTATAGTTCTTTAAAAGCCGCAGCAGAAATTCTACGTGAGGTGTTTTACCGGTTCCGCCCACCGTTAAATTCCCGACGCTTATAACCGGCAGATCAAATTTCTCCGATTTAAAAAATCCCTGATCATAAAGAAAATTCCGCAACAGCATGACTCCGCCGTAAAGCAAAGCGAACGGAAAAAGCAGCATTTTCAGGAATTTCATGCGGAGTTGGTTGTTGCAGCGGTAAAAATACTTAATTTTCGGTGATATTGGGTGGCGCCTTTTAACCACGCTCCTATTTAAACAGAATACTTATTATTAAACAATGAAAAACGTTTTTGAACCAGCAGTAAGCACCGAATTTATTTCCCGCATAAACCAGTTAACGCCGCAAACCCAGGCACTTTGGGGAAAAATGAACATTTCTCAAATGCTGGCGCACTGCAACGTAACTTATGAACTGGCTTACGAAAACAAACATCCGGAGCCGAACGCGTTTGTAAAACTAATGCTGAAACTGTTTGTGAAAAGCACGGTAGTAACCGATAAAGCGTACAGCAAAGGCATGCATACGGCAAAGTTTTTCATAATTAATGACGAAAGAAATTTTGAAACCGAGAAGAACCGGTTGCAGACTTATATTCAGAAAACCCAGCAACTCGGCCCGCAGTATTTCGAAGGCAGAGTATCGCATTCGTTCGGAACGTTAAAAAGCAGCGAATGGAACGTGATGTTTTATAAACATTTAAACCACCATCTGGAGCAGTTTGGCGTTTAATATCTGGTTTTAGTTGGTTTTATTTTAATCTGTTGAAAATGACCAAAATTAAAGAAGTAATTGCGGTACTGGAAAACCTCGCGCCCCTAGTCTGGCAGGAAAGTTACGACAATGCCGGCCTGCAAACCGGTAACCCGAACGACGAAGTTAAAGGTGTATTAATAACGTTAGATTGCACGCCCGAAGTGGTGGACGAAGCCATTTTACATAACTGTAACCTGATCGTTGCGCATCACCCGGTCATTTTCAAGCCACTAAAACGTTTAACCGGAAGCAATTTCGTTGAGCAAACCATCATCAAAGCTATTCAGCACAACATTGCTATTTATGCCAGCCATACCAACCTTGATAGCGTAATTGGCGGCGTAAATTCTAAAATTGCGCAGAAATTAGGGCTGGAAAACGTTAGCATTTTAAGCCCCAAAAGTGACGCCTTGCTGAAACTGGTAACCTTTGTGCCGCAGGAAAATACCGAAGCAGTTCTTCAGGCATTGCACGAAGCCGGCGCAGGACAAATTGGAGAGTACAAAAATTGCAGTTTCCAAATTACTGGCGAAGGCCGTTTTATGCCAACCGGCAGCGCGAACCCAACGATCGGTGAAATTGGCAAACCGGAAAAAGTTCTGGAAAACCGGGTAGAAGTAATTTTACCGTCTCATTTGCAGAACCGTGTTTTAGCAGCTTTATTTAAAGTCCACCCGTACGAAGAAGTAGCTTACGATATTTATGCCTTAAAAAATGCCAATCAGGTAGTTGGGGCAGGCATGATCGGGGAAATTCCTATTGCGCTTGGTTACCCCGATTTTCTGGAAGAATTAAAACAGAACATGGGTTTGAGCACCGTAAAGCATACCGTTCATGGGCCGGGCATGATCAAGCGGGTGGCAATTTGCGGCGGCGCAGGCAGCTTTTTACTGAACGATGCAAGGCGCCAGTTAGCCGATGTTTTTATAACCGGCGATATGAAGTACCACGAATATTTTCAGGCGGAAGGCCACATGCACATCTGTGATATCGGTCATTATGAGAGCGAAGTTTTTACGAAGGAAATATTTTATGATTTAATTTCCGAAAACTTTTCTAATTTTGCAGTCTTATTATCAGAAATCAACACCAATCCTGTCAGATATAGCTAATAATACATGGAAAGTACGGTAGCCAGTAAATTAGAGTCCCTTTTGAAGCTTCAAAGCATCGATTCCCAGTTAGACGAGATCAAGCGGGTTCGCGGCGATTTACCGGAAGAAGTTCGTGATCTGGAAGATGAAATTGCCGGCTACGAAGTGCGCGTGCAGAAATTCGACGAGGAAATTCAGAACCTGAACGACCAGATCGGCGCCCGCAAGCAAGGCATTAAAGATTCCGAAAGCCTGATCCGTAAGTATGAAGAGCAGCAGCAGAACGTGCGCAACAACCGCGAGTTCGATGCTATCTCCAAAGAGATCGAGCTTCAGAAACTGGAAATTCAGATCAACGAGAAAAAGATCCGCGAGGCCCTTTACCAGATCGATCAGAAAGGCCAGGAAATTGCCGGCACCAAACAGCGTCTGGAAGAGCGTAGAAAAGACCTTACCAACAAAAACCAGGAATTACAGGTAATTGTAGCGGAAAGCGAAGAAGATGAGCGCAGCCTGATGAACGACCGTACCGAAGCTGAAAAGCACATCGAAGAACGTTTATTAATGGCTTACACCCGTATTCGTGGCAATGTACGTAATGGTTTGGCTGTAGTAACCGTAAAACGCGATGCTTGCGGTGGTTGCTTCAACACTGTTCCGCCACAGCGCCAGGCCGATATCGCATCCCAAAAGAAAATTATTGTTTGCGAGCACTGCGGCCGTATTTTAGCCGACGTAGAACATCGCGCAGTATAAGTAACCAGTTTATTAAGTTTATGAAAAGCCTTTAATGAAAATTAAAGGCTTTTTTGTTTCCGCTAGGTTTCTTCTCTGAGTTTTCAGGCCTGAAACCATAGCGTTTTAGGCAGATAAATTCTAAAAAAGTTTGAACAGCCGGAAATGCGGGGTTAGACTTCTGTTCTGCTTAGCTAAAAATTAAATGTCCTTATGCTAAATCCGTTAAATGGTAAATGTATAACAACACTTTAAGAGGCAGGATATGGAAATAGTATACCAACACGATCTGGTTATGATCTGCTATAAGCGGGAAGAAAAGATGCTGCAGGTTAGCTGGCAAAGCTATCTGACCACCGAAGATTTTGTTCGGGGTTTGCGGGCACTTTTGAAACTTACTGCCGAACTGGATATTGAAAAATGGCTAGTCGATGCGCGGTATTCCGATGAGCTGGTGATTGAAAATATGCGCTGGAGCAAAGAATATATTGGCACTGCGCTGGAGCAAAGCCGGCTGAAAAAAGTTGCCCGCATAAGTTCCGGAGATGAGCAACATGAACAGGAAATTATGAAACTGGTAGATTACCTGTTTGAAAATTACAACGTTCCGTGCGAGATCCGTTTTTATGACAGCAAACAGGAAGCCTTAGAGTGGTTACTCGAAAAAACCCTCGATCGTTCGGAACTGACGCCGGAATTTCTGGCCTGATCACGTTCCTTTATTTAGCGGGAGGATCAGAAAAGCTGACGCACAATTATTTTACTGCTTCCCTCCGCTTCATTCTTCTGAAGTTCCACAGAAATATTATCGGCTTCGTTGAAAAAATGGGCCAGGCCTTTAATAATTCCTACGCCAAATTCTACCATTTTTCTTTCAGATACATACCTGATCACAATTTCATTGTGCCGCGATTTTACAACTTCCAGAATTGGCGGCGCTGCTCCGGTGGTACTTTTTCTTACAGCGAAATGAATGGTGCTTTCAGCATGTTCCAGCAGATCGAGGGTGTGCCATTCTGGTTTTATGTATGCCTGGTAAACTTTCATGAGGTCGGGAACGATGTGCATACCAAAAAGCTCAAGTATCTGTTCCTGCGGCAATTGTATGCGGCCGGAAATACTGCTAAGCAGATTTTTCATCTCGGAATCGGGATAAATGGCAACGGGACTGTATTGGCGGTCTTGTAAATTATTTTCCGCCAGAATTTCTTCCCAGGCTTTATAGGAAAGGTGGTTTAACGCAAACTTTTCAAATTCAATATAAATGAACCCGTGCATACAAATTTCAGAGCGAATAATTAAAAACTCATTCCGGCAATAACCACGCCTTTTTATAATGCCACATTTTTTTGTGCTCCCGCAATTATCACCTAATTTCGCAGACAGCCCGTAACTTTACGGTTTTCGTCCGTAAACAAGCGAAACATTTTTTATCAGCTTGATACTTGTTAAAGTCTACAGTCCGCAAAAAGTTTTAATTTCCCGCGTGAAAAGCCTTATTCTTTTATTTAAAGCACTTTTTACCCGGAAAACCCTAGCGTTTTATTTCTTGCTTTTAAATTTCCCGGCGGCAGCAACTTCCGAATTTACCAAACCGGTGCAGCAGGCATACCACGAAATTATTAAGCTGCGCGTTGCTTTCGGCAAACAGATTTTACAACCTGAACTTCAAAAAGACGACAATAATGCCTGTGCTTTGCTGGTTGCCAATTACGCCGATTTTCTGACGGTGCTGGTTTCTCAGAACGAAAAAGTGTATAAAAAACTACGCTCGCAGCAGGAAAAAAGACTCGATCTGCTGGCGGCTTTAAAAGAGAATACGCCTTATAAACGCTATGCGCAGGCCGAAATAAGATTGCAGTTGGCCATGTGCGAAGTATTTTTTTCCGATGAAGTCCAGGCGGCCTGGCACGTACGCAGCGCTTATTTATTACTGAACGAAAACCAAAAACTCTACCCCGATTTTATTCCGAACCGCAAATCGTTAGGTTTACTGCAGGTAATTATCGGCTCCGTGCCCGACAGCTATCAATGGGTTTTTAATATTCTGGGTATGCGCGGCGATATAAAAGGTGGCCTGGCAAATCTGAGTTCTGCCGCCCGCATACCAAATTTATTTCAGACGGAAGCCAGCATTTACCTGCAATTTGCTCAGGACTGGATGAACCGTAAAGATAATTCCGGCCCGAAATTCCTGAGTAAACTGGCGGCCGATAATCCAGATAACCTGTTGTTTACATACCTGGCCATGAGCATGCTGAAAAAGAATAAAAACTGCGATGCTGCACTGGCTATTTTTCAGAAAAGACCAACGGATAGCCGCTACCTGGAGTTTCCGTATCTGCACCACATGGCGGCCGATATGTTCCTTTATAAAGGCGAATATGTGCGTTCTTTACACGAAAACCAGTATTTCCTGGATCATTATCAGGGCAAACATTATCGCAAAGATGCCAATTTCAAGTTATACCTGGCCAGCATTTTAAGCGACGACCCCATGACGGCCCAATTGTATTACAGCCGCATAAATAATACCGGCGCGGCGGTGGTAGAAGAAGATAAATACGCCCAGAAATTCGTAGAAAATAAAGACATAATTAATAAGCAACTGGTAAAAGCCCGGCTGCACGCCGATGGCGGATATTTCCCGCAAGCTCTTACTGCTTTAGAGAATTTCAAATCTACAAGCCGGCTTACGCAAAAAGAAAGAACTGAATTATTTTACCGCAAAGCACGCATTTTTCAGGGTTTGGGGAAGGAAGATTCTGCCATTGTATATTACCAGAAAACAATTGAAACGGCCGGAAATATGGCGTATTATTTTGCCCCGAATGCAGCTTTACAACTTGGTTATTTAGCGGCCGACCGAAACGATAAGACCGCAGCCCGCAAATATTTCAAAAAAGCACTCTCCTACCCTAAACACGAATACAAAAACAGCATCGATTCGAAGGCGAAGATCGGGCTTTCTACATTGTAATTTTTGATAATTGAATGATTGAATTAGTGATTGACTGAATGAGAGAATGTTAAAATGAATTTCTGAAACGATTTTACAATAATGCATTCAATAACGTAATTCAAAACCGTAGAGACAAGGCATTGCCTTGTCTCTACCACAATATCTGATTATTTTTTCGGTTGATTTCACCATTCTTATTATTCAACAATTCAATCATTCACTAATTCAATCATTTCACCCGTGCAGGAATTTCACTTTTCAGACCTTAAAATTACCCCGGAACATTTCCGGCGAAAGGCTTTGTACTGGGCGGAGAAATTTGCACAGGTCGCTCATTTTAACGGCAACGAAATTCCGTATTTGTACGACGGTTTTGAAAATCTGCTGGCAGTTTCCGATGTCAAAACGGTAGCTTTTTCGGGTAAAAAAGTGTTTGAGCAATTAACCGAAATATCTGCTTCCGAGAAGTTTCTGTGCGGGCTTTTTAGTTACGATCTGAAGAATAAAATTGAAACGCTGGAAAGCCACCACGAAGATTTTATCGGTTTTCCGGATGCGCATTTTTTTGAGCCGGAAATTTTGCTCACTTTTTCTGAAAAAACGGTATCAATTTCAACGCAAAAAGTCGAATGTGAAACAATTCTGCAGCAGATCTTAACCACCGAAATTCCGGAAATACAACCGCAGCAAATTAACTGGCAAAGCCGCACTTCGGAAGCAAAATACCTGGAAAACGTATGCCACATTCAAAACCACATTCTGGAAGGCGACGTGTACGAACTGAATTACACCATCGAGTTTTTCGCCGAAAATGCTACCGTTTTTCCGCTTGCTTTATTTGAAGCACTGAACCAAAAATCACCTACGCCGTTTGCCGGTTTTTTCAAGCTGAACCATAGCGTTTTGATGTGCGCTTCGCCGGAACGTTTTCTGAAAAAAGAAGACCGTAATCTTATTTCACAACCTATAAAAGGAACCATCAAACGCGGGAAAAATGATCAGGAAGATGCGCAGTTGAAAAACCAACTATTGAACGATGAAAAAGAACGCGCAGAAAACCTGATGATCGTGGATCTGGTACGCAACGACCTGAGCCGTTCTGCGGAAACCGGTAGTGTGAAAGTGGAAGAATTATTCGGGATTTACGGTTTTCAGCAGGTTTTCCAGATGATCTCCACCATTACCGCGCAAGCCAGACCTGAAGAAAATTTAGCGACCATTTTGCAACACACTTTCCCGATGGGCAGCATGACCGGCGCACCCAAAATCAGCGCCATGCAACTCATCGAGCAATATGAAGATCACCGCCGCGGCCTATATTCCGGCACCATCGGCTACGTAAAACCCAACGGCGATTTTGATTTCAATGTGGTGATCCGCAGTCTGCAATACAACGCAGAAACAAAGTATTTAAGCTATAAAGTCGGCAGCGCCATTACCATCGACTCCGTGCCGGAAAAAGAATACCAGGAATGTTTGCTGAAAGCCAAGGCGATAATGGAAGTTTTACCTCACCCAACCCTCCCCTAATTCAGGGGAGGGCTTTTTTTTTTCGCGGCCTCAATCTTTTGGATTCCTGATAAATTATCGAAAAATCCTTTCCAGTATTCTTTTATTACCTGAATAGATACCCTTTTAAATAACCCCCAACTACCATTTTAATCATGCATATTGCGTTAAAATCCTCCCCTGAATTAGGGGAGGATTTAGGTGGGGTTTTCTGCCATTCTGTCAGCAGTTTTCATTTTTTTTCGTATCTTTGCAGCTGTTTTTGAAGAATAATACGGAAGATGGATACGCTGATTCAAAGCCTCGATTTTATAGATAACCGCACGCCGGAGCAAGCCATGGCCTGCGATTTTAAAGTTACCGAAGAAACTAACACCGGTAAAAACCGCAAACTTTACATTGAAAGTTACGGCTGCCAGATGAATTACTCCGATTCGGAAATTGTGAGTTCGATCATGGCCGAAGATGGTTTCGATACGACTTCTAAAATTGAAGAAGCGGATGTAATTTTCCTGAACACCTGCTCGATCCGCGAGAAAGCCGAAAAAACCGTGCGTGATCGCCTGAAACAGATCAAGCAATACAAAAAGAAAAACCGCGACCTGCAGGTTGGTATTCTGGGTTGTATGGCCGAACGCCTGAAAAAATCGTTGCTGGAAGAAGAAAAGATCGTTGACCTGGTAGTTGGTCCGGATGCTTACCGCGATCTGCCGAATTTAATTAACCAGGTTGACGAAGGTCAGAAAGCGGTGAACGTAATTCTGAGCCGCGAAGAAACCTACGCCGATATCAACCCGGTGCGTCTGAACTCCAACGGCATCAGCGCGTTTGTTTCTATTATGCGCGGCTGCGATAATATGTGCTCGTTCTGTGTGGTTCCATTTACCCGTGGCCGCGAAAGAAGCCGCGATGCGCATTCCGTGATCAGGGAAGCGCAAAGCTTAATTGATGCTGGTTATAAAGAAGTTACGTTGTTGGGCCAGAATGTAGATTCGTATAAATGGACTTCGGAAGACGGCACTGAGTTTGTGAATTTTGCGAAACTGCTGGAAATGGTAGCCAAACTGGACAAAAATCTACGCGTGCGTTTTTCTACCTCCCACCCGAAAGACATTACCGACGAGGTGTTGCATACCATGAAAAAGTACGACAACATCTGCAAATACATTCACCTGCCAGTGCAAAGCGGCAACAACCGCATCCTGGAACTCATGAACCGCACCTACACGCGCGAGTGGTACATGAACCGCGTGAACGCCATTCGCGAAATTCTGGGCGAAGAATGCGGCATTTCTTCCGATATGATCGCCGGTTTCTGCTCCGAAACCGAAGAAGAACACCTCGACACGCTCACTATGATGGATTTCGTGCAGTACGATTATTCCTACATGTTTTTCTATTCGGAACGTCCGGGAACTTTGGCTGCCCGGAAACTGGAAGACGATGTGCCGCTGGAAATAAAAAAACGCCGCCTGGCCGAGATCATCGAAAAACAACGCGAAACGTCTTTGAACCGCAATAAACTTGACATTGGCAAAGTGCACAAAGTTTTAGTAGAAGGTTTCTCCAAAAAATCGGATTCCGAACTGATGGGCCGCAACGACCAGAACAAAGTGGTGGTTTTCCCGAAGAAGAATTTCCAGCCCGGCCAGTACGTAAACGTGTTCGTGAACGATTGCTCGGTCGGAACCTTGTTCGGCGAAGCGATTGATTAATGTGCTAATTGTTTAATGTGCTGATGTGCTAATATCTGAAAGATTAATACTTCTGAAAGATTTGTATATCAGCACATTATTTAATTAAAAGACTAGCCTTAGCACATTAACACATTAGCAAATTAGCACATTAAGAACGCATGCAAAACAGTGAGATACAAAGCGTAAAGCAACGTTTCGGGATTATTGGCAATGCGCCGCAGCTGAACCACGCCATACAAGTGGCCGTGCAGGTAGCTCCAACCGATATGACCGTGCTGATAACCGGTGAAAGTGGTTCCGGAAAGGAATCTTTTTCCAAGATCATTCACCACCTTTCTCCGCGGAAACACGGCCAATTTATTGCCATTAACTGCGGCGCCATTCCCGAAGGAACAATTGATTCTGAATTGTTCGGGCACGAAAAAGGCTCGTTTACCGGTGCGCAAGATGCCCGCAAAGGTTACTTTGAAGTGACGAACGGCGGGACTATTTTCCTAGATGAGATCGGTGAAATGCCTTTGGGTACGCAGGCGCGTTTGTTGCGGGTTTTGGAAAACGGCGAATTCATTAAAGTGGGTTCCAGCAAAGTACAAAAAACCGATGTGCGGGTGGTGGCTGCTACGAATGTAAATCTCTACGATGCGGTGCGTGAAGGAAAATTCCGGGAAGACCTATATTACCGTTTAAATACTGTTCCGATCTCCGTGCCGCCTTTGCGCGACCGGGGCGATGATATTTATTTACTGTTCCGCAAATTTGCTTCCGATTACTCCGAAAAATACCGCGTAAAAGCCATTTCGCTTACGCTGGATGCGGTAGCAGCATTGCTGAAATTCCGGTTTCCGGGTAATATCCGCCAGCTGAAAAATATTGTGGAGCAGATCTCGGTACTGGAATACGATCGGGAAATTGGCGCTGAGAAATTGCGGAGCTACCTGCCGGCCGAACAAAATACGTTGCTTCCGGTACTTTCTTCGCAAGGAAAAACTGCTGAGAATCCGTTGGAGCGCGACCTGCTTTATAAGGTGCTCTTCGACATGAAAAAGGACATGGCCGATCTGAAAAAGCTGGTATTCAATTTACTCGATCATCAGCAGCCGCAAGATGAATTACTTCGTCAGAACCGCCATTTATTCGAAAATATCGGGTATCAGGAACGCATGGCTTTTACGCCGCACGAAACCAAAACCGACAATTACCTGCTGCCGGTAGAAGAAAACGAGGTGGAAGAGTACGAAGATAAGGTGGAAGATATTCCGCATGAAACGGAAGAAGAAACGCTTTCGTTGGAAATGAAGGAGAAAGAAATGATCCTGAAAGCGCTGAAAAAACACCACAACAAACGTAAATACGCCGCCCAGGACCTTGGAATTTCGGAAAGAACGCTTTACCGTAAACTGAAACAGTATGACATTGAAGAACAATAAAATAGCCCTGGCACTTTTTTGCTTCGTAAGCATAGCGTTTTTCAGCGGTTGCGTTTATTCTTTTTCGGGTACTTCGCTGCCGCCGGATGTAAAAACGTTTTCGGTGGCTACATTTCCCAATAATTCCGGGCAAGGGCCATCTATACTGAGCCAGAGCGTTACGAATAATTTCCGCGATTTTTTCCAGCGGAACTCTAACTTAGATTTGGTTAAACGCGATGGCGACCTGATCTTTGAAGGCCAGATCATCGGGTACGAAATTTCGCCGGTGGCGCCCCAGATCCAGGATGGTGTGGATGTGGCCGCGCGTAACCGCCTTACCTTGCGGCTGCAGGTGAAATTCACCAATACCAAAGATCCTAAACAAAGTTTTGATCAGTCGTTTTCGGCTATCAGAGATTTTCCGCAAAGCCTGAACATAAACCAGATCGACGAAACGCAGATCCGACAACTTATGGACCAGATGATGACGGAAATTTTTAACCGGTCGGTAGCGAACTGGTAAAATAATACGCATATTGCTACGGTTTCTGCCGCTTATTACCCTATGAATAAAGCCTCTTTTCTTACGCTCGTGCGCCAGGCCTCCCGCATTTCCGACCAGGACGTGGAAGAGCTGGAGAAGCTTGTCGTAAATTTTCCTTATTGCCAGACTGCCCATTTGCTCATAGCCAAAGCCGCTTATGACAAAGGCAGCATGCTTTCGAACCAGAAATTAAAAAAAGCGGCTATTTATGCGGCCAACCGGCAGCTACTCAAAAAACTGATCTATACTTCCGATGCCACCGTTTCGCTGCAGCCACTGGAAAGCCCAGAAACGGTATCGGAAACGGCAGAAAAAGTAACCCCAGTAACTCCTGCCCTGCCGGAACTGGAAATTCTGGAAGAAACCGAAACGCACGAAGTTGATCTGGATGCGGATATTACCGGTTCAGAAATTCCTTCGAAAGCAGCTGAGCCTGTAGGATCAACGGAATCGGTTGCGCAGGAAACTCCGAAAACAGAACTTTCTGAAACGGAGAAAGAGGAAGCGGAAGGAGAAAAACTATTAGCTGAAACCAACGCCATTCTGGCCCAAGCCAAGGATAAACTTCCGGAATTAACGGTTGCGGAAGCACTTTACGAAGATGCTGCAATTGCCGAAGATATTCTGGAAGAAGGCCGGTTACCTGAAACTGAAGCAGAATTTTTAGGCGAACTTGCAGACAACGATTCAGTCTTTTACGAAACCGAGCGCACTGAAACGGTAGGGTTTACAGCCGAAAAACTGCCGGAAGAAACAACTGAAAATGCCATTACTTCGGAAATTCAGGAAGAAGAAACGCTACCTGAATTAACTGAAAAAGTAGTTGAAACAACCCTTTCTGAAACAGAAGCAGTTACAGAAGCACGGGAAAAAACGGAATCAGGTTCAGAAATTACAGAATCCGAATTCGAGACGGTAGGCTTACCGGATGAAAAAGTGGCAGAAGCTGCGTTCCCTCCTGAACAGTTAACAATTCAGGAGGAAGAAAATTCAGTTGAAAATACTTTAATAGCTGAAGTAGAATCCGCTGAAAGCTTAACTGAAGCTGAAGAGAATGCGCAGCATTTGGTAACTGAAGCGGCTCATACCCTTGAGGATGTTCCGGATCTGCACGAATTATTCCTGGAAAATGCGCCGGAAACTGTACAGGAAAATGCAGAGCCGGAAGTTGAAAGCATTGATGAAATTCCTGCTCCAGCGGAACCGGTAAATTTCCTGAACGATGACCTGTTGCACGAAACGTTGGCCAGCTTCGATCAGTATTTGTTCAGACCGGAAAAAGAATCGGAAACCGAAGAGGTTGCCGAACAGGAGGAAGAACTAAAAATTGTTTATCCGAAGGACGAGATCCAGCAGATTTATGACAACGATGCGTTGGGATATTGGATGAGTTCGAGCCGTTTGGGGGAAAGCCTGCAAATAAAAGACGAACTTACCAAGGCGCAGCCTTACGATTTCCATCCGGAACTGATCTGGGAATACAGCAAAACCCACGAACTCCGTAAAGAAATAAAACCAACGGTTTCGAAACTAAGCAAGCAGCTGGAAATTATTGACGAATTCCTGAAAATGACGCCGCGCTTAAAAACAATGGCGCACAATAAGGTAAAAGCGGAAACCCAGGAAGACCTTTCGTCAAAAAGTTCGAAGATCAATAAAAACCTGGCATCGGAAAATTTTGCCAATATTCTGGTGCAGCAGGGAAAAATAAAAAAAGCAATTAAAATTTACGAACACCTTATATTGAAAATTCCGGAAAAAAAACCTTACTTTGTAGCACAGATCGAAAAGCTGAAAAATATGGAGTAATTTATATATTACTGCCGGCTGTTTTAAGTGATTGAACTGCTAAAAACTAATAAAATTTCTAAATCGTAATTTCTAATTTTTAATTCAAATGTATATCGCCCTCGTTAGCATTATTATTTTTGTATGCGTGCTTTTAGTTTTGGTTGTGTTGGCTCAGAATTCTAAAGGCGGTGGTTTAAGCGGCCAGTTTGGCGGCGCAGGTGCCAGCCAGCTTATGGGCGTAAAACGCACCGGAGACTTGCTCGAAAAACTAACCTGGGGCTTCGCAATTGCACTTGTAATATTAACGCTTGCCACGCACACGATCTTAAATTCTTCTGATACGGGTACTGTAAAGCGTAGTGTGAACCAGGAACGTGCCGCACAACAGGCTCCAGCCGCTGTAGCACCGGCAGTATCGCCACAAGCTGAAGGCCAGGCGCCAGCTCAAACAGACGAGCAGCCAGCCGTAGCAACACCGGAAGCAGAAGTTGCGCAGCCACAGAACGATCCGTTGACCCAACCAGCTGAATAACCAATCTGGAATATATGCAGTAAACCGGTGCCTCTAAAGCACCGGTTTTTTTTTGCTAACACTTTTACTGCCTGAAACCCTACCGTTTTACTTGGAAATGATGACAGGTAGCTGACAAATTTTACCACGAAGCTTACTGACATTTCGGCAAAAATGACTTAATTTAAGCATTGGCACAAGAAATGATAAGAGCTTTGTGTCTTTAAAAATTTAACTTTAAATCAAACAATTTATAAAACTATGGCCATTAACATGAAACCTTTGGCTGACCGCGTGATTGTTGCACCGGCTGCCGCAGAAGAAAAAACAAAATCAGGTATCATTATTCCGGACACTGCCAAAGAAAAACCGCAGCGTGGCGAAATTGTAGCTGTAGGTAATGGTAAAAAAGACGAGCCAATGACCGTGAAAGTTGGCGACCAGGTATTATATGGCAAATATGCCGGCACCGAGATTAACATCGACGGTGTAGATTACCTGATCATGAAAGAATCAGACATTTTCGCGATCGTTTAATTACACACGAGAATTCCTTACAATTTTCTTAAAGAAATTTTAACCTTGAAATTTTAAACCACTTAAAAAAGATGGCAAAAAATATTTCCTTCGAAACCGAAGCCAGCAACAAAATTAAAGCTGGGGTAGATAAATTAGCGAATGCAGTTAAAGTAACACTTGGACCAAAAGGCCGCAACGTAGTAATCGACAAAAAGTTCGGTGCTCCAACCATTACCAAAGATGGTGTTACTGTAGCGAAAGAGATCGAGCTGAAAGATGCAGTTGAGAACATGGGTGCGCAGCTGGTAAAAGAAGTTGCTTCTAAAACTGCCGATATGGCCGGTGATGGAACTACTACTGCTACAGTGCTTGCCCAGGCTATTTATGCTGCCGGTATTAAAAACGTAACTGCCGGAGCTAATCCAATGGACCTGAAACGCGGTATCGACAAAGCGGTTGCCTGCGTGGTTGAAAACCTGAAATCGCAGTCTAAAAAGATCGAAAATTCTTCTGAGATCTCTCAGGTAGGTACTATTTCTGCCAACAACGACTTCGAAATTGGTAAAATGATTGCCGATGCGATGGACAAAGTTGGTAAAGACGGCGTTATTACGGTAGAAGAAGCAAAAGGTACTGAAACCGAAGTTAAAACCGTAGAAGGTATGCAGTTCGACCGTGGTTACCTTTCTCCTTACTTCGTAACCAACGCTGAGAAAATGGAAGCTGATCTGGATAACCCTTACATCCTGATCTACGACAAAAAAGTTTCTACCATGAAAGAATTACTGCCTATTTTAGAGCAGGTAGTTCAGACTGGTAAGCCTTTGGTTATTATTGCTGAAGATGTTGACGGTGAAGCGCTGGCTACTCTGGTAGTAAACAAACTTCGTGGTTCCCTGAAAATTGCAGCGGTGAAAGCTCCAGGTTTCGGCGACCGTCGTAAAGCGATGCTGGAAGATATTGCCATTGTAACTGGTGGTACTGTAATTTCTGAAGAGCGTGGTTACAAACTGGAAAATGCTACCTTAGAGTATTTAGGCCAGGCTGAAAAAATGATCATCGACAAAGACAATACTACTATTGTTTCTGGTAAAGGTCAGAAAGAAAATATAACTGCCCGTGTAAACGAGATCAAGTCGCAAATGGAAAAAACCACTTCTGACTACGACAAAGAAAAATTGCAGGAGCGTTTAGCAAAATTATCTGGTGGTGTAGCTATTCTTTACATTGGTGCTTCTACTGAAGTTGAAATGAAAGAGAAAAAAGACCGCGTTGACGATGCGTTACACGCAACCCGCGCAGCCGTTGAAGAAGGTGTAGTTGCCGGTGGTGGCGTAGCTCTGATCCGTGCTATTGAGTCTCTGCAAGGCATTGATGTTGACAACGAAGATCAGTTAACTGGTATTAATATCATCAAAACTGCTATCGAAGCGCCACTTCGTACGATCGTAGCAAATGCTGGCGGCGAAGGTTCTGTAGTTGTACAGAAAGTTCGTGAAGGACAGGCTGATTTCGGTTACAACGCTCGTGAAGATAAATACGAAGCAATGTTTGCAGCCGGAATCATTGACCCTACTAAAGTTACCCGTTTGGCTTTAGAGAACGCTGCTTCAATTGCCGGCTTACTGCTGACAACGGATTGCGTAATTTCTGACGAGCCGGAAGATGAAAAAGCTCCTATGGGCGGCATGCCAGGTGGTATGGGCGGCATGGGCGGCATGATGTAATCTGACCAAAAATTCAAATTTGCCAATAAAAAATCCCCGGCTGTAATGGCCGGGGATTTTTGTTTCCATGAGTTTTACGCCAAAACCCCTAGCGTTTTAAAGCACTTCAGCAAAAATGAAAATCAGTTTAATAAAGCAAAACGCTATGGTTTTGGGTTAAAAAAGTGAATAGCGTATAGCTTTTATCATTCTGTTGAAATATCCGTAAATGAAGCTGAAAAACATTCTTTCATATCAGAATTTCACAATGCAGACGTATTATCTCAGCAATCAGAATCCAACTTTTACTTTGAAAGGTGAAGAGGAAAAAATGAGCGCTGAAATATTGAAAGTAATTCTGAAAAATCCTGTTTCCGGTAAAAATCTGGATCTGGAAGTTACGGATGAAAATGGATTTCTGCTTTACAGCAAAGCTTTAATTCCGAAACCTCCGGCGCCTGATTCATTTTCTTTCAATGAATTTCCGGAAGTGCCGATCAATAAGCGTTTTATTTTCAGTTCCTGTTTACGCATTGGTATCTCCGCTCCTGCCAATACTATTTTTCAGGTTGAAGTGCAATGCGTTTAATTTTTCTCTTCAGTAAAAACGGTAGGCTTTTAGCTTGAAAAACTCGTGAAAGCAATTCTTAAAGATCTTTCACTTTAACCACAATATCGTGCGGAGCCGTTTCGTCGCCGCCAAAATATGGGAATAGCTTGTAGCCAGTACCCTCACCGGAACAACCACGTGGCAATTCGGCAAACTTCTCGCCTACTTTCAATAAATAGGTACTGTCGTTCATTTCTATGCTCATGTCAACCGGTTTGCCTATCGGTATTGCGGTGATGAATTCGGAATTACGCATGCCGTTCTTATAGCCGTAGGCATGAATTTCGAGCCGGTTATTAACCCAGCACCAACCCATGCGCGCACTATTGGAATGATGCGCCGAATTGCAATCGGAAAGGCCGTAAAGTTTATTGATGTCGAACTGGTTTACCGGATCGAAGGTTTTGTAAACCGCCGAACTATCGAATAAAACCGAGAAGCTCATCTTTTTAGTTTTTACTTCTCCGGCTTCGCGGTTATCAGCGTAATGACCGCCTTTTTTAATGGTGTAGATCCGGAAGCCGTTGGAGTCGGTAGGCTCGTTGTTGGCGGGAGATATTTTTTCTTTTTCAGGAGAAGTACAGGCATTTAACATTAGCCCGATACCGGCAATAACCGGCAGCAAAATTTTCCGGGAAAGAAATCTCATAAAAGTTTAAATCAATATTGTTTAGATGAATGTTTACAGCGTTTGTACCTTTAAATAAGTAAATTAACTTTTAAATAACAAATGCTATTCCGGCAGACAAAAAAAATCCCGGAACAGTTGCCTGTACCGGGACTTTTTTATTAAAAAATGATAGCGTTTTGATTAGCCGCGGCCGTGCATCATGTAAGTAAGCTTTTTAGATACAGCGAGAAGCACAAATCCTAAAACAATTACGAAAGCACCAATACCTCCGAAAATTGTTAAAGCACCTAACTGTTCTACATACTGCACAATGTAACCACCCATAATGTTCGCTACAAATGAACTCAGGAACCAAACCCCCATAAGCATAGAAGCATAAGCTACCGGCGCTAATTTGGTTACCATAGAAAGGCCAACCGGTGATAAGCAAAGTTCACCTAAAGTATGCAGGAAATATGCACCAACTAACCACCAGATATTAGCTTTAATTGAAGCATCGGCTACGTCGCCGCCACGTTCCATAACTGCACCCACCATCAGGAAGAAACCTAGGCCCAGTAACATCATGCCAAGCGCCATTTTAACAGTTACGTTCGGGTTTTTACCTTTGCTGGCAAGGTTAATCCATAGTGAAGAAATTACCGGTGCTAAAGCAACAATAAAGATCGGGTTAACCGACTGGAACCAGGAAGTAGGAATTTCCCAGCCAAACACAACGCGGTCAATATAACGGTCGGTGTATAAGCTCAGGGAAGAACCGGCCTGCTCGAAACCGGCCCAGAAGAAGATCACAAATACGGTAAGCACAAGAATTACGGCAATACGATCGGTTTCATCTTTAGAAAGCACTTTTTTAGGAGCAGCTTTTTCTTCGGCAGTTTTGGCTACAAATTTACCAACATTACCTAAATAAGATTGCGCCAGAGAGTTGAACATGATCTGGCCCAGCATCATACCAATACCAGCCGCCAGGAAGCCATAACGGTAACCGTAAGTTTCGCCTAAGTAACCGCAAACTAATGGCGCGAGGAAAGCACCTGCGTTGATACCCATATAGAAAATAGTGAAGGCGCTGTCGCGGCGGGCATCATTTTCTTCGTATAAGTTACCTACAATGGTAGAAATATTTGGTTTAAAGAAACCATTACCAATAATCAGCAAACCAAGTCCCAGATAAAATGTCATGTCACTCACTTCGGAGAATAAGGCAAACTGACCCAGCATCATTAAAATACCACCCATTGTAATAGAGCGGCGTTGCCCAATGTAATTGTCGGCCAGCCAGCCACCCAGAATCGGGGTTAAATAAACCAGACCAGTAAACCAGCCATAAAGCATACCGGCGTCGCCATCGGTCCAGCCACGGCCACCTAATTGGTTGGTAGTAGCACTGGTAAGGTACAGAATAAGCAGCGCGCGCATACCATAATAGCTGAAGCGCTCCCACATTTCCGTCATGAAAAGCAGGTAAAGGCCTTTAGGGTGCCCTTTTTTCACCTGCGCCTGTTCAAGGGTTGATGCCATTTAAGAGTAGATTTTTGTTAAAAGATGAATGAAAAATTGAACTGATTTCGCCAGAAGCGGAAAAGTAAAGCTACGTTGCCGAAAGCATTTAACCAAACATTTGAACTTTTTATTGCGGCTATTGGCTTTAAAGCCATATTCAGGAACCATTTTAAGTTTTAATGCCCCGTATTAATTGGTGAATGAAGATATATAGTTAGAGAAAAGATAGGACGCTTTTCAAATAATTTTTTATTTTTGTACAAAGTTTAATCATCATCAAAACACAAATACTTTAATCCCTTACATATTCTCATGAAAGAATCTGGCAGAAAATCGAACAAAGTGGGCCTCGAGAGCATCGGCAACATTAAGGCGGAAAGCGTACTTTGGAACCTTACCCCGGCGGAGTTGGTAGAAGAAGCACTGAAAAATGGTGAAGGCGTTTTATCTGATACCGGCGCGCTGATGTGCGACACTGGTAAATTCACCGGCCGTTCTCCAAAAGACCGTTTCGTAGTAAAAGATGCTAAAACTGCCGATTCAGTATGGTGGGGCGATATCAATATCCCTTTTGATTCTGAGAAATTCGACAAACTGCAGGACAAAATGATCAAATTCCTGGAAGGGAAAAAGATCTACGTACGCGATGCTTTCGCTGGTGCTGATCCTGATTACCGTCTGGACCTGCGTATTGTAAACACGCAAGCATGGCAGAACCTTTTCTGCAACAACATGTTCCTGCGCCCAACTGACGAAGAAATTGCAAACCACGTTCCGAACTTCACCATTATCTGTATCCCTGAGTTCCAGGCAGATCCGGAAGTAGATGGCACGCGTCAGGCAAACTTCGCGATCCTGAACTTCACAAAGAACATGATCCTGATTGGTGGTACTGGTTATGCCGGTGAAATGAAAAAAGGTATCTTCGGTGTACTGAACTACATTTTACCGCACGAAAAAAACACATTATCTATGCACTGCTCTGCTAACGTAGGTGCAGAAGGCGATACTGCTATTTTCTTCGGTCTGTCTGGTACTGGTAAAACTACTTTATCTGCTGACCCGAACCGCGGCCTGATCGGTGATGATGAGCACGGCTGGACTAATAAAGGCGTTTTCAACTTCGAAGGTGGTTGCTACGCAAAAGTTATCGACCTTTCTCAGGAGAAAGAACCACAGATTTGGGATGCTATTAAATTCGGTTCAATCCTGGAAAACACCCGTTTCTTCCCAGGCACTCGCACACCGGACTACTCTAACAAATCGGTAACTGAAAACACCCGTACTGCTTACCCGATCAATTTCATCAGCAACGCTATTGAGCCTTCAGTAGCTGATATTCCTAAGAATATTTTCTTCTTAACTGCTGATGCTTTCGGTGTATTGCCTCCGATCTCTAAACTGAACAAGAGCCAGGCTATGTACCACTTCATTTCCGGTTATACTGCAAAAGTTGCAGGTACTGAAGTTGGTGTAACTGAGCCTCAAACTACATTCTCTGCTTGCTTCGGCGCGGTGTTCCTTCCATTACACCCTACTAAATATGCAGAAATGCTGGGTAAGAAAATGGACGAGAACAAAGTTAACGTTTGGCTGATCAATACTGGCTGGACAGGTGGCTCTTATGGCACAGGTTCCCGTATGAAACTGCCTTACACCCGCGCAATGATCACGGCTGCATTAAACGGCGAACTGAATGATGTGAATTTCACAAACCATTCGGTATTCGGTGTAGCTATGCCGGAATCTTGCCCTAACGTACCAGCAGAAATCTTAAGCCCACGCAATACTTGGGCAGATAAAGATGCTTACGATGCAAAAGCAAACGAACTGGCTGCTGCTTTCGTGAAGAACTTCAGCAAATACGCTGATTTCGCTAGCGAAGCAATTTTAGCCGGTGCTCCTAAAGTTGAGACTGTAGAAGCTTAATTTTAACTTTCATCTGAATATTAAAAAGCTCTGCTGTGTAAACGGCAGGGCTTTTTGTTTGTCTGAATTTGGATTCGTTAGATTATGGAATTTTAGGATTGAGGAATTTGAGCAGATGTGAAGCTGGAATGCGTAGAGACAAGGCATTTCTTGTCTCTACAATATTGTAATAGGCGGTTACAAGGGTTATTTTCTACCGTAATTCTTAGATCAATAGAATCGAGCCCCCGCAAATTTGGAATCTACGATCAATTAGCAGAACTTAGTTTTTCAGCTCAAAACCATACCGTTTTTATGCACCTTTTCTATACACCCGATATTTCCGGCACTGAATATACTTTAAGTGAAGATGAATCGAAACATGCTATAAGGGTTTTACGGTTGGATGCCGGAGAAATGGTGCAGTTAGTAGATGGAAAAGGCGGCTTATACGATGCCAAAGTAACCGACCCGAACCCGAAACGCTGCAAACTGGAGATCACCAAAACGGTATCGGAATTTGGTAAAAAACCGTACTACATTCATGTTGCCGTAGCACCTACCAAAAACCTGGACCGCATGGAATGGTTTGTAGAAAAAGCCGTAGAGATTGGCATCGATGAGATCAGTTTTCTGAAATGCGCGCGCTCCGAACGTAAAGAATTAAAGCTGGACCGCTTGGAGAAAATTGCTGTAAGCGCAATGAAGCAAAGTTTGAAAGCTTACTTACCGAAGCTGAATGAACTTACGCCGTACAAGACTTTTTTAGCCAATTTTCCTACCGTTTCTGATACATATATAGCTCATTTAGAAGAAGGTAACCGCGTTGATCTAAAGCAAATTAAAACGTTCGGCACAAGCTATTGCGTGCTCATTGGTCCGGAAGGTGATTTTACGCCGGAAGAAATTGAAATGGCTTTGGCAAAGGGAATTAAACCGGTTACGCTGGGTGAAAGTAGATTACGGACCGAAACTGCTGCTTTGGTGGCCTGCCATACACTAAACTTGCTGTTGAGTTAGTTATTAAATTATTGATAAGTTATTGAATACTCTTTTGCGTCATCCCGAGCAAAGCCGAGGGAACTTATGGGGCAAGTATGGAGTAAATTTATTTAAAAATCGGCCTTATAAGTTCCCGCGACATTACTCGGGATGACAATTAATTTTAAACCAGAAATGAAGAAACTTCTTCTAACCATACTGACTTTTTGCCTCGTTTTCCCTAGCGTTTTTGCGCAGAAACCGAGTTTCCAGATCGCGAAGCTGAAGTACAATGGTGGCGGCGATTGGTATGCGAATAAAACTTCTCTGCCGAATCTGATCAATTTCGCGAACAGCAACTTAAAGCTGAATATCGATAAAAATGAAAAGGTGGTGGAAGTCGGCAGTCCGGAATTGCTGGAGTACCCGTTTGTGCATATGACCGGCCACGGTAACGTGGTTTTCTCGGGGGCGGAAGCGGAGAATCTGCGCAAGTATTTGATTGGCGGCGGCTTCCTGCATATCGATGATAATTATGGGATGGATAAATTTGTGCGGCGCGAAATGAAAAAAGTTTTTCCGGACCTGGATTTTGTGGAAGTGCCTTTCTCCCACCCGATCTATCACCAAAAATATGCTTTCCCGAAAGGCTTGCCTAAAATCCACGAACACGACAATAAACCGCCGCAAGGTTTTGGCATATTCTACCAAGGCAAATTGGTTTGCTTTTACACCTACGAAACCGATCTGGGCAATGGTTGGGAAGATCTTGAAATATACAACGACCCAATTGAGAAACACGAAGCTGCTTTAAAAATGGGTTCAAATATTATAGCTTTCGCCCTGACCCAATATTAGAAAGATTCAGGTTATACAACGCCAAAACACATTTTAAAAAGAAAACAAAGATTATTCGTAACTTTGTATACTAAAATATTCCGGGCACCTTCGTGTTCGAAATTTTTGACTTTTAAGGCTAAATACCTTACCGTTTTTCATGAAAAAAGAACTTGACCTGGTTTTTCCGCCGGAAATTGCCTTCGATGCCGTGCAATTAGAAAAGGAACTGATCGACGCCTCGGGCATTGATAAAGAAGAAGTTAAATTCCTGCACAAAGTAAAACGATCTATAGATGCCCGTGGCCGAAAGGTAAACGTACGGATACGAGCCGATATTTATACCGAAATCCCTCCTGCCGAAGTATTTATTCCTGATTTTCAATACCCGGACGTAAGCAAGAAGGAAAAAGTAGTAATTGTTGGCGCTGGTCCGGCGGGTTTGTTTGCGGCTTTGCGTTGCATCGAATTAGGCCTGAAACCGGTAATTGTGGAGCGAGGCAAAGATGTTCGTTACCGGCGCCGTGACCTGGCTGCTATTAATAAAGAGCATATTGTAAACCCCGATTCCAATTACTGTTTCGGGGAAGGCGGCGCCGGCACGTATTCCGATGGTAAGCTTTACACGCGTTCAAAAAAACGTGGCGATCTTTACCGTATTCTGCACATTTTAGTAAAGCACGGAGCCACGCCAGATATCCTTTTTGATGCGCATCCGCACATTGGCACCAATAAATTGCCGGTCATTATTCAGGCCATGCGGGAAACGGCTTTAAATGCCGGCGCAGAGATCCATTTCGATACCCGCATTACCGACCTGATTCTTGAAAAAAATGAAATAAAGGGCGTGGTAGCGCAAAACGGTACGGTTTACGAAGGAAAAAGTGTGATCCTGGCTACCGGCCATTCAGCCCGCGATATTTATGAATTGCTGCACGCCAAAGGTATAAAAATTGAAGCCAAACCGTTTGCGATGGGCGTGCGGGTGGAACATCAGCAAAGCCTGATCGATGGCATTCAGTACCATTGCGAAGGCGACCGCGGACCATTTTTACCGGCTTCGAGTTATGCGTTAGTACAACAAACGTATCTGAACAACAAACAGCGCGGCGTATTTTCATTTTGTATGTGCCCCGGCGGTTTTATCGTTCCTTCGGCCACAGCGCCCGGCGAAGTGGTGGTAAACGGCATGTCGCCGAGCCGCCGCGATTCCAAGTTTGCGAATTCCGGAATTGTAGTTGCCATAGAAACCGAAGACATGGATCTGGCGAAATATGGTGCTTTGGCAGGCTTGAGAATGCAGCAGGAACTGGAACGCAAAGCGTGTGATATGGCCGGCGGCACGCAGGTTGCTCCGGCTCAGCTTCTGAAAGACTTTACCAACCGCCGCTTGTCTTCAGGTTTGCTCGAAACTTCCTACCAGCCGGGCTTAAGATCGGTGGATATGCATGCATTATTAGGCGATAATCTGGCCCAAAGATTAGTACAGGGCTTTCAGGCCTGGGGAAAAAAAATGCCGGGTTATTTGTCGAACAACGCGCAGATCATCGGGGTAGAAAGCCGTACTTCCTCTCCGGTGCGCATTCCGAGAGATAAAGAAACGCTGGAGCATGTTCAGATCAAAAACCTTTATCCTTGTGCTGAAGGTGCGGGTTATGCCGGCGGAATTGTTTCAGCGGCCATGGATGGGGAACGTTGCGCGGAAAAAATTGCTGAGAAAATCCTGAAATAAAATCCGATGGAGACGCAAGGTACTGCGCCTTCATCATTTCCTGGCCTGCAATTCCGAACTTTTGTAGCTAAAAACAGTATCTTTCAGAAGCAAAAAACTATGAACGCAATGAAAAAAACTGTTGTAATTGGCGCTACCGATAATCCGACCCGCTTTGCATACAAAGCTGTTCAAAAGCTCTTAAATTATGGCCATGAAGTTGTGCCGGTAGGCATCCGGCATTCGGCAATCGGCACTTTACCCATTCAGCATTTACAAGACAACCCCAAAGTGGAAAATGTAGATACGGTAACCATGTATGTGGGGCCGCAACACCAACCCGCCTGGTACGCCTATATCTTATCGCTGAAACCCAAACGGATAATTTTTAACCCCGGCACAGAAAACCTGGAATTTGAACGAATGGCTGAAGACCAGAAGATTGAAACCATGCATGCCTGTACGCTGGTAATGCTCGCATCGGGAAGCTATTAAAGCTTCCCTTTTTTTATAGTAATCCTTTTCATCTTGTGCTTTCGTATAAGTTAATTGCAATTTATTTCTTGGTAAATTTTATATTTTAATAATTTTACCAAGAACTTTTATACCATTTCTAACAACCATTAATTCCTGACCTTTCTCTTATAAAAATACAATATAATGTTCACCGAACTTTTATCGGGAACATTGAACAAACTTATACTTTGTTTTGTCTGCCAATAGAATCCGGAAAGAAAACACTTCATTCAAATGGGTTGCTTTCAAGGTTTTCCGGAGTTCTGTATAATTTTAACAGGCTTACTAAACAGAAAATAAAAGGTATCAGGAAACAGTTTTTGGCGGCAAATTCCTAGCGTTTTTATCAGGCTCGTTTATTATAAAATCCTGATAAATTCAATTTCAGCAAGAACCCGCAATTCAAAAAACTGCAACCGGCCGATCGATGTACGGTTTATGGGAAATTCCTTACGATTATTACTCTTCACGTTTTCATGCTATTTCTTTTCATTGCTGTTTGTGCAGGCGCAGAATTGCCAGGCAGTGATCACCTCCGCTGGTAACACAAACCTTTGCCAGGGCGATAGCGTGCAATTAACGGCCAATTCCGGCCAGACTTATTTATGGTCGAATGGAAAAACCACGCAGAGTATTTATGCCAAAGCTTCCGGAAATTATGCGGTTATAGTTACTTCTGCTTCAGGTTGCGTAGCTACTTCTTCGCCGGTGGCTGTTTCGGTTTTGGGTGCACCTGATGCTGCTTTACAGGATACGATCAATAATTTCATGAATTGTACGTATTCGCTGGGCACGGCTAATTTTGCTTTAACGGTAGAGAACATTTCCAAAACCAAAGCTACCAACACCCAATATTCCATAGACTGGGGCGATGGTTCGGCAAACGTGTATGGCAGCAGTTTTGCGGCTGCAACCCACCAATACCTGTTACCGGGTTCATTTAACCTTACTTTTACCGTTACAAACGCAGCGGGCTGCACTTCTTCGCAGCGCTATCTGGTTTTTAATGGTTCCAATCCAAGTTTCGGGGTAGCCAGCCAGGGAAATACCAACGATTGCGCCCCGGCTACTTTTACCTTCGATATTATTAATACCCTGGGCAATACACCTTCTACGGTTTATACTTTCCAGTTCGATGATGGTACCCCGGCCCTGACCTACACGCACGCCAATCTGCCGAAAACCATCACGCATACCTTCACGAAATCGGCGATGGGTAAACCGGGTAATGCTTTTACGTTAACGGCTTATGCTACGAACCCTTGCGGTACTACACCGGCTACGGTTGGGGGTATCCGGATCTCGGCAACTCCGAAAGCAGATTTCAAAATTAATCCGGACAGCATTGCTTGCGTGAATACACCGGTACAACTTTCTGATTTTTCTAATGGCGGTTTCAATGCGAATGCATCTGGCACAATGGCAACTGGTTTTACCCGCGAATGGATCATAAAACCGGCTACCGGCTGGAAATATACAAATGGCACGAATAATACTTCGGCGCAGCCTATGCTGAATTTTACACAAGCCGGCAATTACCTCATTCAGCTTATTGTTACGCCGCGCGGTTCCGGCGCAAAATGTACAGCAGATTCTATTTCCAAAACCTTGATCATTAAAGATCTTCCGAAGGCTGCCTTCCAGGTAAAACTTCCTCCAACCAATTGCGCGCCTTCGTTTGTGGTTTTACAAAACAAATCTGTAAGCCCCGACCTGACCTATAACTGGGATATTCTTCCAAAGCAAGGCTGGAGTTTTGCCACCAATTCCGATAGCGTTTCCCTGAACCCGGAACTGAACTTTACCAAAGCTGGAAGCTACACAATCAAACTAACCTCCCGGAATTATTGCGGGCAGATCGCTACGACAGATACGACCATTGTAATTGAAGGTACACCGGAAATTTCGTTGCCGGCTGCGCAGGAATATTGCATCAGCCAGACGGTTGCTTTTTCTCCGGCAAACCCGGCGCATAAACCAACTTTTAAATCCAGCAGCCCGATCACGGTTTATCAGTGGAGCGTTTTGGGAAATCATAATTATCAGTTCATGAACGGCACTTCCGTTTCCAGCCAATATCCGGAAATTAAATTCGCTCAGCCAGGTGTTTATCAGGTGGTATTAAAAGCAGCCAATGCCTGCGGATTTTCTGCACCAGATACGCAAACGGTAACGATAAATCCCGCTCCGCAAATTGTGGTACAATCGTCGGTAATGGCTATTTGCGGCGGACAAGGTTCGGCTATTTTAACGGCTTCCGGAGCAGATACTTACAAATGGTTCCCGGCAACCGGCCTAAATAAAACCACCGGCAATATTGTTTCGGCTAATCCGGCGGTAACCACTACTTATAATGTAATTGGTACCAACGCAATTACCGGCTGCGCAGATACAGTTCAATATACTGTGGTAGTAAAACCAGCAATTCCGCTTCAAATTTCAGCAACAGATACCACGATCTGCGTTGGTCAGCAAACAGCAACATTAACTGTGATCGGTGCTGACCTTTATTCGTGGTCGCCGGCCATTGGTTTGAACACCACTTCCGGCGCTACAGTAATAGCAAACCCAGCTGTTACAACTATTTATACCGTTACTGCAATAGATACAGTGGCGGGTTGTACAGCAACAAAAACCATAAAAATTGAAGTGTTGCCTTTACCGGTTGTAACGATTGGAAAAGATACCACGATCTGTGCGGCGCCGCAAGGTTTGCAGATGCAGGGTTATCCGAAAGGCGGAACCTGGGCTGGTCAGAATATCAGCAACAGCGGTTTCTTTCTGGGTTCTGCTATGGGCGTTTACAATGTAACATACAACTATACGAACGCGAACGGTTGCTATACTTCGGCTTCCAAAAAAATAACGGTAGTTTCTATGCCCGTTGCTAATGCCGGTAACGACACGACTTTTTGTGCCCAAAACAATAGCGTTTTACTGAAAGGTTTGCCAGCTGGTGGAACCTGGAGCGGAAGTAATCTGGTAAAAGCCAACGGAAACTTCACAGCTAATTCTCCCGGCGTTTATACCCTGATTTACACGTATGGAAATGGCAACTGCCAGGTTTCGGATGTGAAAGTAATTACGGTGAATGCGCTGCCTGCAGTTCCTACGGTAGCCAACCAGACGATCTGCCCGGGCAACACAGTAACCTTAACGGCGCAAAGCAACAATGCGACCCGCTATGAATGGTTCGATGCTTTGACCGGAGGGAGCCTGCTTTATACCGGCCAGACTTTTACCACACCGGCGCTTCAGACTTCTAAAACGTACTTTGTAGTGGCATATAACGCGCAAGGTTGCGAAACTACCAATAGAAAAGCCGTACAGGTAACCGTAAACCCAATTGCACCGGCACCAACGGTTGCGAATGTAACGATCTGCGGTTCCGGAAATGCAACGTTAACGGCCAGCGGCTCAACGGGTACTTATAAATGGTATGATGCAGCGCAGAACGGTAATCTGATTTTCACCAGTTCTTCATTCCAGACTCCGGTTTTAACTGCTACCACAGAATATTATGTGCAGGCAATAAGCGCAGAAGGTTGCCCGAGTTTTACGCGCACAAAAGCTACCGTTTTTGTATTACCGGCACTAAGCAACAACGCTATAATCGGCAACCAGGCCATTTGTGCGAACGAAATTCCAACGCAAATAAACGGTTCGGCTCCGGCCGGCGGCAATGGAACGTATACTTTTGCCTGGGAATTCAGTACCGATTCGGTAAACTTTACGGCCGTTTCCGGAACGAATAATACTGTAAATTTCACCCCGAATGTGCTTTCACAAACTACCTGGTTCCGCCGTAAAGTAACTTCCGGAGTTTGTATGGAATACTCGCAGCCAATTAAAATTAAAGTTATTGCCAGACCGGTTGCTTCGATAGTTACTGCCCAGGCCATTTGCGCCGGTGCAACTGCTACTTTAACAGCAAATGCCAACGGCCTGCAATATCAGTGGTTTAACTCAGCAACCGGTGGTCAAGCTATTTTCTCCGGAAATTCATTTACTACTCCAGCTTTACAAAACACCACCGAATACTTCCTGGAAGCGATAAACACGGAAGGTTGCCGGAGCATGGTTCGCAGCAAAATAACGGTAAATGTAATGCCGGTTATTGCTAATAACTTCATCAGCCTGAACCAGACCATTTGCGCCGGTGAAACACCAACTGCCCTGACGGGTGCTTTGCCAGCCGGTGGAAATGGTACTTATACATACGTTTGGGAAAGCAGCCTTGATAATGTAACCTTCACTCCTGCCACCGGCAATAATGCTGCAATTAATTACGCTCCGGCGGCGCTTATGCAATCTACCTGGTTCCGCCGGGTGGTTTCTTCAGGTCCTTGCCAGCAAAATAGCAGCGCCAGCGTGAAGATCACGGTAATTCCGGGTATAGCTGCGAATATAATCACCACGCAACCGCAGATCATTTGTGCCGGAAATATGCCACAGGTTATGCAGGCTTCGCTGCCAACCGGTGGTACCGGAACTTTCACTTACCTGTGGCAGATGAGTACCAGTGGTGCAAATCAGGGTTATGTACCGGCACCAAATGCGAATACGACCCAAAACTATGCTGCGCCGGCTTTACAACAAACTGCCTGGTTCCGCCGCGTGGTTTTCTCCGGAAATTGCTCGCAGACTTCGACTGCCGTAAAAGTGGAAGTGAATCCGCCGCTGGCTTCGAATATTATTTCAGCTTCACAAACAATTTACAGCGGTTCAATTCCTGCTTTACTAAATGGTTCTTTGCCAACGGGCGGTAATGGAAACTACGCTTATACCTGGGAAATCAGCTTAACCGGAAATGCTTCTGGCTTTACCGCAATGTCAGCAAACGGACAGCATTTCCAGCCGGGCGCTATTGCGCAAACTACCTTGCTGCGCCGCATTGTACGCTCCGGCGACTGTGTACTGGTTTCGAATGTGGTGCAGCTTACTGTGGTTCCGGCGATTGCGAATAATGTAATTCTGCAGGACCAGACGATCTGCCTGAACAATGCACCGAATATTTTAGCCGGAACATTGCCAATGGGTGGTTTAGGCAACTATACTTACCTGTGGGAAATGAGTACTGCGGGTGCTAATGCCGGTTTTAGTACAGCTTCCGGAATTGCCGACCAAAAAGATTACCAACCGGGAATTTTAACACAGACAACATGGTTTAGGAGAACCGTAATTTCAGGCGCATATTCACTGGAAAGTAACGTAGTGCAGATCACCGTTAACCCGAATATTTCGAACAATACGATCAGCGTGGCGCAAACTATTTGTGCAGGTTCGGCTCCGGCTATGTTGCTGGGTTCGGCTCCGGCTGGCGGTTCAGGTACGTATACTTATGTTTGGGAAATGAGCACTTCCGGTGCTGCCAACAGCTTTATAACGGCTTCTGGCATAAATAATGGCGCAGATTTCCAGCCGGGTACTTTACAGCAAACAACATGGTTCCGCCGGAAAGTTAGCGCAGGTTATTGCTTCGATAATATCAGCCAGGCTATTGAAATAAAAGTAAACCAGATCCCGGCGCCGCCAGCAATTGCTTCGCAGGAAATCTGTTCCGGAACTTCTGCTATACTGGTTTTACCGGTAAGCAATCAGTCAGAAGCGGGCAGTGCGTTTGAATGGTACGAAACCGCAGTTGGTGGTCAGTTAATGGGTAAAGGCGTTTCTTTCACGACACCAGCCTTAACGAAAAGCAAAACTTACTATGTGCAGGCAGTAGAAAATGGTTGCGCCAGCTCCAGAATTGCGGTAAAGGTTAATGTGCGGGAAGCTACTGCCGATGCCGGTGAAGACGTGGATGTGATCAGTGGCAAAAGTGCTTATCTGCAAGGTAAAGGCGGCGTTTCTTACAAGTGGTTCCCGGCGGAAGGTTTGAGCAACCCGAATATTGCCAACCCGGTTGCTACTCCAGACAAAACCACTACCTATACCCTGGAAGTTGTTTCTGAATTCGGTTGCGTTACTACCGATGAAGTTACCGTAACCGTACTACCGAAAATCAAGATCGTGAACACCTTTACGCCAAACAACGACGGCATAAACGATACCTGGGAAATTAAAGGCCTGGAAGAATACCGCAACTGCCGCATGGAAATCTTCAACCGTTGGGGCGCCAAGGTTTATGAATCGGTTGGTTATCCGCAGCCATGGAACGGTGTTTCCCTAAGCGGCGAGCAGTTACCGATCGCGACTTATTACTACATCATTTATTTAAATAAAACGGAGGCGCCGCTTTCCGGAAGCATTAACATTGTTCGTTAATTTTTATGAAAAAACTTTTACCCGCAATCCTATTTATCTTTTTATCAGGAATTACCGGGACTACTTTTGCGCAGCAACGCCCACAATACAGTCAATATTCTCTGAACAACTTTCTGGTGAACCCGGCGATCAGCGGTATTGAAAATTATACGGATGTGAAAATGGGTTTCCGGAAACAATGGGCCGGTCTGGAAGGTGCACCGAGCACTTTTTACACCAGTTTCCATACCGCTATTGGTAAGCAGGATCGCAACCGCATCAATAAAACAAGCATGATGCGCGGCGCGGTGCGAAGACCAAGATATAAGGTAAACAAGAACAACCGTTTCAAAAAAGCGAATCCGCACCACGGTTTTGGCGGTTTGGTGCAGGTAGATAAAACGGGTATTATTCAGAACACCACTTTCAACCTGACCTATGCCTTCCATTTACCGGTTACGAATAGCGTAAGAGTTGCTATGGGCGTTGCTACCGGTATGAATCAATTCAGCCTGAACCGCGCAATGGCAACAACAGTTACTGCCAACGACCCGGCTTTGTATTCCGACCGCCTGAACGATGTGAAAATGGATCTTGGCTTTGGCACCTGGGTTTATTCCGACCAGTTCTTTGTAGGGCTTTCTGCCATGCAGCTTTTAGCGAATACCGAAACTGCTTCGCAACAAACCGGCTTTCAGCGCCCTGGTTTTGCGCAACCACACTTTTACCTGACCGGAGGCTACCGTTTCGATATAAACCGCGACCTGACCGTTGTACCTTCTTTTATGGTGAAATCGGCGCCAACTGCACTGGCAGCGGATCTGAATGTAAAAGCTATTATTGCCGAACGCGTTTGGGGTGGAGTTTCTTACCGGCATAAAGATGCGGTTTCCGTGCTGGCTGGTATCAATATATCGCCGCTGCTGGATGTAGCATATTCTTACGATGCAGTTACTTCTGAATTACGCCACGCCAGTTCCGGCAGCCACGAAGTAGTTTTAGGACTTAAACTGCAGAACCGCGGCAAAGCGATCTGTCCGCAGTGGATGTGGTAAGGTTTTAATTGGAATTATGAATTAGAAATTATCAGCTTTACTATGCTAATAATTTTAATTCACTCAATCTCTAATTCAAACAATTCAAAAAAACGGTATCGTTTTAAAGCAAAAAAGTAAAGCCCTGAAGAAATTCGGGGCTTTTTTTATTTATTATCATATTTTTAAAACATTCGCTATCAGCAACTTATTTATATTCTGAAAAATATTTAAAATATTTCTTAACCTTAAGGCAACCTCCGGGAATACCTTTGCATCTATATAGTCAGAAACCCCTTAAAGAAACGTTTACTGAAACACTTCTACCCGTGATTACAACCGAACTCATAGCAGCTTTACAAAACGGCGATGCCAAAGCGCAAAAAGCGATCTACGAGCTTTATGCCGGAAAAATGCTGGGGGTTTGTTTGCGTTACCTGAAAAATGAAATGGATGCGGAAGAAGTGATGATAACCGGGATGGTGAAAGTGTTTCAGAATGCAAAACAGTACGAAGGAAAAGGAAATTTTGAAGGTTGGCTGCGCCGGGTAATTGTAAACGAAGCGCTCATGTTTCTGAGAAAAAAGGAACCCTTGCATTTGGCCGTAGAAAAAGAACATCTGCAGCTAGCCGCCCAGGAACAAGCCGATACCGCCCTGAACGAAGCAGAACTTTTAGCTTTATTGCACGAATTACCAGCCGGTTACCGCGCCGTTTTCAACCTATACGCCATAGAAGGGTATTCGCATAAAGAAATTGCCGAAATGCTGCAGATAAATGAAGGAACTTCGAAATCGCAGTTAAGCAAAGCCCGGGCTTTGCTGCAAAAATGGGTTACTGCCCAGGAAAAATTTAGCATAGAGAAAAATGGAACAGCACAATATAGATTCGCGCTTTAAGGAAGGGTTGCAAAACCTGAACCGCCAGCCTTCGGCCGATGCGTGGGCGCGCCTGCAAAGTCAGATGAATGCGGCACAATTGCCAGAAGAACCAGAAATGGTGGCGACGGAAGAAAAGAAAGAAGAACGTCGCATTTTGATGTGGTGGCATTATGCCGCAGCGGCCGTAGTATTGCTTTTCGTTACGTTCGGATTACTAAAAAACGGTAGCAATTTTAGCGGAAAAACTGAAATGCCGGTAGCCGTGAATCAAACTTCAAAAGTTGCCGAGCCAACAGAGAAAATGCAGGAAGTTTCCGCTCCGGTTTCAGAAAAAGCTACAACTTCAGAAAATATGATTGCAGCAACTGAAACGCCGGAAACTGCAATTGAAAGTGAAAACAGCAGCAAAAACGCTGTTAAAAACGGTATCAAAACCGAGGCAAAAACTCCTTTCACAGTTGCTCCTAAAACGCAGATTGCACAGAACACTAAAAATGTGAAAGCTGAAAAATTAACCGATGAAATGCCGGTTCAGGAAAAACCAAAACCGGAACAAATGGCTTCGAAAACGGAAGAAGTAATGATTGCTTCTACGCAGACCAATAACGCAGTGAATGCAAAAACTTCGGAAACGAAACCGGCCCTTTTAGCGGGCATGGCCATTGAAGTAATCGTAAAAAAAGACAATTCAGAAAATGCGCTTGCCATGGCAGAACCAGTTCCAGCCGATGATAAAGATTCGAAACTGGTAAACATTTTCAAACAAGCTAAAAACCTGAAAAACGGCGAACCAGTGGACCTTCAGGCCTTTCTAGTGCCCGATTCCAAATTTGCTAAAGGCACCCGCAACATTACTCAGAAATTCTCCAAAGTACTCGATATTTAAAAGACTTAAAAATCCCCTCAAAATTATGAAACGCTTATTTCTGCTGGCCGCACTCGGCCTGGCAACCACTACCGCTTTGCCTGTTTCGGCCGCCGATTTTGGCTCAACAAAGGCTTCTAAAGACGATACCGTGCTGGTAAAATTAGCCAATGGCGCTAAAATGAGCCTGATCGTAAAAAATACCGAACAACTGAAATCTTTCCAGAATTACAGCCTCGATTCGCTAATGATCATGCTGAACAAGTACATTGCCGAAGCTGAAAAAATGGAAAAGAAAGATGTGAACGGGGAAGACTATACTGTTAGCTTCCGTCCGGCTGAAAAAGAAAAAGGCAAAGGTCGTCCGGAAAAAGTTAGTATTACTATTAAAAATGATGAAAAAAGCCAAAATGTAGAAAAGAAAGACGTTTTTATTAATGTTGATTATGATGATGAAGGCGATACAAAAACAGTAAAAATTGGTTCAGATCCTAATATGAATTGCAATTCTGATTCAACTAAAACCAAAAAGAATGCAAACAGACGTCACCAAAGCGGTATGAACTTCGACCTTGGCTTTAACACTTTCCTGAATACTGAAGGAACTGCTTTAGATGAAGCCGGATTGAGAACCTGGGGATCCCGTTACGTAAGTATTAACCCCTATTATCAGGTTCGGATCGGGGGCGTAAAAAGTCCGCTTCATTTGCGCACCGGTGTAGATTTTTCCTTCAACAATTACATGTTCGACAAAAACTATGTGCTTTTAGAAGATGAGACCAGCGGCCGGTCTGAAACTGTACTTGTAAAAGATCCTCAAAACCGCAACCTCGAAAAATCGAAATTGGCAACTTCAAGCGCCAATATCCCGCTCATGATCATTATGGATTTTGATGATAAAAAAGGAAAGTCAGCTTTCCGGTTCGGAGTTGGTGGCTTTGTAGGTTACCGTTTAGGCAGCCACACCAAAATTAAATACAACCTGGAAGGCGACGATAAGAAAGATAAAGATCAGGGCAATTTTAACCTCGAAGATCTGCAATATGGCCTGAAAGCCACTATCGGTTACCGCGGCTTCGATCTGTTTGCTAATTACAACCTGAATGAATTATTCAAAGACGGTCGCGGACCAAATGCCAACGTGATGAGCTTTGGTATCACGATCTAAGAAAACAAACTTAAAAAGAAAGGAAGCCCGTAAGCTTCCTTTCTTTGTTTTAAAACGCTATGATTTCCAGGGTAAAAAGTCAAAACGCTATGCTCAAAGCACTGAAAACTCAGGAAACCTGCCGGAAAAAATTATCGGTAAGAATAGCCGTAGCCGTAGCAACATTCAACGATTCTGCGTTTCCAAAGGCCGGTATTTTAATAAGGCTGGTCAGGAATTTCCGGGTTTCAGGTCTTAAGCCATTTGCTTCGTTGCCCATTACCAAAACGCCTTCCGGTTTCAGGTTCAGCTTATGAATATTTTCTCCTTCCATAGCCGCACCATAAATTTTAAACTCCCCCGAAAACGAACTTAAAAACTCCGGAAGGTTTACGTAATAAGCAGCCACGCGCGTAAAAGAACCCATGGTAGACGCAATTACTTTCGGGTTGTAAAAATCGGCGCAGGTCTCGGAGCAGATTATTTTTTTAATGCCGTACCAGTCTGCAATCCGGATGATGGTACCCAAATTACCGGGGTCGCGGATATCGTCTAAAGCAATTACCAGTTCAGTGGGTTTTACCGCCAGTTTTGGTAGCGTTTTCATACGCGCAATGGCCAGCCCGGCGTTATTGCTTTCGTAAGTGCCAGCCTGTACCAATTGATTTTCGGTAACAAGCTCGTATTCCAAACTTTTGCGGAACAAATTAGTATGTTTCTGCAGAAAATCTTCCGTTATAAAAAGCTTCTCAATTTCGAGATCAGATGCCAACAACTCGCGCACACTTTTTGCCCCTTCTACTACAAAAGTTTGATGGAGATTCCGATATTTCTTTATTTGCAGCGAATTGATGTATTTGCTTACTGCTTTCGATAACATAGCCAGCTTTTTTTGAACTTACGATTTTACATATTCGCCTTTACAATCGCAATTTTATTCTCGTGGAGTTGCGTGCCCACCCGCCATTTAAAAGGCAAAGAAAAGCTGCTTTACGACGTAAAACTGGAAGATGTAAAGGAGGCGGATCCTGACAAGATACGCGCCCTTTTCCGGCAGCAACCTAACCGGAAAGTACCCATTTTTGGCTCTACTCCTTATTTAACGGTATATTACTGGGGCAAAGGACTCTACAACCCGGCTAAGGTTCAGCAGCAGATTCAGGAAAACGAAGATAAATTTGCAAAGAAAATAAGCAAAGCCGGCGCCGATTCCAGTGAAGTGGTTAAGCTTTCTGAAAAGAAGGAAAAACGTCTGGCTAAGCTTACCCGCAAAAAAGAGGAAGGCAATTTACTGATGCGTTCGGTTGGCGAACCGCCTTCTATTTACGATTCTGCCCTTACCGTCGAAACCGTTTCGCAGGTAAATACCTATTTAAGCTCCAAAGGCTTTTTTCACAACAAAGTAACCTACGAAACCAAAGAGGAAAATAAAAAAATTTACCTCACGCTAAAAGTTGCCGAAAATACGCCTTTCAGATTAAGCGAAACTGCTTACAATATTAAAGATACTACGGTGCAACGCATCGTCCGGAATTCGCAGGCAGAATCGCTGATCAAAACTGGACAGGTTTACGACGAAGAATTGCTTACGCAGGAACGCGACCGCCTGGAAACGCTCATGCGTAATCAGGGCTTTTACGAATTCCGGAAACAATATATTTTCTTCGATGTAGATACCAGTTTTGGCGGCAATACCGTGCGCCTGAAAACTACCATTTCGAACCCGGCAGATAGCGCCAACCACAAACTTTACAAGATCCGCACCATCTACTTTATTGGCGACGCAAATCTGGATCGTTTCGGCGTAACCCGCGATACAATTGATTATGGCGGCGTGAAATACATATGGTACAAAAAATATGTTTCGCCGAAAGTGCTGGATAAAAAGATCCGGATGAGTGTGGGCCAGCCTTACAGCTTAATTCGTACCAGCCGCACCCAACGCCAGATCGGCGATCTGGACGTGTACCGGTTTTCGGCGGTAAATTACACCATTGTAAGCGATTCGTTAAAGCCCATGCTCGATGCTTTTGTGAACGTAACACCTGCAACCCGCTTCCAGATAACCGACGAACTTGGCGGAAATTTCAATTTCACAAACTTTGGTTCCTCGCTGCCCTTGCCCTACGGAAGCTTTCGTTTAAAAGTGCGTAATGTATTTGGCGGTGCTGAAAACCTGGAATTCGGTGTACGCGGTGGCTTAGAAGCCCAGCCAAGTTCCGTTGACGATAAACTTGTAACGACCACTGAGTTAGGTGGAAGCGTGGCGTTGTATTTTCCGCAATTCCTCGACCCTTTTTTCAAACTCGATAGTAACCCGAAGCTGGTAGTTTATAACCCGCGCACACGTATCAATGCCGCTTTTACCTATACCAATCGCGAAGATTATAACCGTACCAATACTGAATTTTCGCTCGATTATCTCTGGCAGCGTTCGCAGCGTTTGCAGTATTTTGTGTCGCTGGTAGATATCAATATTATAGATGCTACCATTAAATCTGATAATTTCCGGGATTATCTGGAAAGCCGTAAAGCGTTGGGCGTTACCCTGATAGAAAGTTTCAAACCCGGTATCGTTTCGAGTATGAATGCTACCATGCTTTACAACAGCAACAACATAAACCAAACCCTCGATTCAAAATACATCAAGCTTTTTGCCGAGATCGGAAATTTACCCGGCGTAATTACTGGCAACAATACCATTGGTTTCAGCGGCTGGTTCAGCGAATTCCTTACCGAACAAACCAAAAACAATTACCGCTCTTACAGCTTCCTGAAATTTAACGCCGACTACCGCCGCTATTATAAAATCAAAGAGAAAATGTATTTCGTGGCGCGCGGAAATTTCGGGATTGTTAGTCCGGTGCCCGGCAGCAACAATATTCTGCCTTACGATAAATTCTTTTTTGCCGGCGGTGGATCGAGCTTACGAGCCTGGCGTCCGCGCAAACTGGGTCCTGGATCTTATACACCGCCCTACCGTTTAAAAGACGAACTTAACCCGGACGCCGACAATAACCTGGTAATTGTAAATGGTCAGCCGCAACGCGATTACCGGCCGGAGCAACCCGGAGAAGTTTTAATAGAAGGAAATGCGGAATACCGCTTCAATATTTTCGGTTTCTGGAACGGTGCTTTTTTTATTGATGCCGGCAACGTCTGGACTTTAAAAGAAAATCCGGAACTACCGGGCTCCGGTCTCCAGGATTTTCACAAAGAATTTGCGGTAGATCTTGGTTTTGGCTCCCGCTTTGATTTTTCCTTTGTAGTGGTTCGTTTCGACTTTGCTACCAAAGTAATAGACCCGGCAGAACCGGAAGGCCAGCGTTTTGTGCTGGACCGTTTCAGAATTAACCGCCTGTTCAGTTCTAAGAACATGCAGAATTCATTCAACATTGGCATTGGATATCCGTTCTAAAAAGCGCTATGGGTTGAGCCAGAAAAAGTAAAAGCCCCGCAAATTATTTGCAGGGCTTTTACTTTTAAGCATAAAAACGGTACCGTTTTTAAGTAAAAAACTGCCTTAATCTTTCGATACCTTTACTGGCGCAAGGGTTAAGCCGCAGGCGTCACTTGTGCCAGTCTAAACAGGTAGATAAAAAAAGCCTGACCAAACGATCAGGCTTAAATTCTATACAAAAAACGCTACCGTTTTACCTGCTAAAACTGATTAATAATTCAGTAACTCATCAAAGGTGGCGGCTACTTTTTCAGCGTTCGGCAACATCATTTTCTCGAGCTCTACGTTCAGGGCAATGGCTGGTAAATTGGCTGCACCTAACGTAAATACCGGAGCATCAAGCTGCTGGAAACATTCTTTGGAAATTCTTCCGGCCAAAGATTCGGCAAAAGAGTTCATCAGCGGTTCTTCAGTCAGTACCAACACTTTACCGTGTTTTTTAACCGATTTCACTACCGTTTCAAAATCCAGCGGGTTCAGCGTTCTTAAATCAACAATTTCAATGGAACCTTCGAATTGCTTCGACGCCGTTTTAGCCCAATACACGCCCATACCATACGTAATTACGGTTAAAGTATTGCCAATGCGTATTTGCTCATCACTGGCTTCCTGTACAATGTTGGCTTTTCCTAATGGAAGTATGTAATCGGCGTCTGGTTCAATGGTTTTGGCATCTTCGGTTCCGGCCACTTTGCTCCAATACAAACCTTTATGTTCCAGCATTACTACCGGGTTCGGGTCCAGGAAAGCAGCTTTCATCAAACCTTTCATATCGGCGGCGTTGCTTGGGTAAACCACTTTAATGCCCCGGATATTCAACAAGGTACTTTCTACTGAACCGGAATGATATGGTCCGCCACCGCCATAAGCGCCAATTGGCACGCGAATTACAGATTGGATCGGGAATTTACCCATAGACAGGTAGCAGCTTTTCGAAAGTTCTTCTACCAACTGGTTAATACCCGGCCAGATATAATCGGCAAACTGAATTTCTACAATTGGCTTAGCTCCTACCGCCGACATACCAGCCGTTGAACCGACAATGTAAGCTTCCTGAATTGGCGTATTGAAAACGCGCTCGTCGCCGTATTTTTTAGCCAGTAAAGCGGCTTCGCGGAAAACACCACCCAGTTCACCACCTACATCCTGGCCGTAAAATAAGGCTTCCGGATAGGTTTTCAGAATATCGTCTACAGCGTGTAAAGCAGCATCTACCATAATGCTTTTTTCACCGCAGCTCGGGCTTCTTTCACCTTTTTCTTCGGTTACCGGCGTTGGCGCAAATTCGTGCTGATCAAAAGTGGTTGGGTCCGGATTTGGTGCGGCTAAAGCTTTTCCGTATTGCTCCTGCACGTAAGCTTTAGCTTCGGCAGCTATTTTATCTAACTCTTCCTGGCTTACATCGGCGTTCAGCAAATGCTTTTCAAGTTGCGGTATCGGATCGGTCAAGGCATGCTGGGCCAAATCATCTCCCCGGTACCATTCGCGGCGCACTCCTGAAGTGTGGTGACCTAAAAGCGGGCATTTCGCGTGAACCAGAATTGGTTTGCGTTCTTCACGCACGTATTGGAAAGCCAATGCCATGCCTACGTAAGAACTTACAAAATCGGAACCGTTCACGCGCATGCGTTGCATACCTTTGAAGCCGGCCGCATATTCATATGCATCCATAGCGCGCATTTCTTTGCCGGTAGCTGAAATTCCCCAGTCGTTGTCCTGCACCAAATAAACGATCGGCAGATTTTTCAATACCGCCATCTGGAATGCTTCTGCCACTTCACCTTCCGTAACCGATCCATCACCGAAAGAACACAAAACCACTGAAGGCGTTTCATTGGCATCTCGCAGTTTCTGGCTTTCGAGGTAAGAAATGGCGTGGGCCATACCGGTAGCCGGAATGGCCTGCATGCCGGTTGCCGAGCTTTGGTGCGGAATTACCGGAAAACCTTCGCGGCGCAAACTCGGGTGACCGTAATAAGTACGACCGCCAGAGAAAGGATCGTCGGCTTTGGCCATGAGCTGCAGCATGAGTTCATACGGCGTAAGGCCCATGCCTAAAAGAATAGATTCATCGCGGTAATAAAGCGAAGCAAAATCGTAAGGCTTTAATTGAAAGGCAGTTGCCAGCTGAATGGCTTCGTGGCCACGCGAAGTGCTGTGCACGTATTTGCTACAGATCGTTTTATTATCTTCGTAAGTATCGGCCATATTTTTAGCCGTAAGCATCAGTTTATAGGCTTTCAGCAATACCGAAACATCGGTTTTTTCGGCAGCAGCAACTTCATTCAACATAAGCAGATATTTATTTCTTCTTACAAATTTAGCCATTTTAACCCGTTTTTTAAAACGGATTTCGGAAAGCTGCCATATATATAATACTTTTGCAAGGCATTTTCATAGCGTTTTTTTATCCCGAACATGAGAGAACAAGTCGAAAATTTTATGCGCCGGTTCCAGGACGACCTTTGCGCCGCATTGGAAACCTGCGATGGTAAAGCGAAATTCCACGAAGATCTGTGGCAGCACCATACCGGCGGCGGCGGCCGTACGCGCGTTATTCAGAAAGGTAACGTGTTTGAAAAAGGCGGGGTAAATTTTTCGGCAGTTACAGGAAGTTTACCTGAAAATGCAGCCAAAGCCCTGCACCTGCCCGATCCGAATTATTTTGCAACCGGCGTTTCAGTGGTCATTCACCCGGAAAACCCGATGGTACCGATCACGCATATGAACGTGCGCTATTTTGAAGCGGGTAACGGCGATGCCTGGTTTGGCGGCGGCATAGACCTTACTCCCATTTACGTAAACAAAGCCCAGGGAAAATTCTTTCACGAGCAACTCAAAAATGTTTGCGACAAACACCACGAAAGTTACTATCCGGAGTTTAAAAAGTGGGCCGACGATTATTTCTACATCACGCACCGCCAGGAAACCCGCGGTATAGGCGGCGTTTTCGCGGACCGGTTAATGGCTACGGAAAATATCAGTTTGCAGGATCGTTTCAATTTTATTCAAGATCTGGCTTATACTTTTGGCCCGACTTATACTCAAATTGTAAATGAGAACCGCGAACTACCTTATACTGAGCGCGAAAAGCAGTGGCAATTACTGCGTCGCGGTCGTTACGTAGAGTTCAATTTAGCCATAGATCGGGGCACCAAATTCGGACTGGAAACCTCCGGAAGAATAGAAAGTATATTAATGAGTTTGCCAAATCTGGCCGGCTGGGAATATAATTTCAAACCGGAACCGGGCAGCTTGGAAGCAGAAACCCAAAGCCTGCTGAAGAAAGATATTGACTGGGTGAACGTGGTTTAATGTGCTAATTTTTTAATGTGCTATTTTCTAAATTCAATATATCACTTAAAACCAGATTAGCACTTTTCAGCAAGAGATCGCTAGCCTTTTCAACCAAAATAATCTGAATAAAAACCCATTACCAAATTCCTAGTTAACACATTAGCATATTAAACCATTAGCACATTAAATAGCCTTGTTAGAAACCATTCGAAATATTGACCGGGAGATCTTTATTTATCTCAACAGCCACCACACGGAATTCTGGGATCCGATCATGGTGCTGGTATCTGAGAGGTTTTTCTGGGTTCCGGCTTACTTGGCGCTGATCATTTATTTAATTTACACCTTCGGCCGTCGTGGTTATATGAAACTGATCATGGCGGTGGTAGGTGTTGGCGCCGCCGATTTTATTTCATCCAAATTTTTTAAACCTGGCTTTGCCCGTTTACGCCCCTGCCACGATCCTGAACTTTCGGAAGTGATCAATATAGTGAGCGGTTGCGGCGGGAAATTTGGTTTTATTTCTTCGCATGCCGCTACTACGTTCGCTTTAGCCACATTTATGGTTTTGGTTTTGCCGCCGCGCTATTTGTGGTTCAAGGTTTCGCTTATTATCTGGGCCGCCGTTGTTTCTTACAGCCGCATTTACTTAGGGGTTCATTATCCCGGTGATATTTTAGCCGGTGCGTTGCTTGGTATCAGTATGGCCTGGCTTTCTGAAAAACTTTATCAGAGAATTCTGCAACGTTACGATTTTTTCCGACGGTAACTTTTTCCGAATTAAATTGGTTATGAAAGCGATGTTTCAATTGAGGTTTTTGTTCGCTTTGCCATACCATTTTTTACTTTTCCTGCTTCTTTTCCTGGCGTTTTTGCCGGCTTCCGGGCAAACTACTTTTACTCTGAGCGGATTCGTGCGCGATTCACAGACCAATGAAACCCTGCCCGGCGCTTCAATCATCCTTAAAAACGATCCGCAAAAAGGCACCGTTACCGATGCCAACGGTTTTTACCAATTGACTTTCCCGTCCGGAAACCATACCGTTCTGGTGCAATACATCGGCTATCAGCCCCTCGAAAAAGCCATTCATATTTCCACCAATACATCCCTGAACTTTCAGCTTTCGGCTCAAACCAAAACCATAAACGAAGTTGAAATAACCGGCCGCCGGACCAACGAAAACGTACGCAGTACCCAAATGGGAGAAGTTATTCTTCCGATGGAACAAATAAAAACGTTGCCGGTGCTTTTCGGGGAAACCGATATTATTAAAACCATTCAGCTTTTACCGGGCGTGAAAAGCGGCGGCGAAGGCAATACCGGTTTTTACGTGCGCGGCGGAGGCTCCGACCAGAACCTGGTTTTGCTCAACGATGCCATCGTTTATAATCCGGGCCATTTAATGAATTTCTTTTCAGTTTTTAATTCCGATGCCATTGGCAAGGTTACCTTATTGAAAGGAAATATGCCTGCGCGTTACGGTGGGCGACTTTCTTCGGTGCTGGATATTTCGACCAGAAACGGCAATTCCGATTCGCTGAAAGCTACCGGCGGTTTGGGTTTAATTGCTTCGCGGCTTACACTGGAAGGTCCGATCGTAAAAAATAAGGCTTCTTTTCTGCTTTCCGGCCGCCGCACGTATATCGATCAGTTGGCAGCACCTTTCCTGAAAAATACCGACCAAGGCGGCGTGCCCTATTATTTTTATGACCTGAATGGTGGCCTGTCTTATGAGATCAATCAGAAAAACCGGTTGTATCTGGATGGGTATTATGGCCGCGATGTGGGTGAATTTTCATTACAGAATGCCAGTTTTAAAGCACAGTTCGATTGGGGAAACACCACCGCTTCGGCCCGCTGGAACCATATTTTTAACCCGAAACTATTTCTGAATGTATCCGGATTATATACCGTCTACCAGTTCAATTTCAACTCCACTTTCGATACCTATACTTCTAAACTGGTAACGGGTGTAAAAGACAAAAGCGCCAAAATAGACCTCGACTGGCAACCCAATGCGCGGCACACTTTACAGTTCGGCAGCATTTATACGCACCACACCCTCACGCCCCGCGCCGGACAAGCGCAAACGGAAGATGGCCTGGATTTTTCTACCGACCGCGTAAAAGAAAAGTTTGCGCACGAAGCCGGCGTTTATATCTCAGAAGATTGGGCGATAACGGATAGGTTTCAGGTTTCGGCCGGTTTACGCGGTAGTTTTTTCAGGCAAAGCGGGCCTTTCACGCTATATAATTTTGAGACGAACGGCGCTTTAGCAGACTCAACGGTGTATGAAAAGGGCGAAAAAGTGACGGATTTCAACATGCTGGAACCGCGGTTTTCGTTCCGGTATGCATTTTCTGAGCGGGCATCGGTGAAGGCCGGATTTTCGCAGAATGCCCAGTACCTGCACCTGGTTTCCAACTCTTTTACTTCGCTGCCTTTGGATATCTGGGTGCCGAGTTCGGTTTTAGTGCCGCCACAAAAAGCAACGCAGTTCGCAGCTGGTTATTTCCGCAATTTCCTGGAAAACAATTACGAAGCTTCGGCCGAGATCTATTATAAAATCCTGAAAAACCAGCTCGAATACCGTGAAAGTTACGCACCCGGCCCCAGCAACCGCGACCTGGAATACGAATTTGTGAGTGGCGACGGCGATGCTTACGGATTGGAATTATTCGTGCGAAAGAACTTTGGTGCGCTGCAAGGCTGGATCGGTTATACACTTTCTTACACCAACCGCAAGTTTCCGGAACTGAACGAAGGCAAAGCCTTTCCGGCGCGTTTCGACCGGCGGCACGATGGTTCGGTGGTAATTTCTTATACGTTGAATGACCGCTGGAAATTCGGCGGCAGTTTCGTGTATGCTACTGGTCAGCCGCTTACTATTCCGGTGCGGCGTTACGTGATCGAGGGCATTGTAACCTACCAATACGGCGATCGCAACGGCTTCCGGATGGAAAGTTTTCACCGGCTCGACCTTTCTGCCACATATGAAAAACCCACCACAAAGAAACTGAAATCGAGCTGGACGTTTGCGATCTACAACGTGTACGCGCGACAGAATCCGTTCTTTTATTACATAGACAGCACCGGAAATCCGTACGATAATTCGATAAAATTACAGGCTAAAAAAGTAAGCATTTTTCCGTTCCCGATCCCATCGGTTACCTGGAATTTTACTTTTTAATGATTAGTGATTAGTGATTAGTGATTAGTGATTAGTGATTAGTGATTAGTGATTAGTGATTAGTGATTAGTGATTTACGCGGTTTGTAAATAACGTTTAGAGAAATTGAATGATAAATAAGGCAATATATTTCAGGAAGTTTCTTCGACTTTTTGGGTTGATTTTGATACCGTTTTTGGTGAGTTGCGAGAAAAATCTGCTTTTAGAAATTCCGGAAGGTGAAGCACAACTGATCGTGGAAGGGCACATTGAACAGGATACGCCGCCGGTGGTGGTGCTTACGCGTAGCGTGCCAGTTTTTAGCAATTTTTCGCCGCAACAGATAGAAGCGGCTTTTGTACACCATGCCCGGGTCTTCGTTTCGGATGGCGTGCGGGAATATGTTTTGCAGGAATTTAATACCAGTAATTTACCGCCGGAACTTCAGAAACTGGTTGCCGAACAATTTGGAATCAGTCCGGAAAATAACGGTGGCGGCCTCCCTTTCACATTTTATTTTTATACTTCTGCTGAACTGAAAGGCCAGGTCGGGAAAAACTACAAACTTCGCATTGAAACGGATAGAGAAACGGCCACGGCCAGCACAAGCATTCCGCAACTAAACCCCATCGATTCACTTTGGATAAAACCCCACCCCGACCCGAAAATGGATACTCTTGTAGCACTCTGGTACCGTTACAAAGATCCCGATACGGTTGGAAATTGCGTGCGGTATTTCACCAAACGGAATCAGGAACCCTTTTATCCCGGTTATTTCACTTCCGTTTTTATCGATGATTTTGTGAATGGCAAACCGTTTATTGATTTCCCTTTGCAACGCGGCGAACCAAAAACACGGGAACCCGATTTCGACAGTTACAGTTATTTCCGGAAAGGCGATACCATTACCGTTAAATGGGCCGCGATTGACATGGCGCATTATCGTTTCTGGCAAAGTCTGGAAAGCGATTTCGGCAGCCGAGGAAATCCGTTTGGCGCACCGGTAAAAATTGAAAGTAATATAAAAGGCGGCTTAGGAATCTGGGGCGGTTACGGCGTTCTGTATTATCATTTTATTGTGCCTGAATAATTATTGATTGCTGATTGATTATTTACCTTGAGTTTTTAATGCGAAAACCATAGCGTTTTTGACTTTTTACCTAAAAAACCCTACCGTTTTTCGGATCTCAATTAACAATCAGCAATTAACAATTAACCAAGCTGCGGTTTCAGAATGCGGGCAATGTATTTACCGATAATATCGAATTCCAGGTTTACTGTATCCCCCACTTTTAAAGTATGTAAATTGGTGTGCTCGAACGTGTAAGGAATAATGGCTACGGAAAAGGAATTGGCTTTTGAATTTACCACCGTTAAGCTGATGCCATTCACACAAACCGAACCTTTTTCTACGGTAATATTGCCTTGGGCAGCATCGTATTCGAAGGTAAAAAGCCAGCTGCCATTCTGATCTTCAATGCTTTTGCAAACAGCTGTTTGGTCTACGTGCCCCTGCACAATGTGTCCATCGAAACGGCCGGAAGCCGGCATGCAACGTTCCAGATTAACGGTATGGTTTTCAGCTAAAAAACTCAGGTTCGTTTTCTGCAACGTTTCGTCAATAGCGGTTACCGTATACGTATCATTTTCTATAGCCACTACGGTTAAGCACACGCCGTTATGCGCCACGCTTTGGTCAATTTTCAATTCATGCACAAAAGGCGCAGTTAAAGTAAAATGCTTATTCGTGCCTTCCGTACGGACATTTTTTACAGTGCCAAGCGTTTCAATTATTCCGGTGAACATGGGTTTTAAGGTGCTATTTTTTTAATGTGCTGATGTGCTATTTGCACTTAGTTTAATAAATTAATGGTTGAAGTAAATCGGTATGGTTTTATGCTTAAAAAGTGCTGAATACTCTTCAAACTATGAGCTAATATGCGAAACAAAAATAGCACATCAGCACATTAAAAAATTAACACTTTATTTCCCTCTTCCTTCTACAATAATTTTTATAGTGTAAAGCATCACCCGGAAATCCATGGCAAGGCTCATGTTTTCGATGTAAAGAATATCGAATTTCAGGCGGCGCACCATTTCATCTACACTGCTGGCATAGCCATATTTTACTTGCCCTAAAGATGTAATTCCCGGACGAACGCGGTGCAAATGCTTATAATGCGGCGCAATTTTTACGATCTGATCAATAAAGAACTGGCGTTCCGGGCGCGGCCCCACCAGACTCATATCCCCGATGATCACGTTCCAGAACTGCGGCAATTCATCTAACCGAACCTTGCGCATAAAACGGCCCCAGCTGGTAATCCGCGGGTCATAATCTGAAGAAAGTGAAGGCCCTTGTTTTTCCGCATCGATGAACATGCTGCGGAATTTATAGATATAAAACGGCTTTCCGTGTTTGCCAATGCGTTCCTGCTTGTAAAAAACCGGTCCCGGACTGGAGAGTTTAACCATAGCCGCGATCATGGCATAAACCGGGAAAAAGATCAGTAAAAACAACGCCGAAGCCACCACATCGATCAAACGTTTCAGCACTTCCTGCCACACCGGCATCAGGTTCTGCTTTATCTCAATGAGCGGCGTTCCGAAAAGGTGGTTTACTTTTACCGAGCCAAGCAATATTTGGTAAAGATCGGGCAGGATGCTGATCCGCACATTTTCGCCTTCCATCAGGCCGAGAATTTCCTCTATTTTTTTGTGTTCGGAAGGCTCAATGGCAATGATTACTTCCTCGATATTGTGTTTTTTAATGAGCTCAGGAAGTTTCTGGTAATAGCCCAGGTTTTTAAGTTCGTTTACAAACAGCGTTTCTATGGCCTGAAAAACGTGCAGATATCCCAGTATATTTAACCCCAAATGGCGGTTATTATTTTCAAGCTCCAGGTAAACTTCCCGCGCATTGGTATTAGAACCTACAATTAAAGTGTTGAAGGAGATCTTTCCGGTGCGGATCAGTTTTTTAATGCTGGTTATGGTAATGGTACGGAAAATACCGGTTATCAGGAAATGCAGCAGAAAATAGGTAGAGATGGTTTTGTAATAGCTCCGGTAATTCTGCACTCCTTCATCATCGAGCAACAATGCAAAAAAGATAATGATGGCGCCCAGAAACGAAATTTGCGCCAAATTGGTAATTTCCTTTACCCGGCTTTTCCGGAAAATATCGCGGTACTGCCCGATAAGGGTATATAAAAGGAACCAGAAAGTGGCGATCATGAGCGCACTGCCCAGCAAAAAGAACGAAATACCTTCGCTCATTTCGTGCAGAATGTATTTGCGAAGCGCGTAGAACAGGATCCAAGCCAGCAAAGCGGCCAGATAATCTGCTACGATCAGTTTAATTTTCTGGAAGTTGCGCGTCAAAACCTAAAAATGAATCAGCCTGATGTTGTCAATTGCGAAGTAATCGCGGGGGTTACCGTTCATATCTACCTGCCAGAGCATCCGGAAATTTGCGCTTTGCAAACCGGTAATATTCACTTCTTCGGTCAGGTTCACATACATTTTGGTCCATTTACGGGTCGGGTTCAGCGTAAGGTCCATAATTGGAGTTGGGTTGCCACCTACAGCAGTAGCCAAAACTCCCACTTTAAAAGGCCGGGTAGTACGGTAATCGAATTCCAGGAAAACCGGCGCATTTGCCTGTGGCAGTCTCCCGTTAAATAAAGATTCCAATACCAGATCTGAAGTTTCGCCGGATTTGCCGTAAACCACTCCTACTGTTGCATTGGCATATTTAAAATCAGCTAAAGAATCCTGGTTAGCTTCCAGTTTGTAAGCGCTGTTGGCTGCCACCCGAATTGCCGGCGTTGCCGGAAAAGCCGTAAAATCTTCGTAAACGTCGAAAGGCACTACGGTGCGGGATTCAAATTTCACTTTCGGGGCAACGGCAGTTACTTTTCCCGGTTCCAGCAATACCGTTGTATCGTACTGAGTATAAAACGCATACGGAAAACGGGCTGCTTTCTGGCCATCGCCATATATACCAGCGTAAACATCAATTTCTACGTTACCATCGGCCACAATCGGAATGGTGGCCGGAAGTTCGAAACAACCGATTATTTTCTTATTGGCAAAAACCCAGGCATCTACAATATTGTTAGAAGCAGAGCCGTAATCTTCAGTAGCATTTTTTCGCGGATCGAGCGGAATGCTGTTTATTTTTATATAAGATGGTGTATCTTCCGTAGGATTGATAATTTCGCAACCTGAAAGCCAGCAAAAAGCTGCCACAGGCAAAAGACGGAAAACAACAGAGCGGAACCGCATGTTAAATTATTAGTTTCTGGGCAAATTTAAAATTAAAAACGCGAAACCCGAAATAAGATTGCTTTCTGCGGCTTAATAGATTCTTAAAACTATGATCACAGACACCTACCGGCATAAAGGCATGCGCAAAGCGCTGGTAAAACTACTCCGCGAAAAAGGCATCCGGGATGAACGCGTATTACAGGCCATTGAGGAAATTCCGCGTCATTATTTTTTCGAAAAGGCGTTTCTCGAACATGCTTACCAGGACAAAGCTTTCCCTATTGGTGAAGGCCAGACTATATCGCAGCCTTACACCGTAGCCTACCAAACCGAACTGCTGGAACTGAAACCAACGGACAAAGTGCTGGAGATCGGCACGGGTTCCGGGTACCAATGCTGTGTTTTGTTAAAAATCACGCCTGAAGTTTATACAATAGAATATAATCAGGTACTTTATAAAAAAGCCCTCAAAGTATTTCACGATCTGAAAGTTCATCCGCAGGCATTTTATGGCGATGGTTCTGAAGGCTTGCCGGTACACGCGCCCTACGATAAAATAATTGTAACCGCCGGTGCACCTGCCGTTCCCAGAGCTTTACTGCTGCAATTAAAACCGGGTGGCATATTGGTAATTCCTGTGGGCAGTGCCGGAACGCAGAAAATGCTGCGGGTAAAAAAAGTATCGGATACTGATTTTATTAAAGAAGAGCTGGAAGATTTCAAGTTTGTGCCACTCTTAGGACGGTCTGGTTGGAAATAGTTAGCAGACAACAAGTTATCAATTATAAAAATACTTACTTCTTAAGGGAACGATATTACTACAATATTGCATTTCATTTATGAAATTGTTATCTTGCCTGCAAATAGTACGTCATTTATGAAATTAAAAAATTTACTTTTAGCTACTGCCTCTGGTTTTTTCCTTTTCAGCGGCGTTAGTTATGCTCAGTCGGTATCTAAATATGGTTGCTATACCGACGAACACACCCGTGAACTTGAACTTCAGAATCCGACCTATGCGCAATCGCGTATTGCCATCGAACAACAGATCCGGAAATATATTCAGCAAAACCCATCGGCTAAGACAAATGGTACTGTGCTGAAAATACCAGTAGTAGTGCACGTAGTAACAGAAAAAGGTTTTAACGGCATTTCAAAAGAACAGGTATTGAACGGTATCCAGGTTTTAAATGAAGATTTCCGTCGTACCAATGCCGATAAAGTGAATACCCGGGCTATTTACGCGCCTTATGCAGCAGACCTGGAAATTGAATTCGTTATGGCCCGCATCGACCCAGATGGGTTCCCAACCGAAGGTATTAACCGCGTAACTTCTCATACAACAAACGGCCCTGTTACCCGCAACGACATAAAAATTGGTGCGCCAGCCTGGCCGACTGATAAATATTTCAATATCTGGTTAGTAAACGATATCGATAGCCCTCCGGGAAGCCAGATATTAGGTTACGCCCAGTTTCCGGGCATGGGAGCCTGGAATACGTATGGCCTGGTAATGCTGCACTCGCAGTGGGGCCGCATTGGCGACGTACCAGGTTCTACTTCCATCACCGATGGCCGTACTGCTACGCACGAAGTAGGCCACTGTATCAACTTATGGCATACTTTCCAGGGACAGGGACAAGCTTCCGGTTGCCAGGGAGGAGATCATACCTTATTGGGAGACATGGTTGGTGATACGCCTCCATCTGCTTATTCAACACAAGGTTGCGATTTTACCCAAAACACTTGTAGTCTGGATACAGGTACAGGTAGTGCATTCACTACCGATATGGTAGATCAGGTAGAAAACTACATGAGCTATGACGTTTGCCAGAACATGTTCACTGAAGGCCAGCGGGTAAGAGCGCACGCTGCACTTTCATCAATTTCGACGCTTCAAAACCTGACTTCTACTAACGGTGCTTCCCCAAGCAACGCGATGGTTACCGGTATAGACCCTAATGCTACCGTTGGTCCTTTAGTGCCGCAACCTTACTTTGCTGTATATAACGATCGTATTTGTGCAGGTGCTTCTGTTAGCTTTAAAGATGAAAGCTACAATGGCAATGTAACTTCCTGGAACTGGACTTTCCCGGGCGGTACACCAGCCACTTCTACCGATCAGAACCCGGTAGTTACTTATAATACGCCAGGTGTATATGCGGTAACTTTATCTGCCGGCAATGGTACATCTTCACGTTCCATTACCAAAAATGCAGTTGTTAAGGTTTTACCGGTTACCAACATTCCATCGGCTTCAAACAGCGTTACTTATCATGAAAGCTTCGAGGATACGTCTTTCCCGAACAATTCATTCCCTACACATGCTACTCCAAATTACAGCTGGGATCTTGAAACCACTGAAGTTGAGAATGCCAACAACTGGGTACGTTACGATCAGGCTTCTGCATCAGGAAAATATTCGCTACGCCTTAATAACCACCCAAGCGTAATAAATGAAGGTATAACTTCTACGCTTTATTCGCCTAATATTGAAACAACCAACCTGACCAGCTCAGTTTTTGCTTCATTTAAGCTAGCGTTTGCGAAGAAAGGAAATACCAGCTCACCTATTACGCCGGAAGAAGTATTGAAAGTATCTTATTCAACGGATTGCGGTGTAAACTGGACCGATAAATTTAACAAAAGCGGCAATAGCCTGGTAACGACTTCAATTGTTACCAATAACTTTAAACCTACCGCTGCTGACTGGAGAGAAGAAAGAATTCCGATACCGGTAGCTAAATTAGACAACACCATCATGTTCAAGTTCGAAACTTATAGTGCAGGTGGTAACTCTATTTACATCGATGATTTCAAATTATTCAGCTTGTTAGGTACTAACGAAGAAGTTGCTTTGGAAAACAACATCAAAGTTTATCCAAACCCGGTAACCATGCAAACTGGTATCAATTTCGATCTGAAAACTCCTGAGAACGTTTCTGTGAAGATCTACGATCTGATTGGCAATGTTATCTATCGTAAAGAGAACGAAAAGTTTGCGGCCGGTTCGCATACTATTGGTTTACACGATAAAATGAAGAACTTAAGTGCAGGCATGTACCTGGTAGAAATGAACCTTGGCGACAAAGTTTATAACACTAAACTTATTGTTCAGTAATTGCTTTTAATTTAACAAACGGGCTTGTTTTATGGACTGAATGGTTCCGGTAAAGCAAGCCCTTTTTTTTAACGAATTTTCATCTATCAAAACTCACTTTTTATGCGAAAAAAATTACTGTTCTTAGCAAGCAGTTTAACCTTAGGCCTTGGCCTAAACCAGGCGCAAAGTCAGAACTTTCCGTTCCGTAAATATTGTGCCACCGACAGCATGACCAATGCGGCCATGAATCTGTATCCGGATTATGCGAAGGGCCGGAAACAATTTATGGAAATGGTAAAAAACCTGAATAATAACCCCGAGGCAGCTCGCATTAAAAAGAACGGCGGTAAGTATACCATTCCAATTGTTATACACATTATGCATACCTATGGCTCCGATAATATTACCGATGCCCAAGTGATGGATGCTGTTCGGATCATTAACGAAGATTATTCAAAATCCAGCTTAGATACCGGAAGTGTAGTAAGCGCTTATAAGCCTTTACATGCCAATATTGAATTTGAATTTAAGCTGGCACAAAAAGATCCGCAGGGAAATTGTACAACCGGTATTACCCGTACGTACACTACCCTTACAAACAATGCCGATAATAACGTAAAAAATCTGATCCGCTGGGCACCGGAAAAATACCTGAATATCTGGGTAGTAGATAATATCTCTTTTGGAGCTGGTGGATATTCTTACCTGCCTTGTAATGTACCACCCAACATAGAAGGTGTGGTGATCCTGAACACGCAGTTTGGTAGCATTGGTCAATCGAATGGCGGCAATTTTTCTGCTCGTTCTTTAACCCACGAAATTGGCCATTACATGGGCTTGCCACACGTTTGGGGCGCGGGCAATACGCCTGGTGCCAGCACCAACTGCGGTATGGACGATGGTATTGCGGATACTCCAAATACGGTAGGTTCTACAAACTTCAGCTGTAATACTACTGCTAATTCCTGTACAGGCACTTACCCGTTCCCAGACCCGAATGGGGCAATGCCAGACAATGTGCAGAATTTTATGGATTATTCATCCTGTGCAAAAATGTTTACTACCGGCCAGAAAACGGTAATGGTAAATGCACTTTTCAATACCACCGCACTCAGCAATTGCCGTAATACACTTGCCGATTCAGCTAACCTGGTAGCAACTGGTACAAATCCGGGATACACGGCTTCGCCTTGCGCCCCGAATGTTGATTTCAGTGCAACTTCCAACCGGATCTGTGCCGGAAATATTGTTGCATTTCAGGAACAGGCTTATAACCTGGCCGGAACTACACCAACATATAGCTGGAGATTTCCAGGCGGAACGCCATCTACCTCTACTTCACCAAACCCTTTTGTAACCTACAATACTCCTGGGGTATATAATGCTACTTTAGTTGTAACCAATGCTTATGGTCAGGATTCGCTTACCAAAACCAACACGGTAATTGTAGGTTCCGGAAACAGTGTAGCCGGTGTACCATTTATTCGTGGTTTCGAAAAAGCCAATTTCCCTACCGACCCAAGCAATCCTGCTGAAAGCTGGGAACGTGAAGTTTCTGGTAATACTGGTTGGGAGCGCATAACTTCAGTGGCTGCTACTGGTATCGGTAGCCTGCGTGTGCGGAACAATAATGTTACAGCCGGTCTTAAAAATGCGTTAATTTCTCCAAGCATCAGCTTTTACAATGTAAAAAATGCTTCGCTGAAATTTAAATTAGCGCATGCTCAAAAAACTTCTGAAAGCAATGAAAGATTAACGATTTCAATTTCTGACGATTGCGGCAATACCTGGTCTGACCGTTATACCAAAACGGGTGCTACGCTTGCTACCGGCCCGATTACTGCTTCTGGTAATTACTCGCCACAAGCAAGCCACTGGCGTCAGGAAAGTTTCAATATCCCGAACACGTTTTCTGGTGGTAACCTGATGTTCAAATTTGAAGTAACCAGCGACGGCGGTAACCCGGTGTATCTGGACGATATTGAAATTACCGGACTGGTAAGCGGCATGAACGATAATCTGGCAGAAGCTGCTAACCTGAATGTTTATCCGAACCCAAGCAACGGCGATGCTACTGTTAGTTTTGCTCTACCAACTGCAACAGATTTCACGCTGGAATTAATTTCAGTAACAGGTCAGCAGATCGGTAAAACATTCGTTAAGAAAAACCAGACCGGCACGCAGGAAATTAAATTAAGCGACATTACCGGTCATCAGAACCTGAACGCCGGTATCTACTTAGTTAAACTGCAGGCCAATGGATTTACAACGCTGAAAAAGGCTATCGTTTTTTAAATAAAAAGTAAAGCGCTTTAATTGTACCGCCGCAAGGATTATCTTTGCGGCGGTATTTTTTTTATAGCCTATACAAAACTCCCATGCGGAAACAGAAAAAAGTTAGCGAATCGTACACCATCATGACGGAACTGGTATTACCCAACGATACCAATACTTTGCACAATTTAATGGGTGGCCGCATGATGCACTGGATGGATATTGTATCGGCGATCGCCGCGCAAAAACATTCTAACCGCATAGTAGTAACGGCTTCCGTAGATAATGTTTCGTTCAAGCAAAGCCCGAAATTAGGCAACGTAATTACACTGGAAGCCCAGGTTACCCGCGCCTTTAATTCCAGCATGGAAGTGCACATAAATGTTTACGCGGAAGATATTCCGGCCGGTAGCAAGATAAAAACCAATGAAGCCTTCTTTACTTTTGTGGCCGTAGACCAGATGGGCAGCCCGATCGATGTACCGGAAGCTGTGCCAGGAACCCCGGAAGAAATTGAGCTTTTTGATGGAGCATTGCGCCGCCGCCAATTACGTTTAATATTATCGGGCCGAATGAAGCCGCACGACGCTGCTGAATTAAAAGCCTTATTCCAACTGGAAGATTAATTACTGCCTGGCAGAATTATTTTCTGCCATTACCGGTTTCTTATTTAAGCAGTTTTTTACCCGAAAACGCTACCGTTTTTACCTCCAAAAGTATGGCCGAATTCAACGCTTTGTTTTATAAAAATTTCTTCTCCGAAACGCTTTTCATAACCCGCGATGCGAACGCCAACGTGCCAACGCCCGATGAAGAACTGACAGTTTCCGGTCCGGAAATTACCTGGAACGAGAAAGTTTTTAAAGGCCTGACGATATTGGTTTCGGAAGATGCAACAACATTCAGCCAGATTCTGCAAAATGAATTCCTGACCAAAATTCTGAAAGCGATTAAGTTTGAAATGCACGACGTGGCTTTTGTAAATATAGCCTGTGGCGCAAATGTAAACCTGGCCGTATTAGGAAGACAATTGCCTATTAAAAGCGTAGTAAGTTTTGGTACTGACTTACTGGATCTGGAAAAAATTCCGGCAGCATACAAACATTTTCACGTTGGGCCTACTCCTGTGTTACTTTCAGAAAGCTTAACTCAGCTGGAAGCGGATCAGAATAAAAAACGGTTACTCTGGAATGGGTTGCAGGGAATGTTCTTGTAATTTAGATGATCTGAATAGCTATAAAAGTTTTGTCATTCTGAGCGTGAGCGAAGAACCTTGTCGGCTGGAAGCAGGAATTAAATAATATGGCATCACTTTTTTAACTGCTCCCTAGGGTTTTAAGGTAAATAATTAACTAGCTACTAAACGCCAACGAGGTCTTTCAGCGCTACGCGCGCAATTGTGCTCAGGATGACAATAAAAAAGCCTTTCCATTGCTGGGAAGGCTTTTACTTTTACAGGCCAAAACAATACCGTTTTAAATAAAAAAACCTGTGAGGTTTTAAAAACCTCACAGGTTTGAATAAGATCAATCCTTTTACTTTTTCAGACTAAAGCGATACCGTTTTTCTATTTTAATACTTCTGCAAGTTTTGCTTCCAAGGCTGCACCGCGCAGGTTTTTGGCAATGATCTTGCCTTCTTTGTCAATCAGAACGGTGTGCGGAATGGCGGTAATGTTGTAAAGTTTACCGGCGGCACTCTCCCATCCTTTCAGGTCTGATACGTGAGGCCACGTTAGTTTATCGTCGGCAATAGCTTTTACCCATTTCTCTTTGCTTTGATCAAAGGAAACTCCGAAGATCTCGAAGCCTTTGTCTTTGTATTTGTTATACATTTTCACCACGTTCGGATTTTCGCGACGGCACGGTCCACACCACGAAGCCCAGAAATCGATGAGCACGTATTTGCCTTTCAGCGATGATAATGATTTGGTGCCCCCTTCTGGCGTTGCCAGAGTAATATCCGGCGCCATGCTTCCAACCGTAACGGAGCCGAGTTTGGTAAGGCGTTCATTTAAAGCTTTGGTGTATTTGGAATTCGGCTGCGTCTTCTTGTAGATCGTCAGCATGCTGTCGGCAAAGGCATATTGCTCTTCCGGGTTGATGAGCGTTAATGTGCTGTAAACCGACATGATGGAATTCGGATTGCGGCGGATAAAGTTTTTGAAGTTATTTTCGCTGGCTACCTGAATTCTGTTGGCCGTAGCTTCAATTGCCTTTACTGAATCCTGCTGACCAGCATTGGTTGCCGTAATGTAACGCTGCTTTAAACCTTCCATTTGCTTTTGCGGCGCTACCATTAAGCCATTCAGCTCTTTCAGTAATTCCGAATCTTTAGAACCTTTAACCGTGTATGTTTCTGAAACATTCTTGGCATCCGCTTCAAATTCGATCTTCTTCTGGTTTTCCAGCACAAAAAGAATAGCGTTTTGCGGGTCTAAAGCCAGTTTGTAAATACCAGTTTCCGGCACAGTTCCGGTCATTTCGAAGCTGCCGTCTTTGCCAATTTCGGCGGTATCGCGGGCTACAAATTGTTGTTCGCCGAGTTCATCGAGATACACTTTACTTCCTTCGGTAGCGTTTTTGAACTTGCCGGTAATTTTATAGCCGTTTTCGGAAGAATCGGCGGTAGTTCCTTTTTTATTGCAGGCGCTTAACATAACAAGCGCACCAGCGGCTATTAAAAATGTTTTTTTCATAAGTTTATTTTTAATCGGGAATACTAATCCTCCCCCTTGCCCCCTCCAAAGGAGGACTTTATCTGATAACGTGTTTTCTTTTAATTACGCATATTGCGTAAGTCCCCCTTTGGAGGGGGTTAGGGGGAGGACCACTTTTGCGGTCCTTTTCCCTACCGTTTTCTAAGCGTTTTCCAACGTTTTGCGCAGGAGTTCATTTGCAATCTTCGGATCGGCTTTGCCCTGGGTTTTCTTCATTACGTCGCCCATGAACATGCCCAGAAGACTTTGCTTACCGGCTTTGTATTCGGCTACTTTCGTCGGGTTACTTGCTACTACGGCAGAAATGATTTCCTGCAGCGCATTGGTATCGGTGCTTTGCAACAGGTTCAGGTCTTCGGCGGCTTCCATTGGGTGCTTGCCCGGATATTCTAACAGGTGCGGGAAAATTTGCTTGCTGGCCACGTTGTAGTTCACTTTGCCGTTGTCTACCAGCGCAATCAGGTCGGCGATCTGGTTAGGCGTCAGCGGGAAATCGTCGATGTGGAGGGTAAGCTCGTTCAGGTACGATTTGATAGGGCCCATCATCCAGTTGGAAGCAGCTTTGTAGTTGCTGGTGTAGTTGCAGATCTGCTCGAAGAACAAGGCAATTTCTTTGCTGTCGGTTAACACCTGGGCATCGTATTCCGGCAGACCGAAATCTTTGGTGAACTTGTTGTACAGGTAATGCGGCAGGTGCGGCATTGCTTCTTTAATCTGCGCGATCCAGGTTTCCGAAACTTTCAGCGGCGGCAGGTCCGGCTCCGGGAAATAACGGTAATCGTTCAGTGTTTCTTTGGAACGCATGGCCGTGGTGCTGCCGGTATTCGCATCGAAGTTACGGGTTTGCGAATCGATCTCGCCGCCGTTTTCAAGAATTTGGATCTGGCGTTCGATCTCGTGCTCGATGGCGCGCTGAACGTTCCGGAAGGAGTTCATATTCTTCACCTCCACTTTGGTACCGAAATTCGAAGCGCCTTTGAGCATTACCGAAATGTTGGCGTCGCAACGTAGCGAACCTTCTTCCATATTGCCGTCGCAGATATCGAGGTATTGCACCAGTTTTTTGATCTGGGTCAGGTAGGCGTAGGCTTCTTCGGAATCGCGGATATCCGGTTCGGAAACGATCTCGATAAGCGGTACGCCGGCGCGGTTAAAATCTACCAACGTTTCGGTTTCGCCGGCCAAGTGCATCGATTTTCCGGCGTCTTCTTCCATGTGAATGCGGGTGATGCCGATGCGTTTTTCTTCGCCTGAGTTGCCCTTAATTTCAATAAAGCCTTTGGTGCAGATCGGGGTTTTATCCTGGGTGATCTGGTAGCCTTTCGGAAGATCGGGGTAGAAATAGTTTTTGCGGGCGTACACATTATTTTCCGTGATCTGGCAGTTCGTTGCCAAACCCATTTTTACGGCCATTTCTACCACTTTTTTATTGATGCGCGGCAAGGTGCCCGGGTGCCCTAAGGTAATTACGCTCAGGTTGGTGTTGGGCATTGTGCCGTATTCCGTAGAATCGGAAGAATAGGCTTTGCTCTCGGTTAACAGCTGCGCGTGCACCTCCAAACCAATTACTGCCTGATATTTATCGCGAATTGCGCTTTCCATTTTTTGGTAATGATTAATGATTAGTGATTAATGATTAGTTGGGTCATTAATCAGTTTTTTATTTCAATTTGCTACCGTTTTTGCCGTTGGTGTTTTCACCAACAACTTAATTTACATCTTCTACCAAAAGGTTATTGGTAAAAAACCAACAAAAGCGGTAAGGCTCGTTTTAATTTGCTCTTGGTTTTTTCGGTTGCTTTTATTATTCAATTATACAGTCCTTGGAAATTTCAATAGTTTCTTGATACCAAGATCTAAGTTCTCCATTCTTGCTAACTTCAATATTATACTTTAAAATCTTTTGTGGACACTTAATAAACTTATTCCCTTTAAAGTAAAATCCATTTTCTGTGATTTTATACTTGCCAATTCTATTTTCCAGCGACAAATCAAAACCATTGATTTTAGCAATTATTATTGCTTCTTCAATATTGTCTACTTTACCAATGAAGTTTTGCAATTTAGCTTCAGAATCAATTATTTCAATAGAATCTCCTTTAGTTGCTGCTATAAAATAAGAACAATATGCTGGCATACATCCAGAGAAAAATCCACTTATATATTTACTTTCAATTTCAGATTTTATAGGAATACTAAATTCTATTGCTTCATTACTGTCAAAAATTGATTTCGGCTCTCCAAGATCATTAAAAAAGAATTCCCATTTATCAACTTTAATTTCTGGCTTAATTCGAGATATTAAATACTCAATGTCATCATACTTTTTATCTAAGTCAATATAGGGTTTTTGGCAGCTAATAAGGGTAATTAAGATTAACCAGAAAAGTTTTTTCATAATTTATACTCACTCCCACCATTAGGCTAAAACAAATTAAATGCCCTAAGCAATCCCCTTCACAAACGCCTCAGCCTTTGCTGGAACATTTGCCAGACCAGCGGTATTCTTCCCGCCGGCGGTTGCGTAGAACGGCTGACCGCCGCCGCCGCCCTGGATCTCTTTGGCCAGTTCTTTTACGATCTGCGTCGCGTTCAGGCCTTTTTCGGAAACCAGGTTATCGGAAAGCATTACGGTGAGCTGCGGTTTGCCGTCTATTTCGGCGGCTAAAACCAGGAACAGGTTGTCTACGGTCTGGCGCAGGTCGAAGGCAAGTTTCTTCACGTAATCGGCGGAACCTAATTCCACGTTGCGGGCAATGAAGTTGATGCCGTTGATGTTCTGCACTTCGCCGGCCAGTACGTTTTTCAGCACCGAAACCTGCTTCAGCTCGAATTGCTCCAGTTGCTTTTTCAGGGCGGAGTTTTCTTCCAGCACTTTTTCTACCGTTTTGCTTAGCGTTTGCGGTGAACCTAAAAGCTGTTTCACTTCTTCGAGCTGCGCCAGTTGATTGTGCACAAATTCTTCGGCGGCATTGGCGGTAACGGCTTCAATCCGGCGCACACCGGCTGCAACCGAACTTTCCGACACGATCTTGAAGAAACCGATCTCGCCGGTGCTGGCTACGTGCGTGCCGCCGCAAAGCTCCACGCTGTAGTCTTTATCGAAGGTAATTACGCGCACAAATTCGCCGTATTTTTCGCCGAACAAAGCCATTGCGCCGTGCTGTTTCGCTTCGGCGATTGGTACGTTGCGTTGTTCGTTCAGCTGAATATTTTCGCGGATCTTAGAGTTCACCATCCGTTCGATTTCCAGGATCTGGTCGTCGGTAACTTTGGTGAAATGCGAAAAGTCGAAGCGCAGGAGTTTGTCGTTTACCAGGGAGCCTTTCTGGTTTACGTGATCACCTAAATGCTGGCGCAACGCGGCGTGCAGCAGGTGCGTGGCCGAGTGATTTTTTTTGATCACTTTCCGGCGGTTCGCATCTATTTTCAGGTAAAGCGGCGCGTTCACGTCTTCCGGCAATTCGGTGGTTACGTGAATGATCAGGTCGTTTTCTTTGCGCGTATCGATCACTTTCACTTTGCTCAAACCACTTTCCAGGAAACCGGTGTCGCCTACCTGACCGCCGCTTTCGGCGTAGAATGGCGTTTTTTCGAGCACAATGTGGTATTCGGTTTTGTTCTTGGTCGAAACTTTGCGGTAACGTAAAATCTTGCTTTCCGAAATTTCGTGGTCGTAGCCAATGAATTCGCTTTCGCTTTCTTCATTCACCACCACCCAATCTGATTGCTCCGAAGCCGATGCGTTGCGCGAACGGTTTTTCTGCTGTTCCATTTCAGCTGCAAAGCCGATTTCGTCGATGGTCAGGCCTTTTTCTTTCGCAATTAAAGCGGTTAGATCGAGCGGGAAACCGAAGGTGTCGTAAAGCTCGAAAGCAGTTTTTCCGTCGATAACGCTACCGTTTTCCCTGAATTTTTCTTCCAGGTGGTCGAGGCGTTTCAGGCCATTTTCCAGCGTGCGCAGGAAGGCAATTTCTTCTTCCTCAATTACGCGCATTACGAAACTTTGCTGCTGCTTTAGTTCCGGGAAAACGTTGGCCATTTGGTCGGCCAGGGTTGGCACCAGGCTGTAGAAAAACGGTTTTTTGAAGTTCAGGAACGTGAACGCATACCGCACCGCGCGACGCAAAATGCGGCGAATTACGTAACCGGCTTTGTTGTTGGAAGGCAACTGTCCGTCGGCAATGGCGAAGGCCAGCGTGCGGATGTGGTCGGCAATTACGCGGGTGGCAATGTCGGTTTTTTCGTTCTGGCCGTAGGTTAAGCCGGCTTCTCTGGAAATGTGCTGGATGAGCGGCTGGAAAACCGAGGTATCGTAGTTCGATTGCTTGCCTTCGATGGCCATACACAAACGCTCGAAACCCATTCCGGTATCTACGTGCTGCGCCGGAAGTTTCACCAGCGAGCCGTCGGCCAGGCGGTTGAATTCCATAAAAACGTTGTTCCAGATCTCCACCACCTGCGGATGGTCGTTGTTCACAAGGTCTTTGCCCGGCGTTTTGGCAATTTCGTCTTCGTTGCGCAGATCGATGTGAATTTCAGAGCACGGACCGCAGGGACCGGTGTCGCCCATTTCCCAGAAATTGTCTTTTTTAGAACCGAACAGAATGCGTTCTTCGCCACCCAGAATTTCTTTCCAGATCTCGAAGGCTTCCATATCGCGGCCTAAATTTTCGCTCTCATCGCCCCCGAAAACACTTACATACAGCTTATCTTTCGGCAGTTTGTAAACGTCGGTAAGCAGTTCCCAGGCCCAGTGCAGCGCGTCTTTCTTGAAATAATCGCCAAACGACCAGTTGCCCAGCATTTCGAACATGGTGTGGTGGTAGGTGTCGTAACCAACTTCCTCCAGATCGTTGTGCTTGCCGGAAACCCGGAGACATTTCTGCGTATCGGCGATGCGTTTGTACGGCGCGGGTTTGTTGCCCAAAAAGTAATCTTTAAACGGCGCCATCCCCGAGTTGATGAACATCAGGGTCGGGTCGTCTTTCACCACGATGGGCGCGGAAGGCACAATGTGGTGGCCTTTGGAAGCAAAAAAATCGAGGAACTGTTTCCGTATTTCGTTCGAGGTCATTTTTTCGTTGTTCGTTATTCGTTGCTCGTTGTTCGATTTCACGGACAAGAGCCAGTAAAATGCTATGGTTTCAGGCCTGAAAACTGCGGTTTCCCGGATTTCAGGCTAAATACAAAAGTAGTATATTTCGGAAGAATCTGGTAGGTTTTTGGGGGATTTGATTAAATTTACCGGCTTGGGAATTTGTCTGAACACGATTTTCTGGATTTACCGGATAGACAGGATTTTTGTCGGAAACCTACTTTATGATAATTTATTAGATGGCTCAATTAGAATTAATCCAGTTTATTCCACAAACTGATAGATATTCAATCTTTTATCCCAAATCATACGAATTGTTTGAAGATGAAGACAGTATAGTTACTATTTCTTCAAATGAAACCGACAGTTCAATGACTTTAAGTGGCTATGAAGTTGAGGGTGAAGCAGACGAAAAAGTTTTAAAAGAATTCTTTGCGGATATTACATCAGCTTATGACCCAATTTCAGAACCTGAAATTGAAAATTTTGAAGAAGGTTTAAAAATAGTAGCTAAATTCAAAAAGGATGACAACTATTGGATTTGGAAAATCTTTTCAGTTAAATCCGCTATCGTTGTAGTTTCAATTAATAGCAGCGAAGAATTAAATCCTGAGCAATTAGGAGTTTATGAATTTATGCTTCAGAATTTCGAAATTTATCCTGATTAAAAATCGAACAACGAATAACGAGCAACGAACAACGACAAAGTGCCATACAAAGAAAAAGATATAGAAAAGCAGTATTACACCATTGGCGAAGTGGCATCGATGTTTGGCGTGGCGGCCTCGCTTATCCGGTTCTGGGAAACGGAATTTGAAGAGCTGAAGCCGAAGAAAAACAAAAAAGGCAACCGGCTTTTCACCCCTTCCGATATCGAAACCCTGCGCACCATCCACCATTTGCTCAAAGACCGCGGCTATACCATCCAGGGCGCCCGCGAATTGCTGAAAAATAAAAATGTGCAGACGAAGAATAAGGTGGAAATGATCCAGAGTCTGGAGAAGGTTCGGGCGTTTTTGGTGGAGATGAAGAAGCAGTTGTAATCAAACCTGATGATTTACAAGAAACTTATTTTACTTCTTACTATTGGTTTAACATTTTTCGCTTGTCAGAAAAGGAATAATGAACAGGATTTTGTTGTACCTTCTGATAATGAAATAAATAAAATTATTCAGGCTGTACTTATTCAGGATAGTTTAGATGAATCAACTCCAATTCAATGGGAACTTAAAAACCCAAAAATAGCGGAGAGAGGCGATTCTGAAATTCCGCCACCTCCTCCAATGCCTGGCACAATCTATATTGATGATTTATTATCAAGGAAAATCGACGGTAAATTTTTCATTACTCCAAGTGATACTTTTTTTATTAAGGTTCAATCACTTATTCATTTAGATTTCAAAATTGATTCAGTTTTAATAAAAAATAATTTTATGACTGAAGATGCTCAACAAGACAAATTTGAAAAGACTGGAAAAATAAATTATTACCGATTTACAAAGCCTTTATTCTCAAAGGATAAGAAGAAAGCATATATCCAACTTGATATTATTTGCAGAAGACTTTGCGGAGCTGGTTTAGAATATTTTTTAATTAAAAGAAACAATAAATGGATAATTGCCGATACACGGCAACGTTGGATTAGTTAAAAAACACTATCAAAAACCACCTGAAAAGTGCCAGACAAGAACGAACAGCTTTACGAAGTAGCCATTGGCCTGATTCCCGGCATTGGCGGCATGCTGACCCGGCAGCTGGTAAGTTATTGCGGTTCGCCGAAAGCCTTTTTTGATTGCCCGAGTTCGAAACTGGAAACCATTCCGGGCATTGGTCCGGGCGCGATAAAAGCTTTTAAAAAGCGAGATGAAGCCTTGCGAAAAGCAGAAGAAGTTTTGCAGCAGGCCGAAAAATACGAAGCGCAGATCCTGTTCTACACCCACCCCGATTACCCCAAACGCCTGAAGCAAATTGCCGATGCGCCTACCCTGCTTTTCTACAAAGGCAACGCGAGTTTAAATCACCCCAAAACCATCAGCATTGTAGGCACCCGGAAACTTACCCGGTACGGCGAAGCGGTTACCGAAAAAATTATCCACGACCTGCAAAAGCACGACCCGCTCATCATTTCCGGATTGGCTTACGGCATCGATATTGTGGCGCATCGCTCGGCGTTGAAATACGGCTTACAAACTATAGGTACAATTGCCAGCGGCCTGGATATGATATACCCGGCAGCCCACAAAAAAACTGCCGAACAAATGCTGGAACAAGGCGGTCTGCTCTCGGAAAAGATCTTTGGCATTGAGTTGCACCCGCAATTTTTTCCGGCCAGAAACCGCATCATTGCCGGCTTAGCTGACTGTACCATTATTGTAGAAGGCGCGCTTAAAAGTGGGTCGTTAATTACCGCCGAAATTGCTTTTGGCTACAACCGGGAAGTCATGGCAGTGCCGGGGAATATTACGTCGGAAGTTTCCGGCGGTACGAATTATCTGATCAAAACGCAGCAAGCGGTGCCGTATACCTGCATCGAAGACCTGGAAGCGCTGCTGAACTGGGACAATGCCTTGCAACCGCCGCAGCTGGGTTTGTTCGATGGAAGTCCTGTTGCCAAACCGCACCGGCCAACCGTTTACGATCCAAATGATTTCAGCAAAGAAGAATGGGCTATCATTGAAGTGCTGCAGCAAACCAACGATGAACTGATCGATAATATCAGCTGGAAAGCGCAGATCCCGATAAATCAGATCGCTTCTCTCCTGCTGAATATGGAATTTAACGGGGTAGTAAAAAGTTTGCCGGGGAAAAAATTCAGACTTTTGTAGAATGGTTGTCTGCTTTAATTTCAAATTAATACCGGAAGAGGAATTCCAACTCCCAATAACGAACCGGGCTTTTCAATACAACGATGGAGCTTTTGAAACAATGCTTTTTGTAAATGGCAGATTTCGGTTCCTGGAAAGCCATTTAGATCGGATCCATCGCGCCGCAAAAACCTTGCATCTCGAACTTCCGCAAGCACTTTCAAAACCAAAAACGGTAGCGTTTTGGATCGAAAAACTCATTGGTGAAAATCAGCTTTCCGGAACCATTCGGCTTAAATTAAAAATCTGGCGCGGTGGCAAAGGACTTTATACGCCTGAACAAAACAAAGCCGAAGTTCTAATCACCACCGAACCGCAAAAGGCAACTCCAACCATAATCCAAACCGCTGATTTTTCAGAATCAGTCCGAACAAATCATTCTGTTTACAGCTTCTTCAAAGGCCCGAATTCCCTGCAATACGTTTTAGCCGGAATCGAAAAAAAGCAGCGGAACCTGGAAGAGATAATTCTGCTAAGTTCCGAAGGGTTTATTTCAGAATGCCTGGCTTCCAATATTTTCTGGATCAAAAACGGTAGGCTTTTCACTCCAAAAACTAAAACTGGCTGCGTGGCTGGAATCATGCGCGAAAATCTGCTCCGACTTTTTCAGGCCGAAAGCATAGCATTTCAGGAAGGATTTTATTTACCAGAGGAATTGCTGCAAGCCGAAACGGTTTTCACCAGTAATGCGGCTGGCATAAAAGTTATGCAGCAGATTGGCGAAACGACATTTTCAAAAGAGCTACCCAATTGGCTAAACCAAAAACTGAAAGAAAATCAATTTCTGTAAAATGAAAAAAGCAGTCATTTAAAACTAAATGGCTGCTATTAATTCCTAATTACCTATACCGCTACCGGCGCTTTAATAGCCGGCCAGCTTTCGTAGTTTTCCAGTTTAAAATCTTCGTACTTAAAACCGAAAATGTCTTTCACTTCGGGGTTAAGTTTCATCTGCGGCAGCGGTTTCGGTTCGCGGGTTAGTTGTAATTCGGCATGTTCGATGTGGTTACTGTATAAATGCGTGTCACCGCCAGTCCAGATGAATTCGCCGGGTTCGAGGTCGCAGACCTGGGCCATCATTAGTGTGAGCAACGCATAAGATGCAATGTTGAACGGCACTCCTAAAAAGGTATCGGCGCTGCGCTGATAGAGCTGGCAGGAAAGTTTGCCCTCGGCTACGTAGAACTGGAAAAAGGCGTGGCAGGGCGGCAGCTTCATCTGATTGATCTCGGCTACGTTCCAGGCGCTTACAATTATTCTGCGGGAATCCGGGTTCATTTTTAGCTGATTCACTACCTGCTGGATCTGGTCGATATGGCCGCCGTCGGACGTTGGCCAGCTGCGCCACTGGGAACCGTAAACCGGACCCAGTTCGCCGTTTTCATCGGCCCACTCATCCCAGATCGAAACGCCATTTTCTTTCAGGTAGGCAATATTTGTTTCTCCTTTCAAAAACCAGAGCAATTCGTGGATAATGCTTTTTAAATGCACTTTCTTGGTAGTAACCAGCGGAAAACCTTCCTGCAAATTGAACCGCATCTGGTACCCGAAAACGCTGATGGTGCCGGTGCCGGTACGATCTTCTTTTTTGGTGCCATTGTCCAGAATGTGCTTAACAAGATCCAGGTACTGCTTCATTTTTGAGTTTTGAAAAATTTGGGGATGTGAAATTTCGGAATTATTTCGGCAAAAGCAAATCGTTAGCAGTATGCTAAGAAAAACGGTAGGATTTTTAGCAAAAAAAGTAGCGTAGGGTTTAAAGCCTACGCTACTTTTTTGATGCAACTTTCATTGCCGTCTGCTTAAGCTGACGGAATTAAGCTTTCGCTTCTTTTTTCTTGCAGCAAGATTTGGTGCCTTCTGTTCCTGGAGTGCAGGCTTTCGCTTTTTTAGCTTTCTTTTCTTTCTTCTCTGATTTCTCAGCTTTCTCCGTTTTTTCGCCTTCGTGCTTAATTACGGTTGCGTTTACAGAAGCTGTTCCAACGAAAGCGAAAAGTGCGATGGCAAGCGTTAATTTTTTCATGAGATGATGATTATTAAATGAAACAAATAGTTTTGAGCTTGGGTTGTTAACTTTGTAAATATAACGAAAGTTTCCGGTTTCAAAGATAGTTTTTTAGCCGGATTTCAAGCAAAATGTCTTATAAAAAATACTGTTACCTGGTTATCACCATTGTCTTGGCTATAACAGGTTTTAATGCTTACCACGCTTCCCGGCTGCAATTCGATTACGATTTCGACCATTTCTTTCCCGAAGGTGATCCGGATCTGGCTTATTACAATGACTACCGAAGCCAGTTCGGCAACGATAACGATTATATTCTGCTTGGCATCGATGCTCCGGAAACCGTTTTCGACCCGACTTTTTTAGCCCGAATCGATACCCTTTCCCAATTCCTGAAACAACAGCGGAACATTGTGGAAGTAGTTTCACCAACCACTTTGAAAAATCCGGTAGTAGAAAGTTTCGGCGCTTTCGAAATTCCGTATTTGCACCCTTATGAACCGGAAAAACTCCCCTCCGATTCCGCAATAATTTTTCAGACGCCGGGTTTGGTGAACAGCTTTTTCTCCAAGGACGGTAAATCGGTTTCTATTGCTTTAAAAACTTCGCCGAATTTGCTAAAACTGCCTGCTGATACGCTTATGCAAAACGTGCACGCGGAACTGAAAAGGCTGAACCTGACCGAAACGCACGTAGCCGGAAAATCGGTAGCCGAATCAATTTTCGTAGACCGGATGCAAACTGAACTGGCGGTGTTTATGTCGCTGGGAATTTTGCTTTTAATTGTGGTACTCTGGCTAACATTCCGGACGTGGTGGGGAGTAGTATTGCCGCTCATTGTGGTGCTTTTTGCCATTATCTGGGGCTTGGCCATGATGTATTATTTCGGCGCTTCCATTGACCTGATGACGGTTCTTTTACCAACCATGATGTTCGTGGTGGGCATGAGCGATGTGATGCACATTTTAACGCGTTACGTTACGGAAATTGACTTTGGCACGCCGAAAATGGAAGCTATAAAGATCACGCTGAAGGAATCTGGTTTTGCTTCACTTCTGACTTCCATTACAACTTCCGTCGGATTTTTCTCGCTCATAACGTCACCCATTGGCCCGATCAGCAACTTTGGTTTGTACACCGGAACTTCGGTTTTACTCACGTTTGTGTTGGCTTACACCTTGCTGCCGGCCATGATGATTTTGCTCGATAAACCGAAAATGAACCGGCCATCGAAAGACGGAAAAAGCTGGTTCGATATTCTGGGAAGTTTATTCCGCCAAGTGGTGAAAAACCGGCTGGCAATTCTGGCGATCAGCGCCGGGTTTATCGTGATTTCAGTTGCCAGTATTTCCAAAATTCGCATCGATTCTACATTCCTGGAAGACCTTTCTGACGATGACCCGGTAAAGCAGGATTTTTATTATTTCGAGGAAAAATTTGCCGGCGTTCGTCCGTTTGAAATGCACCTGAAAGCCGCACCCGGAAAAACGTTGTACGATCTGGAAACGCTTCGCGAAACAGAAGAAATTGAAACGTACTTAAGCCAAATTTACGGCCTGAATTTCATGGCTTCGCCGGTTACAATTGTCAAGGCATTGAACCGCAGCTATAACGGGGGAGGCAACGAATATTTCAGACTTCCGGAAACCGAAAAAGAACTTAAAAAACTAACTGCTAAACTGAAACTGTTTGCCAAAAAAAATGATCTGAAACAACTCATTTCGGAAGACGGAAAAAGCGGAAGACTTACCGGAAAAATGCCCGACGTTGGCAGCGCAAAAGCGAAAGTGATGAATAACGAACTGAAGGCTTTCATCGCTAAAAATACAGACGCCAAAATTCTTGAAACCAGGCTAACCGGAACGGCGCTGCTGATGGATAAGAACGGCGAAGACCTGACTACTAACATGATGCTGGGTATGGGAACGGATATTCTGATCGTGGTTATGATCGCTCTGGGGTTGTTCCGCAGTTTCCGGATGGCCATAATCACCATTATTCCGAACCTGGTTCCGATATTAATGATCGGGGCAGTAATGGGGCTTTTCAGCATAAATATGAAAGTTTCCACATCCATTATTTTTACCATCGCTTTCGGAATTGCTATAGACGACACCATTCATTTTGTAAGCAAATTCAAGCTCGTAACGTTAAAAGAACCTTCGCTTTTCAAAGCCATTCGCTACACGTTTAAACACGCCGGTAAAGCTATTATCATCAATTCCAGTATTCTGGTTTGTGGTTTTTTCACCCTGCTTTTTTCAAGTTTCGATGGTACGTTTTATACTGGTTTGCTCATTGGCTTAACGCTGATCTTTGGAATTGCCGCCGAAATATTCTTGTTGCCGGTTTTGTTGCTGTATTTCTACAAACCAACAAAACAGAAGAAAAACGGTATGGTTTTGAAGGAAAAAACTCCGGAATTGCAACGCGAACTGGTTAATTAACCGTATGCGTTCGTAATTTTAAATTAAACCGGAAATAAATATCTTCCCCGACTTTTTAGTCGCCAAAGCCTACCGTTTTATGAAGAAAATCACCAGCCTTTGCTGCCTTTTTTTAGTTTGTTTGTTCGCTTTAGCGCAGGACGACGAATACAAACGCCTGACTACCGAACGTCAGGAGTTAATAAAAGAATACAATTACCTGAATGCGCAAAACAGCAATTTCTGGGGCAAAAAATCGAAGAAAGATCTGATGAAGATCATCGATAACCTGAAGGCGATCATTCAAAAAGATACCGAAATTATCAATAACGTGCAGGCCAGTTACGTAAAGCGCAACGCCGACCTGACCGTGAAAACGGAAAAGATGCAAACCGAACGAAAAGCCGATACCCGCAATATTTCCGATAATATCTTTGATCTGAAACGCCAGGTGGCCAACCTCGAAACCCGCGACCAGCAACGGTTACGTAAAATTGCGGAGCTGGAAGACCGGGTAAAAGAAGTAAAAGCGGCCAAAACGGAACACGATATAATAACGGTTTTTGCTACGTTAACAGCGTTGTTTTTATTACTTTACATCATTAGGCTGCGCGGAAAATTAGCCCGGAAACATGGAAAGTAAACTCGTTTGCGCTGCTACTTATTTAAGCTACGAAGAAGGCATTTTGCTTTTTAATGATCTGGAAGAAGCCGGAATTCCTGCTTTGGTAAAAAGCTGCGGCCCGCCTTCCATTCCTTTCGGCGAAGGCCAGTTTTTTCAGCTTTTCGTATCAGAAGAAAATCTTGCAAAGGCTTCCGAAATCACCGAAAGTTTCAGGCGCGAAGTTGCGATTGCCGGGCTTGTAAAGAAATGTCCGCGTTGTAGATCTGAAGTAGTTTTGATGGCCAAATCCCTACCGTTCTGGCAGAAAATTTACTACGCCGGCACCCAGGTTTATGAATGCGAAAGTTGCCGAAAGAAGTTTTTCAATTAAAGAGCTGTAAAGCAGTTCCGGGAAATTTAGATTGTTTTTTCTGTCTACTTTTTTATAAGAACTTCACTTAATTTCTCAGGTACTGTTTCAATTCTTCGTGGTTTATTTCCAGTTTGCCAAAAACCTTCCAGTAATATTCCTTCGTCATGGCTTCCCAATGAATAATGGTGAGCGTATATTGGTAACTCTGAAATAAATTCAGGCCAACCAGTAAAACCACAAGCGTAATAATTGGAATTTTAATGAAATAATTTCGCACCTGGAAAGCATAACAGCAAATAGCAGCCAACGGAATTGCCGCAAATGGCAACGTTTCGATTAACGGCCGGCAACCAAAACTACCGCCGTAAAACCACATCGACCAGCTGAATACTACATAGAACATCAGGCTGAAAAACAGCAATAACGCCGGTATAAATTTCGGGAATTGTTTCCATAAAAAGATCAAGCCAATGAAGCTCAGAAATGCGACCGGCGTATAAACGAACCATCCTTTTTTGTAACTGAATAAGCCATTAATAATTTCCGGATCATTGAAAAGAAATTTCTCATTCTCGTACGAATAGTAGATCCAGTTTCCGGTCACAAATTTCCAGTAACTGAGCTGAATAAGTACGACCAGGAAGAACAAAACGCCTGCTAAAAGCATTTTCCTGTAGTTGTTTAAGAAAAATAAAAACCGAGCTTTCAGATTTTCAAAATTATGCACTTGCCAGAAAAGCGGAATTAAAATTACCAGCAGATTTACCGGCCGGATAATGGTAATCAGGCCAAGCATGAGGCCTATAAAAAGCAAATGCCTGGTTTTAAAATTGGTGTAAAATTTTTCGGTTAGCCAAAGCAACGCGGCAAACAACGCAAAGGAATACGGGTGGCTCATGCCCTGGTCGTAAGCCGTGTAGTAATATAGATTCGTTCCGAACGCAATGGCTAGCAGCGTTAGAAAAACGGCATTTTCGGGAAAATATATGCGAAGAAAACTGCGCAAAAAAAACAGCCCGATAACTACCCATATTATATTGCTGACGACTACGGCCACAATATAAGGATATACATAACCGTCGGCCAGGTAATCGGGCGAGCCGGAAGCGTAACCGTGAGCGATCAGGAAAAAAGGCAATTGCATTACCGCAACCCCTACCGGATATTTGTTCAACAGCTTCCCGTTATGATGTTTCTTTAGTCCGTAATTTTCCTCGCCGCCCGTTAAATTATGCTCTTTGCCTTTGTCGCGGTAAAACTGGTAATCTGTAAGATCTTGGTAAATAATTGTGGCTGGCAGATAAAGGTAATAACCCGATTTGTCCCAGCTTAACACATGATCTGCTTTTATGCCGCGGTACAAAACCACCGCAAAAGCTACCAAAGCAAAAGCAATTATAATAAATGTCGATTTCACGCCGGCAAAAATAACATAAAACCGCCAGTTAAGCAGATATTTTCAGGTTGATAGCACTGAAATTTCAGTAAGGCCAGTAAAATAAACCTTACTTTTATGCCTGAAAACCGTATCGTTTTTATCTCAAAAACCCGAGCCGGAATTCATTCAGAAAATAAAAACCAAATAACCCAGATACGGGTGCCTTTACGCCTGTGTCTGCCCATAAAAATGACTGTACAAGAAGAATTAAGCCAGGTGCAAATCCTGCTCAAAATGGAGCAGCAGGAAGACCTGGAACAATATAAACTAAAGAGTGCCAAATCGCCAATCGCCGAACGCAAGAAAATGGGTTTGTGCTGGTACCCAATCACGATCACCAAAACCGAAATTGGTTTCGGCGGCAAGGTGGTGGTAGAAATTGAACGCCATGGCGGCCGCGACCAACTACATTTGTTTCAGACCGGCAAAGCTGCATCCATATTCACCAATTCGCACAACGACCAGGGCCACAATAATTTCCAGCTCAATGGCGTGATCATGACGCTGAAGCGCAACAAACTTACGCTGGCCACCAACAAAGAAGATCTGCCCGAATGGATCGACGAAGGCAAACTCGGCATCGACCTGACTTTCGATGAAATGAGCTACAAGGAGATGGAATTTGCGCTGAAAAAAACCATTGAAACCGAAGGTAGCAAACTGGCGCATTTGCGCGATGTGCTGTATGGTGCGCAGCCTGCATCTTTTAAAGCCAACGTTCCCTTCCGCCCCATTCCGCAATTAAATGATTCGCAGAACGAAGCCGTAAAAAATATTGAAGCCGCCAAAGATGTAGCCATTATTCACGGCCCGCCGGGCACCGGAAAAACTACTACCCTGGTGCAAGCCGTTTTAAGAACGTTAGAAACCGAAAAGCGGCTTCTGGTTTGTGCGCCCAGCAACACAGCCGTAGATCTTTTAACCGAGAAAATTGCCGAGCAGGGTGTAAACGTTATCCGCATTGGTCATCCATCCCGGGTTTCGGAAATGTTGCTGCAGCATACTTTGGACGCGCAGATCATGAACCATCGCGATTACAAGCATCTAAAACTGCTCCGCCGCAACGCCGAAGAATACAAAAGCATGGCTTTTCAGCATAAGCGCAAATTTGGCTGGGAAGAACGCGAACAACGCCGTTTGCTTAAGGAAGAAAGCAAAATGATGCTTCAGGAAGCCGATGAAATTGAGCGCTACATAACCGACGATCTTTTAAGCCGCGTGCAGGTAATTACCTGTACTCTTGTCGGCTCCGCCAACCGCGTGATTCGCCATCTAACTTACGATACCGTTTTTATAGATGAGGCTGCGCAGGCCTTGGAACCGGGCTGCTGGATCCCGGTTACCCGCGCGAGCCGCGTGGTTTTAGCCGGCGATCATTTCCAGCTCCCGCCCACCGTAAAATCGGAAAAAGCGGAGCGTTTGGGTTTAAGCAAAACTTTGTTCGAGAAATGCATTGCGCGTCAGCCGGATGTAGCCGTAATGCTGAAAACGCAGTACCGGATGCATCACCAGATCATGAATTTCTCGAATAAGCAATTCTACGGGGGTGAATTAAAAGCCCACGAATCGGTTCATTTTTCGGATCTGCACCATTTTAACCCGGCTTTTACCGAAGGTTTTGCGGTGGAATATGTAGATACGGCCGGCTGCGGTTACAACGAACAGGCCTTTTCCGAAACCAGCAGCGTTGCCAATCCCGAAGAAGCCGATCTGTTGATCAAACATCTGCAAATCCTGCTCGAACAATTCCCGCAAAATGAATCTGAAAACGGTATCGAAAACCCGTTAAAAATTGGCATCATTTCTCCGTACCGCGCCCAGATCAATTACCTGAAAGATGAGATCGAGCAAATTCCGATGTTGCAGGAACTGGTTACCAAAAAGCTGCTTTCCATTGGAACCGTAGATAGTTTTCAGGGGCAGGAACGCGATATTATTTACATCAGCATGGTGCGCAGCAACGACCGCGGCGAAATTGGTTTCCTGGCCGATATCCGCCGCATGAACGTAGGCATGACCCGCGCCCGCAAAAAACTCGTGATCATTGGCGATAGTGCTACCCTTACCTACGATCCGTTCTACAAAGAATTCGTGGAATATACGGAAGATATCGGCGCATATAAGAGTGCCTGGGAGTTGATCAGTGAATAGCTTTCCGTCATTCCGAGCGAAGCCGAGGAAACTTATGGGGCCATTTTCTGATGCTAGCTTTATAAGTTTCCCCGGCTTCGCTCGGAATGACAAAAATATTTCAAATCCAAATCGAGAAAATTCCGTTTACCAAATCTAAAATTCTTAATTATTAATTTTTAATTCTTAATTAAGAAACTACCTTTGAAAAAAACGACACAATTATGAAGATCAGCGAGAACACCGTGGTTTCGCTCACCTACGAGCTTAAAGTACAAGACGAAACCGGCGAACACGTTTTAGTGGAAACAGCCGAAAAAGAGCATCCGATGGTGTTTTTGTTTGGCGCCGGCGGCCTGCCCGATAAATTTGAAGAATACCTGAAAGGCAAAGAACAAGGCGAAAGCTTTAAATTTAAACTGGAAGCCGAAGAAGGTTACGGTCATCCGGACGAAAACGCAATTGTTTCTATTCCGAAAGCAGTTTTTGAAGTAGATAGCAAAATTGACGAAGAAATGCTGAAAGTTGGCAACTTCCTGCCAATGTCTGATGCCGAAGGCAACCAACTGCAAGGCAAGGTAGAAGAAATTGGTGAAACAGAAGTAAAAATGAACTTCAACCACCCGTTAGCCGGTATGGCGATGTTCTTCGAGGGTACCGTAGAAGAAGTACGCGAAGCTACTTCAGAAGAAATTTCACATGGCCACGTGCACGGAGCAGGCGGTCATCACCATTAATAGAACTGACTTTTTAAGGTAAAAACGGTAGCGTTTTGAGCCTAAAAGTAAATTCAAAACCGGAAGTTTTAAATAGCTTCCGGTTTTATTTTGTCCGGTAATTCCTGTAGAGACGCAAAACTTTGCGTCTGCCTTTTTTGCAAAAAGAAAACGGGAAGTAACCAAAGTAAAATATTCACTCCTTAAAAAGGCAATATTTGAATCTGGATCGCGTGAAAAAGTAAAATTAAGATTCGAATTCGTGAAAAGACGCAAAGTTTTGCGTCTCTACAACCGGATATTGCTTATTTTCGGGCATGGAATTCCGCAATTTTCTGAAGCATCATTATCCGGTTCTGATTGGCGCGCTGGCTTTACAGATCATTTTTTTCGGATTGGCGCTGCATTATAAAAGCCTCTATCTCACCGATTCGCAGGAATATTTGTACCAGGCCGAAAACATTAAAAACCACGACAGCCTTTATTCCTGGAAATGGCAAAAACCGTTCATTTACCAAATGTGGACGCTCCGTACGCCGGTTTACGGTTACCTGATCTATTTAATACAACAAATTTCGGCTTCGCATTTTGCCGTTCTGCTGGTGCAGAATGTGCTGGCATTTGTAAATTTTACGGGCTTGGTCTGGCTGCTGAAAGATGTAAAGCTTCCGAAAAAATACCTGCACGGAATATTGTTCTTTTCGTTGCTCCTCTTCCCTACCCGCTTGGTTTATACCAATATGGTCATGAGCGAACTGGTGCTCGAAACCGGCTTATTCTGGGCATTCTTCTGCCTGGTAAAATACCTGCAAACCCAGAATCCCAAATGGATGTTGCTTTATAATATATTGCTGGCTTTTTCGGTGTTAACCAAACCGGTGCTGGTTTATTTCTGGCTGCCGAACATGCTTTTTATGGGCTACCTGGTATGGAAAAACAGGCCAAAAATATTGCTGCTGCAAAGCCTGATCATGCCGGTTGCAATTGCAACGTTGTGTTTTTATAACCAGCAGGTAACGGGCTATTTTCATTACACGTCAATTAAAACCTACAACCTCTCCGATTACAATACTTACGAGCTTTTAAAACATCTGCACGGCATTGATTCGGCCAAAGCTATTGTGAAAAAAATTAACCAGACCGACGCCGATTATGCCAACCTGGAAGCGCGTTTAAAGCACATTGAAAAGGAAAGTTTTGCCATTATAAAAGAAAATATCGGGCTTTATGCGTGGCTGCATTTCCGGGGTGCGATCAATTTTTTCCTGGATCCGGGCCGTTACGATATGGTAAATTTTCTGCCGCCTTTGCAAACCAAAACGGAATTCGGATTTTTTAATGAAGTGCGCCAACACGGATTTGCCGGCATATTTAATTATTTCTCCAAAATTCCGCTGGGCCTTACCGTTTACATGGCTTTGATCTTTGCCGCCAATTTAATAACGGCCTTGGCCTTTGCTTTTTGGGCGTTTTTCATTCGGAAACAAAACCTAGCCATTAGAATTTTTGCGGTTCTGCTGATGGGTTATATGGCGGCCGCGCCCGGACCAATTGGCTGCGCGCGTTTTAAAGAACCGGTTTGGTTTTTACTGGTTTTTGCTACCGTTTTCTGCGCCGAATTTTTCAGGCAACAAAAGCAAATTATAGCTTCAGAGAAACCAGAAAAATACGCAGCGTCGGGCCGGTAAAATTCAGGCTTGCACTTTAAGCGTACGCTGACAAACCGTTACATTTATTTCCAGATCGCGGTTTACGGTTATTATATGGTTTACGGGCACCGGTTTCCAGTCAGAGCGACGGCTGTTTAGTTTTTCCGATACAATGAGCACAGCATTTCTGGTCTTATCTTTACTTTTTTCCATTTTACAGATACCGTTTTCGCAAGTATAAACTGCTCCTTCGGTATAATATAAAGTGGAAGCGGGCAGACTCAGATCAGAAACGTATCGTACTGCCACAATAGTATCTCCGTTGGTTACACAAACATTTATATAACTCGGGTCTTTCATTTTAAGCCGCGCTTTAATCTCTTCCACTTCCACAATAGAATTTTCCAGGGCATTGGCCATGCGGGTAGGCAGGTCATTTTCGTTTTGCAACTTTTCCATCTGGTGCAGAAACAACGCGAACAAATGTTCCGAATCGGTAAGGCCCAAAATATTGGCGTAAATATTATCGGGTAAATGGCGGATCATTTCGCGCTTTATTTTCTGAAAACCTTCAATATCGCCGTTGTGCATGAAGAGAAACTGACCATAATGAAAAGGGTGGCAATTCAGTTCGTTTACCGGCGATTCGGTAGCGGCGCGCACGTGTGCAAACAGACAATCAGAAACTATTTTAGGCGCGATGTATTTTAAATTCCGGTCGTTCCAGGCCGGCCTCACCGAAACGAAAAGTCCCGGCATATCATTGGCTTCCGGGGTGTACCAGCCAACGCCAAAACCATCGCCGTTCAGCGGTTCCTCCATTTCATTCGCCTTAACACTCTGCTTGATCAGGGAATTTTTTTGCTTGAAAAGCAGGTCGTACATCATGATCGGCTTTCCGATGTAAGCAACAAACCGGCACATATTACGCTAATTAATAATTAGAAATTAATAATTAAAAATTGAAAATTTCGAAAGATTCTAACTCCTTACGTTTACGGCATTCCGGAAACTTTGCACAATAATTTGCTGTACATTTTCCCATATTCCGGCATTGCATTGCGGATATTTCTGATTCACTTCCAGCTCAATTCCACCATATTGCTCATCCGGAAAAAGTTTGCGCAGATACGTAGTAAATCCATCGGCGGTGCCTCGGTACGGATAATTGAACCGCACTTTCAGGTCTGGATCCAGCTTCTCAAATTCCTGTTTCCACAAAGCACTAAACTCTTTTTCGGTTTTCCGCTGCGGATCGTAAAGCAACCCAATATCGGCATTCCGTATTTCCCCGTTAAGCTGCGGCGTAAAAGAATGTACCGACAAATGCAAAACGCTATGATTTTGGGCTATAAAAGTCTGAATAGTTTTTTCAACCTGCTGCCGATATGGATGATAATGTGCCTCCAGAATTGCCTCTCTTTCCACTTCCGCCGTTTGGCGCGTAATATCCGAAAACAAATTCGGGTGATGCAACGACCGGTTCAATTCTACCAGAAGCCGGCTGGTTTCCGAGAAGAAAGATGCATCGGCACCTGCAGCTACAAATTTTTCATAAAGCTCCAGTGCGCCAATATCCCAGCCGCGGTGGGTTTCCAATAACTCCTGGTGCGCATGAAAATGATGCCCGTGTGCTTCCGGAATTTCGCGGCCGCCATGTTCGCAGGTTATCAGGATCTTTTGCATTTCTGTTTATTTTTTAAAGTAGCGAAACCTCCCAGGCTTTAAAACCTGGGAGGTTGTAGATCTGATGAAGATAAAAAAACGTTATGGTTTTTAACCTAAAAACTGTTTCCCGGATTTCAGGCAATCTGCTAACTGTTCATACACATTTTTAATATTTTCCGGCGAAGAATTCCCTTTCAAAGCTTTTACAATTCTGGCCGAAAGGGTATCGTTTTGGAGGATAAAAGTCAAAGCCGCTTTCGTTTTTTCATCAGTAATTGCAGCAGCTAAAACCGTATCGAAAATGTGTTGCCAGAGTTCTAAAGTGGTGCAACTCTCAGCTTTGTCATAACCGAATAACTTCAGATAATCGGCATTATCAATTACTGCCTGTTGTCCGTTTTTTACCACCTTCCAGAGAATTTCCGCCAGGTCGGTTTCGTGCCATTTTTTCTGATCATCCAACGAAGTCCATTTTTCTGACACCAGGGTTTTAAGCGTTTCGATTACGGCATATAATACGGCAATATCGGCCTGCGGACATTCCTGAATGTCAATGATGCGGATCTCAATAGCGCCCCGGTCAAAACGGGCAATGGCGCCGCGGGAATTAAGGAACTGGTCGCGCAGAATTTCGTCTTCGTCGTATGGGGCAATGTCGGCGTAGATCTTTTTAAATATCTTCTGCTCGTATTCGGCTTTACTGAAAACCTGTTCCGGAATAACTTTACCCGCAATGCTAGGGATCTGCTTTTGGTTACCCTGGTAAACCTCCAGGCGCGTATCGGCAAAGCCGGAAATCTTATTATCCAGAACAGGCGACGAAGCGCTTAAAGCCGGAATTATGGGCAGTAAAACCCGGATGGCCGCGTGCAGTTTCCCGAATTCTTCATCGTTGGCAAAAGGCAAATTCAGGTGCGTACTTTGCAGGTTCGCCCAGCCGTGTCCGCGGCAATCGAATATCTTATTATATGCTTCGTAGATCTGGTTATAATCGTGCGGCCACAAACACATTTCTTTGTACGGATCCATGAACGGGTGCGCGCCGCTGCCTAATAACCTGGCATTATATTTCTCCAGTAGTTTGTTGATATGTTCTACTTGCGCCTGGAATTTTTCGGGCAAACCCGCTAGCGTTTTAGCCGGGCCGTTGGTTTTCAGTTCTATCACGTGCAGCACCAATTCATTGCTCCAGGCCATGTCATCGAACTCCACATCCGAATCGAATTTGCCGGCAACGTCATAAATCACTTTATCGGTAATGGGCAGAATTTCCAGCGTGTTGTTCTTCACGATCATGTATTCCATTTCCACGCCGTAGGCTTCAAATAAATGCAGCGGTTTACGAGGCTTGCTCATTCGTGATATTCTTTTGAATTTCGATTCTTCGTTTTATTGATTTCATAATGCTCAGATACAGATCTTTATGCAGAACCTGATCTTCGCAACCATAATCAATGCTCGGGTTGTCGTTCACTTCAATTACGTACGCCTGGCCTTCAATTTCTTTCAGATCTACGCCATACAAACCGTCGCCAATTAAATTAGCAGCTTTCAAAGCCGTGTGCATTACATGAAACGGAACATCACCGATCGGAACAGTTTCGGCATTGCCGGTAATTTCACTTTTTTTGCCTTCCCAGTTATAGATCTGCCAGTGGTCTTTGGCCATGTAATATTTGCAGGCGTAAAGCGGTTGCTTGTCTAAAATTCCCACGCGCCAGTCGAAATCCGTTGGCATAAAAACCTGCCCGATCACGAGGTCTGAAAGCTCCAGCATGTTGTCTAATTCTTCATGCAAACTGGCTTCATCGGTAACTTTAACTACGCCCTGCGAAAAAGAACTATCCGGACGCTTCAGTACTACCGGCAAGCCCAGTTCCTTAATTACCAGGTCACGGTTCTCTTTATGAATGATCATCGTTTTTGGTATCGGAACCTTCGCTTTGGAAAGTAATTCGGCTAAATAAACCTTGTTTGTACAGCGCAAAATAGAAACCGGATCATCTATCACAACTAACCCATCGGCATGCGCGCGGCGGGCAAACCGGTATGTATGGTGATTTACCGAAGTTGTTTCGCGAATAAATAATGCATCGAATTCCGACAGACGTTTGTAATCGTCTTTGGTAATTAATTCGGTTGCAAAACCCAGGCTTTCGGCAGCTTCAATAAACTGCTGAATGGCTTTTCGGTTGCTCGGCGGATCACTTTCCAGCGGGTTAGTTAAAATAGCCAGGTCGTAGATCTTGGTTTTTGGCTTCGGGCCGGTAAAACGATGGCGGGCAAAGTACGCTTTTGCAAAACTCATTAAATATTTGCGGTGGTTTTCCGGTACCTCGTTCAACGGAATCGGCGAAATATTGTGCAGGATCCATTCTTTATTGAAAATGAATTCGGCACGCAGCAATGGTGCCTGAAAAAGATCGTGGAGTTGCTTTGCCAGTTTCTCGTATTTTTTTGCCACGTTCTGCCCGAAATAAATGCTGAGCGTAAAAACCCGGCTTTTAATATCGTGCAGACTTTTCTGAATTTGTTCGTCCAGTTCGTTGGTAATGCTCCGCACAATGGTCTGGCTTTTCAGATCCTGAATAGTGGTTACGTTCGGAATGGCACGGTGCCCGCGGGCTTCAGCCAGTAACGATACATAATAACCGGTACTCTGGTATTTATAGGAACGGCAAAGGTTAAAAATGCGGGCGTTCTTTATTTCGGTGTAAGCCGGGTCGGTAAGGTAAGCTTGCGCAGCTACTACTTCAACTTCGTCTATGTTAAAATCCCAGTCTTTAAGATTATTAACGATTACAATTTTGCGCATTTAAGAAGAAAATGATTGGGTAAAAGTTTCGGGTTGTAAAGCTGGCTGTTCGTTATTTCCTACATCTTTCGGCTCAATAATAAGCAGATTGGCATCGTAGGTAACCATGCCCAGCATAATAGAATTGATCAGGCGCGTGCTTTTCACCTGGTAATAATTATTCCGGAAAAACGGATTTTCCTGGTACGGATCGGCCACAATAACTTTATCGCGTTCGGGCGTAAAGCCGCAAAGCACCACAAAATGGCCCAGCGGTTCGCCGCGCACATCGTCGTAAATGGCTTCGTCGCGTTCGTTGGTGCGTTCGCGGGCGCAGTTGTATAAATAGGTGGCGCTCAAACCGGTTAAAATGGGCTGACCTTTCGAAAAATAACTATCCAGTAACTCTACGGTCAGGTCATCGCACTTCAGTTCGCCACCCAGTTTCAGAAATTCGATGTAAGCTTTGGAAGCCATCTGCAATTTCGGATCGGATTTATAAAGCAATTGTTCTTCCAGGTTCTGAATAATTTTCTCGTTGGTGCTCCGAAACCAGGTCGGATCAAAAACGTGCAGGTTGTACGAATAGATTTTGGCCTTGTAACCGCGTTTCAAGGCATGACAAGCCAATAAAACGGCCAGCGTTCCGCCTTCTTCCAGAAAAGAAACTTCTTTTATCACCTCTTCCAGCGGAATCTGATCCTGGTAATATTGATAAACGGCATGTAAGCTGGTCGGTCCGCAGGTAGAATCGTCGGGTTGCGTCAGGATCTGGAGTTTATTGAGCAGTTTTATATCGAGCACGGCAAACGGTATTCGTGAATTCTGAGATCAGTTTTTCACCTTATACGGCTATTTTAACGGAAGTCTGAAATTTGGACCAAAAAATCTTACTTCCGTCAAGCTGCTAAATGGTTTTCAGCAATTTAGCTTTTCATAAATTGAAGCTTCAACCAGTTTTTAATGCCTAAACCATAGCGTTTTTTTTTTTTCGTGCTGCGAAATTTATTAACAACCTACCGAAAAAATTTCAGGCTAAAACGCTATAGTTTTTAAAGTAAAACCCGGGTTTTGTTTTGGCGGGCTGCAAACTTTATCTTTGTAAAAATTAATGCTTTAACTCTCACAACAATATGCAGTTCCGGTTCTTAATTTTTACACTGTTTTGCCTACCGTTTTTTATTACTCCGGCTTCGGCCCAGCAAACCTTTAAGCTCAAAAACGGCGACCTTCTCTTTCAGGACCTGGATTGCGGCGACATGTGCGAGGCCATTGAAAGCGTAACGACGGGCTATAAAAATTCCGATTTTTCGCATGTAGGCATTGTAAAGATTCAGCCCAACGGCGACGTGCTGGTACTGGAAGCCATTGGGTCGGATGTACATTATACGCCACTCGAAAAATTTCTGAACCGCCAGCTAGATGCCCATAAAAAACCTAAAGTAGCCGTAGGCCGCCTTCGGAAACCTTATCAGAAATTGATTCCGAAGGCTTTAAATGAAGGCGAAAAACTGCTGAAAAAGCCTTACGACGATGTTTTTGCGCTGAACAACGATGCGTATTACTGTTCAGAACTGGTGTACGAAATTTTCAAAGCCGCCAATAACCAACTTGAAATTTTCCCGCTTTTCCCCATGACCTACGCCACGCCAGGCTCTGACCAAATCATGCCGCTCTGGGTAGAATATTTTCAGCAACTGAATGCCCGCGTACCGCAGAACGATCCCGGATTAAACCCCGGCGGCATTTCGTGCTCTAAGAAACTGAAAATGTATTTCCCTTACGGGCAGCCGGCTAAAAGAAAAAAAAGTGCTTAAATTCTATTTTTTGCGGGTTTTGGCATAATTTTTTATACCATTTTTTTTACGGGTGAAATCATTTTCAGGTCTGCACTGTTTAACCCGAACGCACCTGATCACTTTTTGAAATATGAAACTGAAACTTCTGCTCCTATATTCCTGCTTTCACTTTTTAACGTTTATGGTAAATGCGCAGCAATTAAACTTGCCGCTTGCCAGTCCCAAAGCCGTAGTTAGCCAGACCATCGGTTTAACCGAAATTAAAGTAAATTATTACACGCCCGGCGTTAAAAACCGTGAGATCTGGGGCAAACTGGTACCCTACGGGCAGGTTTGGCGAACCGGTGCGAACGAGGCCACCATGATCAGTTTCAGCGACGACGTAATTGTGCAGGGCGAAAAACTGAAAGCCGGCACCTATTCCCTTTTTACCATTCCGGAAACACACGATAACTGGACTATCATTTTCAACAAAAAACTGAACCAGTGGGGTGCTTTCGATTATAAAACCGAAGACGACGTTTTACGCGTTCCGGTACAAGCCATTCCGGATGATTTTCACGAAACGCTTTTCTTTTCTTTTACCGACATCAAATCAAATTCCGGCGAACTGAATATTAACTGGGAAAAGATCCGGATCCCGATCCATATTGAAGTGGAAGTTGACCAGAAAGCGCTGGCCAATATTAAAGCAGCCTTGGCTGAAGCCAAACCGAACGACTGGCGGTTATATGCCCAAGCGGTAAGCTACCTGTTGCAGAAAAACAAAGAACCGGAACTGGCTTTAGAATGGATAAACAAATCGATTTCCATTGACGATAACTATTACAATAACTGGCTGAAAGCGCAATTACTCGCCCAGCACAACGAATATCAGGAAGCGGTAAACCTGGTTAAAAAAGCCATTAAACTCGGTGAGAAAGAAGAATCTTTCAAGCAGTTCGAACCCGACCTGGAACTTGCCTTAAAAGACTGGCGGATTCGGATGAACTGATTTAAATGGTTTAATGGTAAATGGTTAGTTTAGATTAAAGTATTGTTTTGATTGAAATAAGGCAGTTATAATTCACTACTCAATTTAATTTAAAGCATAAAAAAAACGCTATACTTTTTAGCTCAAAAAGTATAGCGTTTTTTTTATTGAACAAATTCAACAATTTAACCCTTAAACCATTTAATTAAAACCGCGCAATAAAACGCAGGTTCACAGTCCGGGCGGAAAGATAATTGGGCACGGCATAATTCACGCCATTAATGTCTTCTACAAAGCTATAGCCTACTAAATTATTGGCTGCCACCAGGTTAAGAATTTCCAGGCTTATCCAGAGGCTTTCGAACGGGCTGTTTTGCGCGGAAGCATCGCGTAAAGTAATCAGCTTCGAGAAACCAACATCCGGACGGACATATGCTCTACCACGCAGCACACCTCTGCCTCCCGGATTTCCCGGATAACTAAAGGCCAGACCACTACCAAAAAGCATATTCAGGTACATTTTTATAGTGGGGTTGTTTGGTAAATGATCCTGGAAGAAAACGCCCAAGGTAATCCTCTGATCATTCGGGCGACGTATGTAACCAATATCCTCCTGCCCGATCACATTTCCTTCCGCATCCAGAATATTCCGTTTATCGCCTTCAATGTCTTCTTTAGTAGTAAGCACTCCTAAACTGAACCAAGATTCCGCACCTTTAATGAACTCTCCATTCACGCGCACATCGAAACCGGCGGCGTATGCTTTGGCATTATTGAGAGCATAATAACGCAGGCGCACATTTTCAACATCGTAAGGCACAACGTTGGTTAAATGCTTGTAATAAGCTTCGGCAGTAAGTTTAAAATCGCGGTTCCATTTCTTAAAACGGTATTCGGTACCGGCAATAAAGTGGGCTGAACGTTGCGCTTTTAAATTCCGGTTCAGTTCGCCCTGCGCATTGCGTAGCTCCCGGTAAAATGGTGGCTGGTAATACAAACCGGCGGCCAGTTTATAAGAAATATCAGGATTTCGGGCCGGCGTAAAGGCATATTGTACGCGCGGCGTAATGGTGAATTCCTTGTTGAAATTCCAGTAACTAGCTCGTAAACCATAAGTAAGCGTTTTAAGCGAATCGAGTTCAATGGTATGTTGCGCGTAAGCCTGGTAGCGGTAAGTTTCCAGCCCGATATTCGTTTTCAGTAAACTCCGGTTCACGGCATAATCGGTAGAGTCAATAAAGTTATACTCCGAAAGATTATCGTCTATTTGCTCGCGGCTCGCTTTCATACCCCACTGTAAAGTATTATAAGCATTGGCCCGATAGGTATTCCGGTTTTCCAGCGAAGCAATTACGGCCCGCAAAGTATTCCGGGCGTGATCGTAGCGGCTGCCTACATCGCGGGAACGAACGCATTCGTTAAAACCAGGTGAAGAAGGATCGGTGTTCACATCGCAAAAACGGTAAAAAGCTTCGGTATCGCGGAATTCCCGTTCGTCAGATCTTACCCCAGAAAGAATGAGTTCGGATGTAAGCCAGTCGGTAAAACGATGCGTTAAATTCAGGCCGGCCTGGTACGTTTCGTATTGCATTTGCTCGCGGCCTTCGTATTCCACCTGCAAACGTACTACACGGTTTACGGTGCCAAAACTAGTGGTAGAAGAAGTGGGGCTTAACTCGTAACGATTACGGGCGAAAGCGGTTAAAATTCCTAAACTTGTGCGGGCCGGTTTTTGGGGTGTTAAAACGCTATCTTTTGTGAAGTTAAAAGTCACGTAGCTCTGAAAATCTGAAAAAACAGGTTTATAATCACCGTTCACTTCCAGGCTATGAAACAGATAGCGGGCATCTTTATGGCGCGCTCCGAACAAATAACTGATCTTTTTATTCTTGGAAGCAGCTTCCAGATGCGCCGCACCGCCGGTTAAGCCACCGGTTACGGAGCCGGCAAATTTGGTAGGTTGTTTGTATTTGATATTCAGTACCGAAGAAAGCTTATCGCCGTACTTAGGTTGCCAGCCGCCGGAAGAAAATTCCACGTTGCCCGCCATTTCCGGATTTACAAAACTCAAACCTTCCTGCTGCCCGCTGGTAACTAAAAACGGCCGGTAAATTTCGATTCCGTTTACGTAGATCAGGTTCTCGTCGTAGTTTCCACCGCGCACCGAATAGGTAGAAGAAAGCTCATTATTGCTAACCACGCCAGGCAAAGCCACCAGTATCTTATTAAAATCGCCGAAAGCCGAAGGCAAGGTACTGGAAAGGCGCGGATCAAGCTTCATGATGCTTACTTCCTCGCGGGTGTCGTTTTCACTGCGGCCCCGCACCACCACTTTGTTCAGCATTTTAACGTCCGGCTGCATACTAACCGAAATGTTGCGGGTTTCGCCGGGCTGCAGTTTGAGCTTCAATTCCTGGGTTTTGAAACCTACATACTGCATTACAACGGTAAAACTTTCGCCGGCCGGAACAGATAACTGGAACTGCCCCTGGGCGTTGGTTTGGGTGCCGGAAGTTGTACCTTTTAAAGCAATGGCAGCCAATTCGAGCGGTGCGCCTTCTGCCGTTTTAACGGTACCGGTTAAGGTTGCCTGCTGCGCCCAGGCCATTTGATTCAATAATAAAAAAAGTAAAATGGCCAGGGTATTTCTCAGCATGCAGCAAACGTAAATTCTAATACGCGATATTTTTCAGGTCGGCAATGGTTTTTTCAGGATCGGCAGCAGTGAATACAAAAGAACCGGCTACTAATACATCGGCGCCGCTTTTCATCAGCTTCGGTGCATTTTCCTGGTTTACGCCGCCATCAATTTCTATCAGAGCAGAAGAACCTTGAGCAACGATCATCGTCTTCAGTTTTTCGATCTTGGCATACGTATTCTCAATGAATTTCTGACCGCCAAAACCCGGGTTCACGCTCATTAAGCACACCAGGTCAATATCGGCAATAATATCTTCCAGCACGCTAACCGGTGTATGCGGATTTAAGGCAACACCCGCTTTGGCGCCCGTAAGTTTAATCTGCTGAATTACGCGGTGCAAATGCGGACAGGCTTCGTAATGTACGGTAATAATATCGGCGCCGGCTTTGCGGAAATCTTCGATGTAAAGCTGCGGCTCCACGATCATTAAATGAACATCGAGCGGCTTTTGCGCATGTTTTTTAATGGCAGCTTGTACCGGTAAACCAAAAGAAATGTTCGGCACAAAACGGCCGTCCATAATGTCGATGTGGAACCAGTCGGCCTGGCTGCGGTTCAGCATTTCGGCTTCTGACTGCAGGTTGGCAAAATCGGAAGCCAAAACCGAGGGAGCAATAATTGGGGGCATAATATTGTTGTTAAAAACGCTATGAATTTCAGCGGTAAAAGTACGGATTTATTAAAATTACGGCAATTTCACGAACCGAAGGGTTTCTACATTTTCAGCCCAAGCTACCTGCACAATATACAAGCCGGAAACTACCGCAGAACTTAGTTTAAATTCCATTGGCTGGCCAAGTTCCCGTTGCAATAAAACCTGATCTACCAGGCGTCCGGTCCGGTCATAGATTTTTATATCTACCGGTCCGGCATAAGCCATTTCAGCAAATCCTAAATGAAGGACATTGGTATTGGTGGGGTTTGGATAAAGCGTTAAGGTATTTACCAGGCCGAAATCCTTCGAAACCAATTCCTGCGCTTTCATAAAATTCGGAATTCCATAACCCAAATTATTATCCGGATTATTGGCTTGGGTTGCCGAACGCTGCAGATACTCAATAACCTGCATGTTGGTGAGTTGCGGATTGGCCTGCCAGAAACCGGTTGCCAGACCAGCCAGGATCGGACCGGAGAAAGAAGTTCCGTTACTTTTACCCACTTCACCGAAGGAATTGACTACCGCGGCCTGCACGCCCATCGCTGCCAGATTTGGCTTTATTCTGTTATCAGAAGTTGGTCCAAAAGAACTGAAGCTGGCTTTATTGGTCTGGGCATCCACAGCACCAACGGTTAAAACAGAATCGCCATCGGCAGGGGCAATAATGTAACGCCAAGTTTTATCACCTTCATTTCCCGCAGAATTTACCACTAGCATCCCAGTACTTGCAGCAATATCAGCAGCTTTGGTTACAATGGTAGTATTGCCATCCATATCGGCATAAGTATGTTCTAATGAGGGATTGTCGAATTTGTTACTGTAACCTAAAGAAGAATTGATCACATCTACCCCGGCACTGTCGGCATATTCGGCGGCAATGAGCCAATAAGCTTCTTCTATCGGATTTTCGCCGTCATCATCTTCGGTTACAAACAAATAAATGTTGGCTTTATAAGCCGTGCCAATAAATTTACCGGGTTGATAAGCCGCAATATTAGAAAGCGTGTTGGTGCCGTGTCCGCCGCGCGAATAAACGTTTTTATTATTGGCAACAAAATTATAAGCGCCTTTTACCTGGTTATTCTGGTACAAATGCGCAAACGGGATGGTACGGTCCACACCCGGAAAACCGTTATCGAAAACTGCCACCGTCATGCCTTCTCCGTGAAAACCGGCATCGTGCATTTGCGTGGCACCAATCATTTCAGCCTGAAGATACGATTCACCATATTGGGCCGGATCGGCGGTTTTACGCGCGTTCAACGCGCTCGAACCCGAGATCAGAACTTCTATCTGCTCCGGATCATCGCCCTTTTTTCCAGGTATTTCCCGGTTTAAAGTCTGGCCGTTTTTTACAAATGGAAGAGCTAAAACCTGCATCAGTTTAGCAGAATCGCAAACAATAACAGCGCCATTCAGCCATTTACTTTTGTAACGCACTTCCACACCCAACGCTTTCAACCCAGTTACATAACTTGGGTTTACAGGCAGGTCGCGCTGGTTTAGCGTAATCTTTTGCTTTTGCCGGCGTTTCAGGGCAGCCGGAGAAAGAAATTGTTCCGGTTTGGAAAGGCTGTAAGGCGAATTGGCTTTGTCTTTGAAATAAACGAAATGCTTATCAGAATTCTGAGCCAGAGCCGGATGCAGCGAAATAAAAAAAAACGGTATGAAAAAAGCAGCAAAAAGTCTGTTCATAATTATTCCGTTTTCCCGTAAGATTCCAGCGTTTCGGTGCGGCGGTAACCAAATAAAATATATTCCACGCCCACATCGCAAAGCTGGTTGTCGTTGCAATATTGCAGCACTTCGTAATCTTTGTAGATCATACCCACGTTTTCGGCATAAACTTCGGTGCGCACATCTTTATTAATTACCGAAACGAAATCGTTTACCAGTACAGTAGCCGTATTCGGGAAATTCTGCCCGTTCACTGCGTAAGGCTGATTCACGTTCACATATTTCGCATTACCGGGTTCCAGCGTATTGAAAACGTTCGGGTTCCAGGTTTTATTTTCAGTAACCGGAAATACCATTTTCACCAGGCTGAGGTTATCGGCGGTGCGGCGCACCTGGCTGCTGGAAATTGAAACCGTGATCACAGAATCATCGCGCCACGGGTCTTCCGGTTTCATTCTTTTGGAACGGATAAGTTTAAAAGTCGGTTCGCCGGCCAGGTTGGTAAAGAGCGTATCTACCCGTTCCCGCAATTGAAAACTGGTGGAATCGCTGATCGTATCCTGGGCAAAACGCACGTGCGTAACGTTATAAATCCGGTAATCGCCGATGCTGAGCGGATAGAAAGCTTTGCCCGTAACCGAGTCGTTAATTTCTTCCGTTTCGGTGCAACCGTAAAACAAACCCGCAAACAGCACCAGCAAATACCCGACTTTTTTCATAAAATTAGATAGCGTTTTTTCTTATTGAATGTGGTAACTCGTCTCGATCCAGCCGCCGCCGATTACGTCGTTGCCTTCGTAAAATACGGCTGCCTGGCCCGGCGCAATAGCATGCACGCCGCTCAGGAAATGCACTTTCATTTTATCGCCGAACTGTTCGATAATGGCTTCGGTTCCGGAATCGTTGTAGCGTACTTTGGTAACGGTGGCGGTTGGCTTATCGTGTAAGTTCGCGTATTTTACCATGTTCAGTTTGCCGATGGTGGTCCCGTTTTTCGCCAGATCGTCGTAGTTGCCCAATATTACGCGATTTGTTTCCTTTTCGATGCGCGTAACGAATGCCGGGAAGCCCAACGCAATGCCTAAACCTTTCCGTTGACCAACGGTGTAGAACGGATAACCTTCGTGTTTGCCCACTACTCTACCGTCTTCCATCACAAATTCGCCGCCTGCAACCTGCTCCGCCAATTCCGGAACTCTGCGTTTCAGGAAACCACGGTAATCGTTGTCCGGAATAAAGCAGATCTCGTAGCTTTCCGGTTTCTGCACGAGTTCGTGGAAACCACGTTCCAAGGCAAATGCGCGAATTTCAGATTTATGTAAATTACCTAACGGGAAAATTGTGCGCGCCAGACTTTCCTGCGAAATTCCCCATAAAGCATAAGATTGATCTTTGTTTTCATCTAAACCTTTGGAAATCACGTAACGGCCGTTCTCTTCACGCACGTTAGCATAATGACCGGTGGCAATAAAATCGCAGCCTAGTTTATCGGCGCGGCGCAGCAAAGAATCCCATTTAATGTGCGTATTGCACAAAACGCAAGGGTTTGGTGTGCGGCCGGCCAAATATTCATCGGTAAAATGATTTATTACATAATCGCCGAATTCTTCGCGGATGTCGATGATGTAATGCGGAAAACCGAGTTGCACGGCAATATTCCGCGCATCGTTTATAGAATCTAAACTGCAGCAGCCGGTTTCTTTTTTGCTGCCTCCTGAAGATGCGTAATCCCAGGTTTTCATGGTCATGCCCACAACTTCGTAACCTTGCTCGTGCAACATTACGGCTGCCACGGAGCTGTCTATGCCGCCGCTCATGGCTACTAATACTCTTCCTTTGGTACTCATTTAATCGAAATAAGGGTTGAAAGCCCTCTTTAAAATGGTTAAGCTACAAAGATACAACAAAGCCCTTTCAATATAGCAATTTTGCAGAGTTGCTCTTCGTAATTAAGTAAACGAATTTCCGACAGATTAATTTCCAATTCGGGCATCTTTCCGGTAAAACGATATACTTTTGAGAGAAAAAAGTGGCGGAAGCCGAAAAAAGCTACTTACTTTGAGCATTATTTCAGCAACCCGAAAAACCGTAGCGTTATGGCTTTAAAAACTACCGTGCTCGTAAATAGCGTCAACAATTTAAGCGATGCCCGTTATTGTGCCGGCATGGGCGCCGATATGATGGGATTTCCCCTCGATTCCGCCGTTTCAGGCCATATTACCGAAGATGCGTTCAAGGAGATTACGGGTTGGATTTCCGGAATTCAGCTGGTGGGCGAATTTGATGAAGCAGATGCTACTGAAATAAACGAAAAAGCCTTCAACCTGAACCTCGATTACATTCAGCTGAACAAAACTTACCTGATAAACGAAATTCAGAAAATCGAAAAACCGGTAATCCAGAAAGTTTTTATCAATAAAGATACCATCGAAACGGAGTTACTGGAAATGCTCGATCTGTATCACGCCGATGTAGATTGCTTCCTGGTTTACTCCAACGATTTCACTACGATTGATGACACCAATTGCCGCTTATTAAGCGACGTAGCAAAACTTAACAAAGTGATAATCGGTTTTGGCGTAGAAAAAAACAACCTGAATTACATTCTGGAAAATATAAACCCGTATGGCATCGGCATGCAGGGCTCCGACGAAATCCGTCCCGGCCTGAAAACCTTTGACGAACTGGAAGAAATTTTCGAAGCGCTGGAAGAGTAGAAATTTGTAGAGATGCAATACTTTGCGTCTTACTAAATTCGAAAAAAATTACATTTTATAAACAGAGAAACTCTTGTGAAAAAGACGCAAAGTATTGCGTCTCTACAAAAACCTGGCTTTGTTGGCGTTTTTTGCCGATACCATATTTTCAGGTTTTTAGGTCTAAAAACCTACCGTTTTTCATCTAATTCCCTTGCCATTTTCTTGGCAAGGATGCTGGCAACTACCATTTGCAGCGTGTGGTAAAGCATAACGGGCAGCAGTATAATACCGGTATTTACGGAATTCACGAAAAGCACCTTCGCCATTACCGTTCCGTGCACCAGCGATTTTTTAGAGCCGCAGAACATGGCCGTAATTTTGTCTTCGCGGTTAAAATGCAGCGCTTTGGAAATGAGGTTTACAATAAAAAGTACCAGTACGAAAAAACCTATTAATCCTAAACTCAGCAAAATTACGTCCCAGATCTTAAAGCCGGCAAACATGTTTCGGGAAAACGATTCGCTGAAAGAGGTATAAACGATCATAAGGATAATGGTCTGGTCGAAATAGCGCATTTGCTTGCGGTACTTTTCAGCAATCTTCCCTAATTTACGATGCAGCAAAATTCCCAGAAAAACCGGAATAATTACCTGGATGATTAGCTTGATAAAAACCTGGCTCAGATCAAAACTTTCCGAAGCCGAATTCAGGAATAAACCCATCCAAACCGGCGTAATAAAAACTCCGATCATACTGCTGATACTTGCATTAAAAATGGCTGCCGGAATATTCCCGCCCGCAATCGAAACCATAACTACCGCCGAAGAAACCGTAGATGGCAGCGTTGCCTGAAAGAAAATACCCAGCCATAGCACTTCAGAATCAGGCGTTTCGAACAGCGTTTTACCGAGTAAAGCCAGCAACGGAAAAAGCAAAAAAGTAGTGAAATGAATGAGCAAATGCAGTTTCCAGTTACTTAATCCGGCTTTAAGCTTTTCGGGCTCCTGCCGCAGGCCGTAGAAAAAGAAAATGAACGAAACGCCGTAATTAGCCAGTTCCGCCAGTGAAAAAGGTCCTTCCTGAATGCCCGGTTCCGGCCAGAAATTTGCCAGAATAATTACGCAGGCCAGGATCAGAATGAACGGATCGAGCCCGGCACGCCCAGCCAGCTTCAGCGTTTTCTGAAAAAACGTGATCTGCTTATCAACCGGATCGGGATCAATTCGGGGATTGGAATTTTGCATCAGTGTGTTTCAATTTAAAAGCACTTACCGTTTTCCGAGTTTTTCGGTTAAAAACGGTACCGTTTTGAAAGCAAAAAGTCCAGCCTAAACCGGACCTTATTTTTAATGATTAATTATGAATAATTAATGGATAATCAGCAAAGCATTATCAATCATTAATCATTATTCATTAGTAATTAATCATTCATAAATTATTTCACCACTTCAAACTGCAGGTATTTAATCGGAATGCCTTCGCCCAAAAACTTGCGTTCGTAAGTTGTTTGAATTCCCAAAGTATGATCCTGCAAATCAGAATTATACAGATCGTGTGTGAATATCAGGTTATTTTCGTTATTCTTTTGCAGAATTTCCAGCGTATAATCGAACAATTCCAGGTTATCGGTTTTGAAATGAATGATGCCACCTGGTTTCACCATTTGTTTGTACATATTCATGAAGCGCGGCGAAGTTAAGCGTTTCTTTTCTTCCCCCAAACGCGGGCGCGGATCAGGGAAAGTAACCCAAAGTTCACTAACTTCATTATCGGCAAAATGGTCGGTAATTTCTTCAATGAACGTGCGCAGAAAACCAACGTTCGTCAGTTCCATTTCTTCCGCTAGCGAACTGCCTTTCCAAAGCCTTGCGCCTTTAATATCTACGCCAATAAAATTCTTATCCGGAAAAAGCTGCGCCATGCCAACTGTATAATCGCCTTTGCCGCAGCCAATTTCCAACACCAACTCGTGGTTATTTTCAAAAAAATCTTCGGCCCAACGACCTTTTAATTGCTTGAAATTTTCCTTACCAGGTTCTACTACGTTTTCGCGCTCGCCAATTACCTGGAATTTCTGAAGTTTACTTCTACCCATTTTATAAATCGTCCACTTCGGCTACCACAAAGGTGCTGCCGCCAATAAAAATTAATTCGTTCTCTTTTGCTGTCGCTTTAGCCGCATGCACAGCTTCCATTACGGAATTATATTTTTGTCCGGAAAGACCGGTACTTTTTGCTTGCTTAAACAGATCGTCCACCAGTAAAGCCCGCGGAATATTTGCCTGGCAGAAATAATACGTAAATTCGCTGGGCAGTAATTGCAGGATCTTCGTAATATCTTTGTCATTTACCGCGCCAAAAACGAAATGCACTTTAGGCAAATTCAGTCGTTCGATCTGAGCCAGCACTGCTTTCATACCAGCTTCATTGTGCCCCGTATCGCAGATCATGAGTGGATTTTCCTGCAGCACCTGCCAACGGCCTTTAAAACCGGTTATTTCCTCCACATATTTTAAACCTTCCCGGATATTATATTCCGAAATATCGTAGCCTTTTTTCCGAAGCTCTTCCACCGTCATGAGCACGCCCGGTAAGTTGAATTCCTGGTAACTACCCAGTAAACCCAGTTCCAGATTCGATAAAAATACCATGTCGCCTTTATACACATCAAAAATGCGCGCATCCATGTTCACGTCCGGATTTATTACGTCAAGGTGCTTATCCGCAAATACGATCGGCGCATGCATTTCCCTGGCTTTTTCCTCGAAAACTGCTACCGTTTCCGCCTGCGTCTGGCTGATAATTACCGGAACATTTTCTTTAATAATGCCCGCTTTTTCGGCTGCAATTTCCTGCAACGTTTCGCCCAAAATACTCTGATGATCGAAACTGATATTCGTAATCAGGCAAACTTCCGGGGTAATGATGTTGGTTGAATCGAGCCTTCCACCTAAACCCACTTCAATTACCGCTATATCTACTTCTTCTTCTACAAAATGCTCGAAAGCAAGCGCTACGGTCATTTCAAAAAAGGAAGGTTGAATTTTGGCGAACAGCTCTTTATGCTGCTCCACAAATTGAACCACCTTTTCCTTCGGTATCTGAAGTCCGTTTATGCGGATGCGTTCGGTAAAATCTTTGAGATGCGGGGAAGTGTAAAGCCCGGTTTTGTATCCCGAATTCTGCAAAATAGCCGCCAGCATATTGGAGCTGCTGCCTTTGCCATTCGTACCCGCCACATGCACACTTTTAAATTTGTGCTGCGGATTATCCAGCGCTTCGCAAAGCGCCAGAATATTATCGAGGCTTTTATTAAAAGCAGCATTGCCGATGCGGTGAAACATCGGCAACTGCTCATACATATATTCCAGACATTCTTCGTAAGTCATGGGGGAAGGTATTTTCAAAACCGGTGTAAAATTAAGCTTATCCGTGCAAAACGCTATGGTTTTGAGGTAAAAAAGTCGAAGGAAAATAAAAAAGCCCATCCGATGGATAGGCTTTAAATATCTCTGAAAAATTATTGGGATTTAATAATGAAGGTAACTGTTCCGGTTGCACTGGCTTCAGGCTTAAAACCTGGAGTTGAAGGTTTTAATCTGGATTTCACAACTGCATCTCTATAAAGTCTCATCAAGTTCTTTGAAACCGAACTTTCCAAAGCCTTACACGCTATAATTTTTCCTTCTTTATTAACACTTATTTCAAATATGATTTTACCACTTTCAGTACTTGTATCATTTGGTCTTGGAGGACGGTCGAATATCCATCCAGAAACATTCAAACCTCCCCTATTTGTCCCTTCAACTGTTTGTTCTAAAACGTTATATAATGAGTCTGAAGGCTGTTGATGATTCAGTATTTTCAAGTTTCCTTGTTGTTGTCCAAAGGAAAAATTGCAAGCACAAATTACCAAACCAATGCAAAGAACAATAAATTTCATGAGATAAAATTAACAAAAAGCCCGTCCGCAGACAGGCTTTTCATTTAAATTTTCTAAAAATCAAATTATCGGGCGCTGATAATAAACGTTACTGTTCCGCTGGCACCGGTACTAGCAACACCACTGGCGTTGGTCGGGCTCAATGAAGATTTAAAAACGGCATCGCGGTAAAGTTTGGTTAAAGCCGGAGAAACGTTGCTTTCCCGCACTTCGCAGCGCGTAATTGAACCGTCTTCATCAACTTTAATATCGAAAACAATACGGCCGCTTTCGTTGGAATTATCGTTTGGTTTTGGCGGACGATCGAAAGCCCAACCTGGCATGTTTAAGCTACCGCCGTTGCCGGGGCCACCTTTGCCTGGTTTACCATAAAGCGCTTTCGCATCTAACGTTCCTTCCGGATTTCCCTGGTCACCCACTTTGCCCGGACGGTCGCCGTTGTTGTTGCCGGTTGCTTCGTTGCTGCTGCCGGCTTTGCCGTTGGCACCATTTTGCGCCGTAGATTTGCCCGGATAAAGCGATTTCGGTTTTTCTACCGCTTTCACTTCTTCCTTCTTCTCTTCTACTTTATTTGGTTTTTCAACTTCCTTCACATTTACGCCGGTTTCTTCTACGCCGGTTACCACGCGATCAGGTGTTGCTTCTACAGCTTTTTGGGCTACAACCTGTTGCTGAGGTTTTACTTCCGGAGCTTCAGCTGCCGGACGACTGTCTTCTTTATTTGGCGATTCGTTGGCCGGAGCCGTAGTTTGCACGTCACCAAAACCTTCTTCCCCAATTACCCCATAATTCAGCTCAATACCGGAGCCACCTTCCAGCGGCGGGTTCGGGCCTTTGAAAACCATCAGGAGAAATATAGCCAGCAGCGCGCCGTGAAAAACCACAGTACCTATCAGGCCATAATTCCGGTAATCATTTTCTTTTGAAGCTAACATAATTTTATTGTCCCTTTTCAGCCTGTGTGGCCATTACCATTTTTACTTTCAGCTTATTGCCGATTTCAAGGATGTCCACCAGCTTTTGTACGTTCAGCGATGCATCCACTCGTAATACAACGGTTGGCTGATCAATTCCGTTCACTGCCTGCGCCAAAGCTGATTCTAAATTTTCCGGCGAAACGGGTTGTTTATCTACAAAATACTCGCCTGCGGCATTTACACTAACCGTAACCGGCTGCTTCACCATCTGCACATCAGATTTAGCATTGGGCAGCATTAGCTTGATCACGTTCGGGTTTACCATGGTAGAAACGATCAGGAAGAACAGCATCAGGAAGAACATGATGTCGTTCATGGAGCCCGTTTCTACGTGCGACGAAATTTTACGTCTGCGGCTAAAATCCATATTTTCGTTGTTCGTTGTCCGTTATTCGTCTTTCAAGATCAGCAGATCTCTTAAACAAAAACGAACGATTTAACTTTATTTTTAAAATTGAAAGTGCTAATACCAGTATTTTCTACCAATATCAGCACCTTCTTTTTCTAATTATTCAATGAGCACATCAGCACATTAAATAACTAGCACATTCATTTTAATTATCCTGCAGAAGATCGGTAAATTCTACAGCGTAATTTTCCATTTTGAAAACCACACGTTCTACCATCAGGCTTAAGTAGTGGTAGCCGATGTGCGCGATCATACCTACAATAAGGCCGGCCGCGGAAGTTACCATTTTGGTGTAAAGACCGCCGGAGATCTGTGCAATACCGAAATCGCCGGTGGCAGAAATGGCGTAGAAAATTTTAATTACCCCGATGATCGTACCTACGAAACCAAGCATAGGTGCGATACCGGCAATAATACCCAGCACGTTAATGTTCTTTTCCAGTTTGGTAATTTCGAGTTTACCAACGTTCTCGATCGAAGTTTCGATGTCTTTTAACGGATTCCCGATGCGGCGGATACCTTTTTCGATCATGCGAGCTATTGGCGTGTTGGTTTTGGCGCACAACATTTTCGCACCGTTCAGGTCGCCCTGAATAACCTGCGTTTTTACGGCCTGCATAAACGGTTCCGGATCTGGCAAAGCTTTTTTAATAGCAATGTAGCGTTCCACCATAATGTAGATCGCAATAATGCTCATCAAAAAGATCGGAGCCATAACCCAGCCGCCTTTCACGATCAGGTCGAAAACGGAAAGGCCGGAATCGGCGCCGGTTACCGGGGCCGCAGATGGAATATTCGCTGCCGTGTCGGCAGTAAGCGTGGTAATCTGTAAGAGAATCGGGTTCATGTTAATAGTTAAGTATCCAGAGAGCATTTCCGTATTTTTTGCGCAGTTCCGGGAGTTTGGCCGCAGCCGTTTCCATATTATCGAACTCGGCCACCGAAACGCGGTGCAGCTTACTCATGCCGTTTGGCAGCATCACTTCAGCTTGTTCGGCGCCTTTGGCAGCAAGTTGTTTTTTGCTGCGCTCAGCATTTTCCAGGGAACTAAAACCGCCGGAAATGATGAAATAACGGCCGGTAGCTTTTTTAATTGCAGCAGTTTCAGAATTTATTTTTGCTTCCGCTTTCGTTACTACTTTTTCAGCTGGTTTTGATACCGTTTTTACTTCTGCCTTCGCAATTGCAGCTTTTGGCTCAGCTTTAATTTCGTTTTTGGCAACTGCGGTTTTAATTTCTGCTTTTGGTTCGGCAGTTTTAGCAGCCGTTTCCATAGCGTTTTCTGCTTTCTCGTTCAGGTTTACCTGGCGGGTTGGCAACGGTTTTAAAGCAACAGGTTCCGGGGCGGCAACAGCTTCAATATTAGAAACCGTATTGTCGTAATCTGCTTCTAAGGCAGCTACCGATTCCTCTTCCGGCGTTACCGGCAAGGTTTCGAGTTGCTGAGTAAAGGCTTCCGCCACTTTTTCTTCCGAAAATGCTACCGTTTCCGGGGCTTGCGTTTGCGTTTTCTGCTGGAATAAAGCAACCGGGTTCAGTGAACTTAAATTATATTCGGAATTCAGCGATACGTAGTAAACCATGGCCACCGTTAAACCACCGGTTAACACCGTGGCTGCAACAGTACCATATTTGCGCGCAAAAGCAGATAAACCTTTTTTGCCGGCCGGAACCGGTTTCGGGGTAACTTTCTGACGAACAGCCCGCAAAGCAGCAGCTTCTTCGGCAATTACCGGACGCGCTACCAATTCTGGCAAGCCAAAACTATGGGCATAGTAATTTTCAGCTTCCAGATATTCAAACTCGAGTTTCTGCTCCGCGTTGTAACGAAAAATTCCGATGCCCTGTAATTCGAATCGTTTATTTTGCGCCAGTTCGCTTTGAATATTGCCTACAAACTGCGCCACCATTTGCTGTGCTTCCGGAGCAGAAACCCGCAGGTGCTGCGCCAGATTGCTGATCAGCAAACCATCGTTGTGTTGCAGTTTTTCGTTAAAGGCAATTTTTTTGCTCGGCGGCGTAAACGTATGTTTTACCGGGTGAATTTTTGCCGAAGCATACTGCGCGATCAAGCCTCCGAAATCGGGAATGATCACGCAATCGTGGTCGTGTAGTAAATCCTGGATCTGTTTGAGAACCATAAAAAGCTTTAGAATGTGTAAGTTATGCCGCCGATCACGTTAAAACCTTTGGTCGGGTAGTTTACGAAACGTTCGTATTTCTTGCCCAAAACGTTATTCAGCATCACAAATGTTGAAAATTTTTCCGAGATTCTATAATCTACTTTCAGGTTCAGGTCTACTATTTTATCAGATTCTAAAATTGCAGCACTGCCTAAACCGCGTTGGATCTTTCCGAAACTACTGCCAATATAGTAAAGTTCGGCGTTAAACAGAATCTTATCGTAAAGATTATAACTTCCGAAAACACTGGTTATCATGCTCGGGCGGTAAAAAGGCTGTTCCAGCAAATTCAGGCCGCTGTAATTGTTATAATCCATCTTCAAACCGAAACGAGTTTTATCGGCCCGGTTGTAAACCACTTCACCGTAAAAATTCAGCAGCGAGGTTGCTTCATCGTCGTATTGCAGCACAAACCGCGAAGAATCGAGGATGGAGTGATTAAAATAATATAGGTTTTTCAGGTTCTGGTATGAAACTTTTGCAGTAAACTGCACATTGCTGGCCAGGCTACCGGTAACGCCTCCGTAAATTTCGATCTGCTTATCGGTATTCCGTACATCCAGTCCTAAACGGGCAGGAGCCTGGATCGAATCCGGGCCTGCGAAATTAAAGCTTGAACTCAGCCATGGGTTTTCGCGGGTCAGATCATTAACCGTAACGCGTTGCAGATCTCCACCCAAACCACCAAACAGGATCAGTTTACTTTCTATGGCTTCGAAACCAACGCGCACTGCCGGGTAGAAATTCAGCTTATCGCCATTCTCAATATTATCATCCGCATAAGCCAGCATCGCTCCTACTGAAATATCGAGTTTGTCCATATCCAGCTGGTAGCTCGGGCGGATACGGAAGTACGGACGCGAAACTTTGTTTACATCGTTATAGGAAATGTAAGAAAAATCGGAAAACAGATTTACCCGCGAAGTTTTGCTTAAATAATAATCCAGGTTCAGGTTGGCAAATCCATCGAATTCCGAAGCATCGTAATCGTCGGAGAAATATTTAATGCCGCCACCTAATTTATACTGCATTTTAGCATTTGCCTCCAGCAGGTTATTCAGGTAAGCTTCTGCCCCGATCCGGTTAAAACCCTGCTCATCTAAACGAGTTTTTCCTTCCGGTACTAAATTGCGGTTATAACCATAAAAATTATAGCCGTCGCGCTCGTAATTTGCTCTGCCGCCAAGGGTAAAATTACCCATGTAGCTTTCGCCATGCGCGCCAATTTCCGTGTTGCTCACATCTGAATTCTCAACCGGACCATTGGAAGAAACGTGGCTGATATTACCGCCGAAAGCAGCTTTGTCGTCGCGTTTATTATGGAAATAACCTTTTAAATACGGTGTAGAATATTTACCAAATCCGGCTTTTACATAGTTTCCATACAGCTTCGGCAGATCTTCCTGACGGATAGTAAGTACCCGAACCGATAAGTTCACATCCTGATCGGGCAGTTTATAATCGTTGAAGCGGTAAGTAACTTTGTTCGTTTTCTTTTCCGGCGGATCGATGCGGAATTTTTCGTAGTTACGGCTGGCTTCCGGCAATTCAATTACGCGGTTTTTCTCCACCACAATTTCCGTACTTTCCAGCTTTCCATCGTTGTTCCAGCCTTTTTGTGCAAACGCCTGAAAACCTGCTATCGGCCCAAAAGCCAGCAACATGGCTATACCAGTTATTTTAAAAGTATTTTTCATCGGATCGAGTCTCCTTCCGTCGCGTTTAAATTCTGCTTGTTGTTCTTGTTGTTCTTACCTTTTGGCTCTTCGGCTGGTTTTGCGGCATTATCTAATGCGGCTAAACGGGCTTTGGCCAGATCCTGCACTTCTTTAAAAGGAGAATTCTCGATAATGGAATTAAGCGTAGCACGCGCCTGGAAATTCTCGCCCTGCGCCGCATAGTTATCAGCAATAATAATGAACGCGCGGCCTAACCAATATTCGTAGTTCGCATAGTTTTCCGTCATTTTATAAGCCGCATCGGTAGATTCTTTATAGCGTTTCTGCTTATTCAGAATTTCCGCGATCAGGTATTGGGCTTCCGCTCCGTTTTCGTCAGTTGCGGTTAAAGCTGCTTTCAGTTCGGTTAAGGCATTTTCCATATTGCCCTGCGCGTAACTTGCTTTTCCTTTATAAAGCAAAGCAGTGTTGGTAGCATTTAAGGTCGCATTACCTGTGTTCAACAGGTCGTTGGCAACTTTGCGGGTGTTCTCATAATCGGTAGCCTGGTAATAACTTTTCAGCATGCCAAGCATAGCGTTTGCCTGTTCGCGGCGGCTCGAAGAAATATCGCGCAGACGGCTGTAATATTTCAACGATTCGCTGTAGTTCTTATTTTCGAATTCCAGGTCGGCTACTTTAGCAATGGCTTTGCTCATGTACTCGGTCCGGTTTTCGGCAACCACTTCTTTCAATTTCTTCAGGGCAGTTGCTTTATCGCCGGTCCGCAGGTAAGAATCAGCCAGGAAATAACGGGCATCTACGGCTAAAACGCTGTTGCCATACGATTTCAGGTAAGCTTCAAATTTCGGAATGGCCTGCTTATAGTTCTCCTTGAAGTACATGTTTTTAGCCGATTCAAACTCAACACTTTCCAAAGCTTCGCTGGCCGGATTTGCCGTTTTGAACTTGGCCAGGTAAGCATCAAATTCATCGCTGCGGTTTTGCGAATTCAGCGCTTCCTGCAACGAATAAAGCGTGCTGTTGGCCACCTTGGAATTCGGATAACTATCGAGCACCTTTTTAAAGTCGGCAATCGCTTCGTCGTATTTCCGGAGGTTCACGTAAGCCACGCCCCGTTTCTGGATCGCGTTAGGGATCAGGGAGCTTTGCGGACGGTTATCGATCAGGTTTGTAAAACCGGAAATGGCCGGCGCATAATTTCCGTTCTCAAAATCAAGCACCGCTTTCTGATACGTAGCATCGTCGGCATAGCGTGATTTCGGGAAATTATTAACCAACGATTGCAGGTTTTTGGCAGCCTCTTCTTTTCGGCCCATTAAACCCAGCACTACACCTTTCTGAAAATACACGTAATCTTTATCCGGCGAATTGGAAGCCAGCACTTTATCGTATAGATTCAGGGCCTGCTTATAATCTTTCTCCACGTAATAAGTATCTCCCAGACGCATGGTGGCATCCATCAGGTTCGGGTTATTATCGCGTACCGAATTATCGTTGATGTACGCTTTAAAGTGCGTTTGCGCTTTATCGTATTGCTTATTGTTGTAGTACGCATACCCGATACCGTAACGCGACTTCACGTAATAATCGGTTTTGTTGGCATTGCTCGTTCTAAAAACAGCTGCGTAACTATTGGAGGCATCGTCCCACCGCTGAGCTATAGAATACGCTTCGCCTTTCAGAAAATAGCTGGCCGCGCGGATCTCAGGGTCATAATTATGTTCCAGCGATTTATCGAGCAACGCAACCGCTTCCTGGAATTTACTATCGTTGAAATAATTTACCGCCTGGTAATACGTTACGCGCTGGTACGTGGCATTGATCCGGGAAGAACGGTTATTGAGCTTCTCGATATAGCGGATCGCTTCCAGGTAATTATTCGAGTTCAGGAAAGATTCGCTCAGAATATCATCGGCCTCATCCCCCATTTTCGAGTTCGGGAATTTCTTATTGAAATCGGAAAGCGAGTTGATCACTTCCCTGAAATTGCCGGTTTCGTAATTGAGCTGCGCGTATTTTATAGATGCCGCCTCGGTTACCGGTTTATCGAATTCCTGGATGCGGGCCTGGTTAAAAGCCGTTAACGCATATTGTTTGTTGTTGTCTTTCAGGTAGCTCAAACCTAAATGGTACGCCGCATTCTGCCCCAGCGAATCTTTTTGTAAAGCAACATCCTTAAAGTTTACGATGGCCGCTTTAAAATCTTCGGTCTTGTAATTGGCATACGCGATCTTATACTGCACGCCGTTCTCTATATTTTTCCGGCCTTTGGCGTAAGCGTTAAAATATTTGGCGGCGTTCTTATAATCGTTCTTTTTAAAATAAGCGTCACCGATCAAAAGCTCAATCTCATCGGCATTTTGCGGAACCGGTTTCTGACCCAGCACTTTCTCGCCGTAAGCAATCACTTCATCCAGATTACCCTCTTTGTAAAGAATCTGGGTGAGTAAATAAGGTACTACCGTGCGGTAAGCCTCGTTTTGCTCAGCCATACGCAGGTCGGTCTTTGCACTGGCATAATCGCCATTGCGCAAAGCAATATAGCCTGCATAATAGCTTGAAGCGTAAGAATATTTGCGCGCACCCCCTTTATTGCGGTCGAACAAGGGCTTGGCTTTATCGAATTTTTTTTCGGCAAAATACGCGTAAGCCTGTTTAAATTCTGCTTCGTGTTTTTGCTCTTCATCCAGGTTCTCCTTCGGTACTTTCTCCAGGTACTCGATCACCTTGTTGTAGTTCTTTTTATCGAAATAAAATAAACCTAACTGGTAATATGCAAGGCCGGCTTTCGGGTGAGTCGGATATTTGGTGGCAAAATTCAGGATCAGTTTTTCGGCATCCGGGTGAAGCAGGTACAGACCACTTACGGCATAATAATACTGCGCATCTATGGTTTTACTGTCGTCGCCGATCAGGCTGATATATTTAGCAAAAGCCTGTTGGGCAGCGCCATATTTTTCACGGTCGAAAAGCTCCAGGCCTTCATGCATGTAGCGTTCGTCGTTGGTAAAAACCTGGTTGTGCTGCGCTTCGGCAAACGGTGCGGCGCCACCCAATAAAGCCGACGAAAGGACAATTTTCTGGTATAACTTCATATTAGAATTTTAATCTTAAACCTACACTTGGCAGAATTGGCAACTGGTCCACGCGCTGCGAAGTAACCCGGTCGAAGTAAAAAATATTTTTGCGGTTGTAAACATTCACAATATCAGCATTGATCTCTAAAACGGTAGCGTTTTTGAGCTTAAAAGTGCGTTTGGCCGAAATATCGAGCCGGTGGTAATAAGGCAGTCGTTTTGAGTTTATTTCGCCGTACAGAATACCAAGTTCACCGTTTTCGGTAGTAATATCGGTATCGATGCCGCCGTTCAGGTTGCGCTCATAAAAGCCCTGCGTTGGCGTGAACGGGAAACCGGAACCTAAATTCCAGCGGGCACTTACTTCAAAAGCTTTTTCTTCGCCAAACATGTAAGTTCCTAAAATATTGGCATTGTGGCGGCGGTCGTAGTTCGTTGGGTAAGTAGCTTTCCCGAAGGTGCGATCTACTTTGGCTAACGAATAGGCGGCCTGAAGCATTGCGTTGCTGCCTTCATATTTCACTGCAAAATCTATACCTTTTGCAAAACCGGTCTCCACCAGGTAAGGCGCATCTTCGGCAAAGATCCGGTTACTGTTTATGTTCACCAATTGGTTGAAGTCTTTCACGTAAGGCTCCACGTTTACGGTTATTCTTTGCGTAAGGTCGTATTCCAGGCCAAACATGGCGTGGCGCGACTTCTGCAACGGATTCGCAACCGCGTTACCCTCAGCATCTTTCAACGATTCCGGCGACGATAAGAAACCGGCAAACAAATTCACGACGTCGCGGTCGGAACGGGTAGATAAAAAGTTCTGGCTAAAAAAGCCACCGGCAAATTTGAAACGTAATTTTTCAGAAATATTGTATTTAAAACCCAAACGCGGCTCTGGCGAAAGCTGCGCCAACGAAGCGTAATAATGCAGGCGGAAACTTGGCTCGAGCACAAAAAGATCTTTAACCAGGCGGTATTTTACAAAACCGGCCATTTCGGTATTGTTCTGTTCTTCGTTAAGGGCTACGCCGGTTGGCGTTTCGGCTACAAAGTCCGTTTTATTACCAATTACCGAAATACCATATTTCAGCTCGTTCTGGTTAATGAAGTAAGTAAAGTCGAGGCCTAAATTGAAACCGTTTATTTTGCTGTTACGCGGCTGGCCGCTCGGTTCAGAAATGGCAATATCGTAATTCGAATAAGCAAACAAACCATGAATCATCATGGACGCCGAAGAAGGAAGTACGATAAAATCGGTACCAAAACCATAAGAATCCCAGTCAACCGCAGAGTTCTGCGCCAGGTTTACCCGGTCGTTAAAATTGAAACCGAATACGTTCATTTTGTTGCCATTCTTCGAATTAAAAGAAACTTTGCCGTAGAGATCGGTAAAATTGTAAGGCAAACCGGAAGAATCGGCGTAGCTGTACAGAGATTTGGAAGTCTGCTCCAGGTAAGAAGTCCGGCCGCTCAGAATGAAGGAAGAATTGCTCACGCCGTCTTTCGGTTTCGAGAACGGACCTTCCAGCACCAATTTAGAAGTGAACGGATTGGCCGAAAACACGCCGCCGAATTTTTTCCGGTTACCATCGCGGGTGGTTACGTCCATTACGGCTGAAGTACGGCCGCCATATTCGGCGTTAAAACCACCGGTATAAACTTCTACGTTGCGTAGAATATCGGTATCGAAAACGGAGAATAAACCAATGCTGTGAAACGGGTTGTAAATGATCATACCATCCATCAGGAATAACGTCTGGATCGGCGTACCACCCCGAATGTAAAGCTGACCGCCCTGGTCGCCGGTAGAAACTACGCCGGGAACGGTTTGCAGGTACTGAGCCAGATCGGGTTCACCGCCAATGCTTGGCAACGAGGTAATTTCGCGCGGCGTGATCTTTTCTACTGCCACGTTTACGGTCGTTTTTTTCTCGGCTTTACTGGCGCTTACCTGCACTTCCTTCAAAATCACATCACCTGCTTTCAGGTAAAGTTTCTGGGTTTTGATTTCACCGGCTTTCAGGGTAACTGGCATTTGCAGCGAATCGAAGCCTAATGCGCGCGGTACGAGCATGTAACTACCTGGCTGAATACGGGTTATTGAAAAGTAACCGTTTACATCGGTTTGAGCGCCTTGCACCAGTTTACTGCCGCTAAAAAGCAACACGTTACTGTAAATTATGGGTTCCCCGTTCTTTTCATTGTAAAGAAATCCACGGACTTCGGCAGTTTGGGCCCAGGCGGCAGGACCACTGAATAAACAAAGCAGAAAAAGCAGTCTAACGTAAACGTTTTTGGTAAGCATCACTTCAGGTTTAAAAATCAAAATTAATAAAATCTCTGAAAGCTCAGCGGTTAAATAGTCGTTTTCCTGAAATTGCCCGCTTCCGGACAACTCTGCTCCAATGTTATTTCAAATGAATAATTTCCAGCAAAAACGGTAGGGGTTCGGGCTAAAAAAGTCAGTAACAAAAACCTCACAGGTTTCAGAAACCTGTGAGGTTTGATTCGAAAAATGCTATGGTTTGGTGCTTAAAAAGTTAATAATGTAGCGTAGGGTTTAAACCCTACGCTACATTATCTTTTAAAAACGATATGCTTTTGGTCTGAAAAAGTCGGAAACAAAAAACCTCACAGGCCTTAGAGACCTGTGAGGTTTAACCTTAAATTTCCTGAACTTCCGGCACCGGATGCAGAATTTTAAAAACCAGTTCTTTCAGAATATCGGCATCAGACATATTTCCGCCTTCAATTCCTTTGCTTTGCAGATCGGCTACGCGAATAAAATGAATGATCTGTTTCGTGCGCGGATAACCGAAGGTTCGCATCGCGTTCAGATAATCTTTCGCAAAAAACGGACTCACACCCAGCGCTTTGGCAATGCCGGCATCCGATTTATCTTCGGCAAAGAAACCCGTAAGCACTTTATTGAAAAACCCAAAAAGTAAACTTAAATTCGGAATAACCGGGTTGGCTTTCGGGTTGGCTTCGAAATAATTGATGATGCGGTTCGCTTTCAAAGCATCGCCCATGATCAAAGCCGACTGCAGCTCAAAAATATTGTAATCCTTGCTGATCCCGATGTTTTCCTGCACCAGTTTTTCATCGATCGTCTGCCCTTCTTTTAAATTAATGGTCAGCTTATCGATTTCATTGGCCTGCCGCGAAAGATCGGCGCCAATGTATTCGGCCAGCATTTGCACCGCTTTGGGCGAGATCTGCAGCTTTTTATCTTTGATGTAATTGTTGATCCAGGCCGGGATCTGGTTGTCGTAGAGCTTTTTGGTGGTGAGCATTACCGCGTGCTTGCTCATGGTTTTGCTCAGCGACTTGCGGCCATCCAGGCTTTTATGCTTGAATGCAAACACCAGCACGGTACTCGGCAGCGGATTCTGCAAATAAGCTTCCAGCGCTTTAATACCGTTTTCCTTTTCAATATCCGGAATGCTTTGCGCTTCTTTTACAATTACCACGCTGCGTTCGGCCATCATCGGGTAGCGTTTAGCCTGGCTCAGAATGGTCAGCACATCTGTATCTTTGCCGTACAGCACCACCTGGTTGAAACCCTTATCCATCTCGGAAAGCGCATTTTTCTCGATGTAATCCGAGATCAGATCGATGTAATACGGTTCTTCGCCCTGCAGGAAATAAACCGGCGCGTATTGGTTTTGCTTTAACTTCTGTAATATTTCGTCGGCGGTAAGAGCGGCCATTTAAATTGCTGATTGTTAATTGTTGATTGTTTGAGTTTTTGGGCGGAAAAGGATATCGTTTTTGATCTTAAACTAATAACTACTAAGCGATCCCAAAGTCAATTATTGAAAGAATGATTACTATCAACCAGGTAAAGAAAAAATATTTCAATGCTTTATTTTTCCAATTGAGTTCCTTGTTCATAATTCCCCTTATCAGTACCCATAAGGTCAATCCTAAACCTATTAGAATTACCAAAACTTTAATCAAAGTTAAAGCTAAAAGAAGATTATTATCCATCACTTGTTGATTGTCTCAGTTTTTGGGCTGAAAAGGATACCGTAGTTTAGTTTAAATGATAAACTTAAAAAAACTTCCTTAAAAGGTTACCTAAAAATATAGCTCCTGTTGCAATAATAAAAACGGCCAAACTCATAATAACTAAGTATCCAATTTGCTTCAATTCCATTAAAAAGAATGAGATAAAAGCTAAAATAAAAATGAGAATACTGTTTAGAATCCAGTTATTTTTTGAGCCTTGTTTATAAAAAATAAGAAGATAAATTTTAGAATAAAGATAAATTAGAAAAAAATAATAAAATGGCAAAAAAGAAGTATTCCAACGCAAAATCTAAACCTTCATCATAGATTGTATAAATAAAGGCAGCTACTAGAATTGGAAGATAAACACGAACTGTAACACTTCTAAAGTATTTTATTACTAATGCCTTCAAATACTCTAAGAAAGAAACAGTAGATTTATTTTCATTTATCATTTTTTGTCCACCCAAAACGCTATCCTTTCCCCTTCAAAAACTCAACCTCCAACAAAATTACCGGAACTATAATGAAGGAACAAGCGAAGACTAATATCTTTGCCGGATAATTACGTTCGAACTTGGGCCAAAATGATATGGTTTTGCGCCCAAAAAGTCGAACAATCGAAAATCGAACAATCGAATAATCTCAAAAAAATGGATTTTATAGAAGAATTAAAATGGCGCGGCATGTATTTCGACGCCATGCCCGGCACCGATGAATTACTGAAAAGCGAAATGGTAACCGGCTACATCGGCTTCGACCCGACCGCCGAATCGCTGCACATTGGAAACCTGGCTACCATTATGTTGCTGGTGCATTTGCAGCGCGCCGGCCACAAACCAATGGCACTCGTGGGCGGCGCCACCGGCATGATCGGCGACCCAAGCGGCAAAGCCGCCGAACGCAGCTTCCTGAACGAAGAAACCCTGCGCGCCAACCAGGAAGGCATCCGGAAACAACTCGAGAAATTCCTCGATTTTGAAGCCGGAAAAAATGCCGCCGAAATGGTAAACAATTATGACTGGTTCAAGGATTTTTCTTTCCTCGGTTTCCTCCGCGACGTAGGCAAGCACTTAACCGTGAACTACATGATGGCCAAAGATTCGGTGAAGAAACGCATCACGGCCAGTGAAGAAGATGGTCCGGCTTCCGGCCTCTCCTACACCGAGTTTACTTACCAGCTTTTGCAGGGCTACGACTTTTTCCATTTGTACAAAAATAAAGGAGTAAAACTGCAAATGGGCGCTTCCGACCAGTGGGGCAACATCACCACCGGCACCGAACTGATCCGCAGAATGGACGGCGGCAAAGCTTTTGCGCTTACCGGCAACCTGGTTACCAAATCCGACGGTACTAAATTCGGAAAATCGGAAGGCGGCAACATCTGGCTCGATCCGGAAATGACTTCGCCCTACAAATTCTACCAGTTCTGGCTAAACTTATCTGACGAAGAAGCCGAAAAACTGATCAAGGTTTACACCCTGCTTTCCAAGGAAGAGATCGAACAGATCACAGCCGAACACAAAGAAGCGCCGCATTTAAGAATCTTACAGAAAGCCCTGGCCAAAGATGTAACCACCCGCGTGCATTCTTCTTTAGATTACCAGGCAGCCGTAGATGCTTCGGAAGTTTTATTCGGCAAAGGCGATATCAATACACTGAAAAGCCTGAATGAAGCGACTTTGCTTTCGGTTTTTGAAGGCGTGCCGCAAATTGCAATTTCCCGCGCCGATTACGAAGCAACTCCAACCGTAAGCGACCTGTTGGCTACGGCTTCAAACGGCATTATTTTTAAAAGCAAAGGCGAAGCCAAGCGTATGATAGCCGACAACGGCGTAAGCATCAATCGCGAAAAAGTACAAAACGCCGAAGCCGCTTTAAACTACGAATTGCTTCAGAATAAATATTTAGTGGTTCAGAAAGGAAAGAAAAATTATTTCCTGATTTCTGTGAATTAAGCTTAACAAAGCCATTTAACGCAAAAAAGGCGGTTTCTTTCGAAACCGCCTTTTTTGTTTGATGAGGTAAGAGGATGATTACTTTTTACCGCCTTTAGCAGCCGGAGCAGCAGCTTTTTTAGGAGCAGCTTTCGCTTTTGCAGCAGGAGCAGCAGCAGTACCAGCAGCGCTGTTTTTCATATCCTGAACCTCTTTTCTGATCTCCTGAGCCATGTTTTTCAGGTCTTGCATGCCTTTACGTACACGAGTACCGGCAGCAGAATTTTGCTTATCGTAGAATTTCTCGAAATCAGCTTCTAAACCCATGATCAGGTCTCTTACTTGGCCAAAATTGTTCTTGCTCATTAGTGCGTTTGTTATTGGTTAAACATTAATATTTGATTGCTCTAATATACAAATATTATGAATACAAGCAAATAAGGCACTTTTTTTTTCAAAAATGAGCAAATTATTTTAGACCGCTACCGCAGGCTTCGAGTACAGACCTTTATCTAGTTTTGCTGCAATTTTCTCGAACGCATCGATCGTCTCTTTTACGTCGTCTAACGTGTGTGCAGCCGTAGGAATTAAACGCAGCATGATCACGTCTTTTGGTACAACCGGGTACACTACAATAGAACAGAAAATATTGAAATTCTCTCTTAAATCAAGCGTTAACTGGGTTGCATCCGGAATTTGTCCGGCCAGTAATACCGGCGTAACCGGTGAAGTAGTGGTACCAATGTTGAACCCTTTTTCGCGTAAGCCACTTTGCAGCGCATTTACGATGGTCCATAACTGGTCTTTCAGTTCCGGCTGGGTTTTCAATAATTCCAGGCGTTTCTGCGCACCAATTACCAACGGCATCGGCAAAGATTTTGCAAAGATCTGCGAACGCATGTTGTAGCGCAGGTAATCGATCACGTATTCTTCACCGGCCACAAACGCACCGATAGAAGCCATCGATTTTGCAAACGTAGAGAAGTAAACGTCAATGCCATCCTGTACACCTAAATGCTCGCCGGTACCGGCACCGGTTTTACCCATGGTACCAAAACCGTGGGCATCGTCCACAAATAAACGGAACTCATATTTATCTTTCAGGGCAACAATTTCGCGCAGGGCGCCTAGGTTACCGCTCATACCAAATACACCTTCGGTAATAACCAGAACGCCACCGCCATTTTCGTTGGCCAGTTTCGTAGCGCGTACCAATTGTTTCTCAAGGCTTTCAATATCGTTGTGCTGATAAACATAACGTTTGCCCTGGTGTAAACGCAGACCATCTATAATACAGGCGTGCGATTCCGCATCGTAAACAATTACATCGTGGCGGTTGCAAAGCGAATCGATAATAGAAAGTACGCCCTGGTAGCCAAAATTCAATAATAAACCGGCAGGTTTCTGCACAAATTCGGCTAATTCTTCTTCCAGTTTTTCGTGATGATTGGTATTTCCGGACATGATACGGGCGCCCATTGGAGTAGCCATACCATATTGTGCTGCTGCTTCTGCATCTACTTTGCGTACTTCCGGGTGGTTAGCCAAACCCAGGTAGTTATTTAAACTCCATGTTAAAACTTCCTTTCCGCGGAATTTCATGCGGGGTGCAATTTCGCCCTCCAGTTTCGGGAAGGTAAAATAACCGTGTGCATAATGAGAGTGACTGCCTAAAGGACCGCGGTTAGCCGCTAACTTTTCAAAAATATCCACTGCTTATACAGGTTAAAATGTTGGAAATCAGGTAATAAAATACAGGCGAACGCTTGTATGGCAAATTGTTGCGCAAATTTAACTTATATCTTAGCTATTTCCAACCTTAATACAAGGCTTTACTTTTTACTTTGAAAAGAATACCGTTTCTTTGAAACTTCATTCAGAACTGAGTTTTTATTTTAATAGAGCATGACTAAAATCAGAAAAATTTTAGTGGCCAATCGTGGCGAAATTGCCTTGCGCGTAATGCGTTCGGCCAAAGAAATGGGCATTAAAACGGTAGCGGTTTATTCCGAAGCCGACCGCCAGGCGCTGCACGTGCGCTTCGCAGACGAAGCCGTTTGCCTGGGCGGACCAAAATCTGCCGATTCGTACCTGCGCGGCGATAAAATTATTGAAGTTTGCAAGCAGCTTGGTGTAGATGCCATTCACCCGGGTTACGGTTTCCTTTCTGAAAATGCCAATTTTGCCGAAATGGTAAAAGCCGCCGGTCTGATCTTCATCGGTCCTTCTCCGGAAGCCATTACTTTAATGGGTAGCAAACTGGCCGCCAAAGCCGCCGTGGCCAATTACAACATTCCCATGGTACCCGGCACCGCCGAAGCCATTACCGATATTGCTGCAGCCAAGAAAATTGCTGCAAATATTGGTTTCCCTATTCTTATCAAAGCCAGCGCCGGTGGTGGTGGCAAAGGCATGCGCATTGTAAACGACGAAGAAAGCTTTGAAGAACAAATGCGCACCGCCGTTTCCGAAGCCATTTCTGCGTTCGGCGATGGCGCCGTTTTCATTGAGAAATACGTAGGTTCGCCGCGCCACATCGAGATCCAGGTTTTGGGCGATACGCACGGCAACATTGTGCATTTATTCGAGCGCGAATGTTCTATCCAGCGCCGCCACCAGAAAGTAATCGAAGAAGCGCCATCAGCCATTTTAACCCCGGAAATCCGCGAAGCAATGGGTAAAGCTGCAGTAGATGTAGCCAAAGCCTGCTCTTATTACGGCGCCGGAACGGTAGAATTCCTGATGGATGAAGACAAGAATTTCTACTTCCTGGAAATGAACACGCGCCTGCAGGTTGAGCACCCGGTTACCGAACAAATTACCGGTCTTGACCTGGTTAAAGAGCAGATCAAAATTGCCGAAGGTGAAGCGCTTTCCTTTAAACAGGAAGATCTGAAAATTAACGGCCATTCTTTAGAGCTCCGCGTTTATGCCGAAGATCCGAAAAATAACTTCCTGCCTGATATTGGAAAACTGGCGCAATATAAACGTCCGCAAGGCTTGGGCGTGCGCGTAGACGATGGTTTTGAAGAAGGCATGGAAATTCCGATCTACTACGACCCGATGATTGCCAAACTAGTAACCTTCGGCAAAGACCGCCAGGAAGCCATCGAAAAAATGCTTCGCGCTATTGATGAATACAAGATCACCGGCATCGAAACCACGCTCCCATTCGGTAAATTCGTTTTAACCCACGAAGCTTTTATTTCCGGCAACTTCGATACTAAATTTATTGAGCGCTATTTCACACCGGAAGTTTTGAAAGAGCAAACCAAACAAGATGAAGTTGAAATTGCCGCTGCTCTTGCTGCCATGCTCATGGACAAGAAAAAACCCGACGTAAAAACGAATGTCAAAGCTTCTGCTGTAGCCACTTCAAACTGGAAAAAGAACCGCCTGAACTAAAAAACGGTAGGGTTTTAGACTGAAAAAGTCTGAAGTTGTAGTGAAATTCAAACCTGTGAGGTTTTAAAAAACCTCACAGGTTTTTTTATAGAAAACGGTAGGGTTTTGAGCTGAAAAAGTAAAAGCCTGCGAAATAGATATCGCTGGCTTTTTGGATTTTATTTAAACCAGTAGCACAGGGTTTAACCCAACGCTACTGAAATTAGACGTCGTTAGTGGTGTTTTCACAATGGCTGTCAGGCTCTGTCAGGCTAATTATCTGCGCCACTGTAGAGACGTAATACTTTACGTCTTTCACAGCATTGCGACCAATTATCAGATTTAATTTAAGCCATGAACCTGCTTTAAACCTGAACGCTATAATGCCTCAAAAGGAGACGTAAAGTATTACGTCTCTACAGGAAAAAACTGTTTCAAATCCTCTTAGACTAACGGCTATGCTGTTTTCACCAAACCTTAGTCTACCCTTTACACCAGATCGAACAAATTCTTCACGCCAACATTCCGTTCTACCGTAAATCCTTCGCCAAACTCCACGCCAATTAAATGGCCGAAATCACGGGCGCGGGCTTCCAGAAATTTCATAAACTCAGGGCTCGAAATATACGTATTCGGTTCAGCATTATTTGGATCAAAGAATTGAGAACTGAAAGCGCGGATGGCTTCCGTTTTCTTTTCCCAATGGGCTGAAATATCAACTACAAAATCGGGTGTATGGCGACGATCCTGAATATAATGATACACGTTTTTCGGGCGCCAGGCAGCCTGTTTTTCGCTGTTTTCCCCTACAGTTTCTATCATTTTCAGACCCGACAAAAAGCAGCTTTCTGAAACCAAAACGGAACCGCGACCATGATCTGAATGACGATCCGAAATGGCATTCATCAGCACAATTTCCGGTTGGTATTTTCGAATGGCCTGAATAACTTTTAACCGATGTGGTTTATCGTTTTCAAAAAAACCATCGGCCATGCCCAGGTTTTCCCTCACATGAATCCCCATGATCTTGGTCGCCGCCTCCGATTCCTGCGATCTGATCTCCGGCGTTCCCCTGGTTCCTAATTCGCCGCGCGTAAGATCTACAATTCCTACTTTTTTTCCCTGAGCAATGTGCGAAAGCAAGGTGCCGGCACAGGAAAGTTCAGCATCGTCGGGGTGAGCAGCAAAAGCCAGTATATCCAGTTTCATAGTTCTCCTGAGTTTGTATTTTAACGAATGCGTAAACTACGGCCTAGTTTTAAAACAGTTTTGCCGGTTATGCGGTTCAGGCGCATGATCTGCGCTTGCGAAACGCCATATTTACGGGCAATTTCGGAGATCGTATCACCGCTACGCACTTTATGATATGCCGCTCGGCGAGCACTGGTTGCTCCGCTCCGACTGCCACCTTTCTTGTACTTAAGTGCTGAATTGTAATAGTTAAAAAGCGCCGAAGTAATCGTAAAATCTTTACTGATAAGTTTGTAATCCGGGAAATCATAAAGTCTTTCCGGGTCGATCGGATTACCTTCATAACGCACTTCGTAATGCAAATGCGGGCCGGAACTGCGACCAGTGCTGCCACCTAATCCAATTGCCTCACCAGCCTTCACAAAGGTTCCAACGTTTACTAATGGCCGCGACATGTGTCCGTAGAGTGTTTCAAGGCCATTGTAATGGCGCACCACAATGTAATTCCCGTAACCGCCGCCATCCCATTTCGAGATCCGGATCACGCCATCGAATGCGGCATAAATGGTATCGCCGGTATTCAGATCTATATCCGTTCCGTAATGCCAGCGGTAACCCCGGAAACCAAAATCGGAGGTGATCGGCGTTTTCTCGAGCGGCATTTTCGCGTAACGCTTCTTTTCCGGTTCTTCCAGGTGAATGTGCAGCGTATCTTTTAAATTGCGGCCATCTTTGCGATAAGGGTTTATATTATGGGTATCCCAGATGGCATAATATCCGGCCACTTTTATCCAGGTACTGTCAATCAATACTTCTTCTGACATTTCCACAATCTGCTGCTCACCAAGATCGAGCGTAGAAGTATCTTCACTTACAATAGAAAGCTGTTTGCTTGGGTTAAAAAACACCGAGTTTGCAGCATCAGAAGTATCCTCCGGAAATTCATCATATTCCACCAGAATGGCAGTATCAGGCCGCACGTACTGAATTTTAGGAGCCTTGATCTTGAACATATCTTTCCGGGATTTCTGGATAGATTTAGCCGGAGTTGTTTTTACGGGTGGTTTCTTTCCCTGCGCCATAACAGAAAAACTGCTGAGCATCAGTAAAAAAAACAAAGTTAATCGGACAGAATAAGTTTGCATTTAATAGATTTAATAAGCGCCGGAAATGAACCCGGCACCGTTAGCATTTTGGCTTAAAGCGTTGTATTACAAACTGATAACACAATTTTCTTAGTATGCTTTAAACCAGATCTCAATTAATGAATTCCCTGGGCCGCTAAATAACGCTCTGCATCCAGCGCCGCCATACAGCCTGAACCAGCAGCCGTAACAGCCTGGCGGTACATAAAATCCTGCACATCGCCACAGGCAAACACACCGTCTATATTGGTTTTGGAAGTACCCGGAATTGTTTTCAGGTAACCGTTTTCGTCGTGCTCCAGATATTTCTTAAAAATATCTGAATTTGGCTGGTGGCCGATTGCAACGAAGAAACCCTGTACCGGAATTTCGCTCATTTCGTTGGTTACAACATTTTTAACCCGTACTGCTTCCACAACATCCGTACCTAAAATCTCATCGGTTACAGAATTCCATAAAACTTCGATATTCGGCGTATTTTTAACGCGTTCCTGCATAATTACCGAAGCTTTCATTTCGTGGCGCCGCACGATCATGTAAACTTTTTTGCACAGGTTTGCCAGGTACGTTGCTTCTTCAGCAGCCGTATCGCCGGCGCCTACAATGGCTACATCCTGACCACGGTAAAAGAAACCATCGCAAACCGCACAAGCCGAAACGCCATTGCCATTCAAACGTGCCTCCGATTCCAGCCCCAGCCATTTAGCGGAAGCTCCGGTAGAAATAATAACCGTATCGGCTGAAATTATTTTATTGCCATCTATAGTAACTTTATGCGGTTTACCACTGAAATCTACCTCAGTAGCAATACCATAGCGCACATCGGTGCCAAAACGTTCCGCCTGTTTTTTAAAGTCTTCCATCATCTCCGGGCCTTTTATACCATCCGGATAGCCAGGATAATTCTCTACATCGTTGGTAATGGTAAGCTGGCCACCAGGCTGCAGCCCTTGATAAAGAACGGGATTTAAGTTGGCGCGGGAAGCATAAATTGCCGCAGTATAACCTGCTGGACCTGAACCAATTATCAGACATTTAACGTGTTCTATGTCAGTCATTTTCGTGTTTCGTAATTCTTTAGAATACAATATTACAAATTAATGCTTAACCTTTTACCATTATGCGGCCGCGCAGGCAGTTTTTAGGCCCCAAACCATAACGTTTTTTGGGTTGTAGAGACGCAATACTTTGCGTCTTTTCACGGTCTGCGGAAAATTTACGATGTGCGCTACCTGATAAATTCCTAAGAAATATTACTGCGATTTAATTTATGTATAGAATGGATTATTGTTGCCGGTGCTTCGAGCTAGACGCAAAGTATTACGTCTCTACAATTGGTATTTAACTAAAACCAATCCCAAAACCACATAAAAAAACCCGACTGGAAAGCCGGGTTTTTCGGGTAATTTCACTACCGTTTTTTGTTAACCTAAATACGGTTTCAGGGCTTTGCTGCGCGAAGTATGACGTAAACGACGGATCGCTTTTTCTTTGATCTGGCGCACACGCTCGCGGGTTAAATTGAATTTCTCGCCAATTTCTTCCAGCGTTAAAGAATGCTCTCCGTTCAAACCGAAATAAAGCGTAATTACGTCGGCTTCACGTTTGGTTAAAGTAGATAAAGCGCGCTGCACTTCTTTACGAAGCGAGTCGTTCATCAAACCGGTATCCGGAGATTCTTCGTCTTCGTTTTCCAGTACATCTAGTAAGCGGTTTTCTTCACCTTGTACAAATGGCGCATCTACTGATACGTGACGGCCGGAAATTTTCAGCGTATCAACAACTTCAGAAGTCGTTAATTCCAATACTTCGGCAATTTCTTCCGGAGATGGCTCACGCTCAAATTTCTGCTCCAGTTCAGAGAAAGATTTGGAGATCTTGTTTAAAGAACCTACACGGTTAAGCGGCAAACGCACAATACGAGACTGCTCAGCCAAAGCCTGCAGAATAGACTGACGGATCCACCAAACGGCGTAAGAAATGAATTTGAAACCACGGGTTTCGTCAAAACGTTTGGCCGCTTTGATCAGACCTAAGTTTCCTTCATTAATTAAATCTCCCAACGATAAGCCCTGGTTCTGGTACTGTTTGGCTACCGAAACCACGAAACGTAAGTTCGCTTTGGTCAGCTTTTCCAGCGCAAACTGGTCGCCTTCCTTTATCCGCTGAGCTAACGTTACTTCTTCATCGGGCGTAAGCAAATCCACTTTACCGATTTCCTGCAGGTATTTATCCAGCGACTGGCTTTCGCGGTTCGTGATTTGTTTACTGATCTTGAGTTGTCTCATTGGGGTATTGGTCTAAAAAAATATTATTTACTTTAATTGAAAAATCGTTTCCGGTTTGATTGGGTAACGCAGAAATACGCACCAAAAGTTCGGTAATCCCCCTAAATAAAAAACGGTAGGCAAAACCGGTAAAAAACTGCTAAAGGTACAACCGCCGAAGCAGATGTACCTTTTCAGTTTCTATATTAAAACTACTGGGGAGCTTGCTCTGTTTGTTTTTCCGGTTTAGGCAATAACGCTTTGCGCGAAAGTTTAAACTTACCTGTCTTCTTGTCAACGTCCATCAGTTTTACCTGAATTTCTTCGCCAATTTCCAGTACGCCTTCCAGGCTTTCCAGACGCTCGTGCTTCACTTCAGAAATATGCAGCAAGCCATCTTTGCCCGGCATAAATTCTACGAAAGCACCATACGGCTGGATCGATTTCACTTTACCGGTGTAAACATCGCCGATCTCCGGAACTGCAACAATTGCCTTGATCTTGCTCACGGCATTGTCCATATTTTCCTGGTTCGTGGCGAAGATATTTACGTGGCCTTTCTCATTTTTCTCTTCGATAATGATAGTAGCACCCGTATCTTTCTGGATCTGCTGAATAACTTTACCGCCTGGCCCGATAACCGCACCGATAAATTCTTTATCGATAATGATGTTGAATGAACGTGGTGTATGTGGTTTATAATCGGCAGCCGGAGCAGAAATGGTTTTTGCCATTTCACCCAGGATATGTAAACGGCCAGCTCTTGCTTGCTCTAACGCTTGTGAAAGCACTTCGTAAGATAAGCCCTGAACTTTAATATCCATCTGGCAAGCCGTGATACCGGTTTTAGTACCCGTAACTTTGAAGTCCATATCGCCTAAGTGATCTTCATCACCTAAGATATCTGAAAGAACCGCAAATTTACCCGTTTCAGTATCGGTAATTAAACCCATCGCAATACCAGAAACCGGTTCTTTGATCTTCACACCGGCATCCATCAGCGCAAGCGAACCCGCACAAACAGTAGCCATAGAAGACGAACCGTTAGATTCCAGAATATCAGAAACGATACGGATGGTGTATGGATTTTCTTCCGCAGAAGGCAATACTTTTTTCAATGCACGCATCGCCAGGTTACCGTGACCAACTTCACGACGTCCCGGACCACGGTTTGGCTTCACCTCGCCGGTAGAGAAAGCCGGGAAGTTGTAGTGCAGCATGAATTTGTTAGTGCCAGAGATCATGGCGCTATCGATCAGCTGCTCATCCAGTTTAGTACCTAACGTTACAGTTGTCAAAGACTGGGTTTCGCCGCGGGTAAAGATTGCAGAACCGTGCGTTGAAGGCAGGTAATTCACTTCAGACCAGATCGGGCGAATTTCGTCCAGTTTACGGCCATCCAGACGAACACGATCGTTCAGGATCATGTTGCGCACCGCTTCTTTCTCCACGTCGTGATAATACGTACCGATCATGCCGGCATCGTAAGTATGGTCGTCGCCTAAAGATTCGACGAATTCAGCTTTAGGGGCACCAAAAGCTTTTTTACGTTCCGCTTTGTTCGGGTTGCCTAACTTGGCAGCAGCGTAAGCTTTGTCGTAAAGTTCACGCTTGATGCGCTCGCGTAATTCTTCGTTATGGCTTTCGTGCGAGTATTCGCGTTTGGTAGTTTTGCCAACCATTTCGGCCAGTTCCATCTGCGCTTTGCACTGAATTTTAATAGCTTCGTGAGCAAACTTGATCGCTTCAAGCATTTCTGCTTCAGAAACTTCGTTCATTTCACCTTCCACCATCGCTACGCTGTCGTAAGAAGCACCTACGATCAGTTCAATATCGGCGCGGGCAATGTCAGAAGTTTTAGGGTTAATAACCAATTGGCCGTCGATACGCGCAACGCGTACTTCAGAAATAGGGCCGTTGAAAGGAATATCGGAAACTGCTAAGGCAGCAGAAGCGGCTAATGCGGCAAGCGCATCTGGCAGAACTTCAGCATCAGCAGAAATTAAGTTAATAATAATTTGGGTGTCAGCGTGGTAATCTTCCGGGAACATCGGGCGAAGAATCCGGTCAACCAAGCGGGAAATCAGGATCTCATAGTCAGAAAGACGGGCTTCTCTTTTCAGGAAACCACCGGGAATTTTACCGGAAGAAGCGAATTTTTCCTGGTAATCTACAGAAAGCGGCAGAAAATCTACGCCTTCTTTGGCAGTTGGAGCAGAAACCACGGTAGCCAGCAACATGGTGTTGCCCATTCTTACTACTACCGAACCATCGGCTTGTTTAGCCAGTTTACCGGTTTCAATACTGATCTCACGGCCGTCGGCCATGATAATGGTTTTGTTAATTGCGTTGTACGACATCTTTATATCTTTTGCATCATCTGAACAAAATTACCCCTTTGGTAATTTTGCATTTGGCGCGTTATTTGTGGCAACGGCCGGCCATAAAAACAGAACAGGGAATTCGTATGTTGAATTCCCTGATCTGCTTGTGCTAATATTACTTTCTGATACCTAACTCAGCGATAATAGCGCGGTAGCGGTTAATATCGTTTTTGTATAAGTAGTTCAACAATCTTCTTCTTTTACCTACCAGCTTCAATAAGCTTAAACGGGTAGAAAAATCTTTTTTGTTAACCTTCAGGTGATCTGTAAGGTGGCTAATGCGATGGGTAAACAAGGCAATCTGAGATTCCGGTGAGCCAGTGTCAGTGGCTGTCTTGTTAAAACCGCTTTTCGCAAAAATTTCTTTCTTTGTTTCAGTTGTTAATTTCATGAACAGAATTAAATTTTATTGTGCAGCTATTTATTTATGAAAGTGCAAAGGTAATGAGAAAATCACGAATCCTAAAATATTTTTCCGGATATATATTAAAATCCGGTACAATAAATACTGCATCTAAAGTTGCGGTGCAAAAACGGTAGGCTTTCCGGCTTAAAAAGTCAGTGCAGAACTAAAAACAAGAAAAACGGTAGGGTTTGGAGCCGTAAAACTATGAAGCAGTTTTCAGCCGTTAAACCATAGCGTTTTTAGAGTTTATTGCGCTTCAGTTTGCTCATTAAGCGGCGGTACATGTCAAACTCCAGTAAAGCCGAATCGTTGCGGGCCTGGTAAAGGAAGAATAAACCGATTGGCAGCAAGATCAAATTGGCCGTCCACATGCCTTGTACTACCGGCAAAAGCCCTTCCCTGCCCCATTTTTCCCCCAGAATTGAAAGCACATAAAACGTAATGAAAAACAAGATAGAAATAAGCACCGGCACGCCCAACCCGCCTTTCTTAATAATGGCTCCGAGCGGCGCCCCGATCAGGAACATGATAAGGCAAGCGGCAGATTGCGTGTATTTGCGGTAGATCTCGATCTCAAAATTATTGGTTTCGCGCTTGGTATTTTGCAAACGCTCCACAAAACTCTGGGTAAAACTGCGCAGGTTACGCGCTTTATTCGTGGCCGATTGCAGAATAAACTGGTTTACCGGCGGAACTTCCTTCTGTATTTTAGCATCGGCCGAAAGCGGCTTGTTGCCAACTATTGGTTGCGTGGAACGGAAATAGGTATAATAAGGCGTAATGTTGGTAGAAACCAGCTTGCTTTCGCGCGCAACTTGCCGCTCCAGCGAATCGGTTACGTATTTCAGCTGGTTAATATTTTTCATCATTTTGTTCTCGGCAAACAACTCTTCGCGCGTGCGGTCAAGGTTGAAAGACGATAAATTGAACATGATGCGGTTTTCGCGGAAGCTCTGCCGCACAAACGGTGTGCCATCGTCGCGCAGGTTTTCGTTGGCTTCCTCTACAAAAGTTTTGCCGTTAAAAAGCTCAATCGACAGGTATTTATCGTCAAACTTGGTGGTCATAATGCCGGAATCGGCGAGAATTACCGCTGTATTGCCGCGACCCTGCGTGTGGTCGTAAATAATTACGTCGCCCAGCGTTTGTCCATCGCTGTACTTTTTCCCCACTTTAATGCTGTAACCCGGAATTCCGTTGTAAAAAGAGCCTTCGCGCAAATCTAACGATGGTTTTTTCTGCCGGATATCCCAAAGTAAACTATATGCTTTCAGATTGGCTTTCGGAACAATATTATTGTTGAAGAAAAAAGCAAAACAGGAAACCAGAATGGTAAACACAAAAATGGGCAATAATGCGCGTACCAGAGAAATGCCGGAGGTTTTAATTGCCGTTAGCTCCATATGTTCGCCCAGGTTCCCGAAGGTCATAAGCGAAGAAAGCAACACCGCCAGCGGCAGCGCCACCGGCAGCATATTCATGCTGAAATACATGAGCAGCTCCACAATTACGGCAAACCCCAGATCCTTCCCTACCAGGTCGTCGAGATATTTGAGCATGTATTGCGTAAGCAGAATAAACTCTGCAATGGCCAGGGTTAAAAAAAATGGCCCGAAAAAGGACGAGAGAATGAGTTTATCTAGTTTCTTCATGCAGCAACGTAAGGGGCGCAAAGCTACCGGTTGTAAAACAAAAATGGTAGGGTTTTAGCGCAAAAAAGTGCTTAGCCCCCTATTATTTCGCGTAAACTCTGAATCAGGTTGTCCCAAAGTTCTTCCATTTCTTCTTCATCCTGCTCAGAACTGTAATCCGTTACGCGTAAAAACTGCTCGCCGGTAAGTTCGCTGGTCTCAATGGTAAAATCTACGTAATCGGCATCGGCAACGGGTTGTTTATTTTCATCCAGGAAAACGATGCGCACCGAGCGGTTGCTCCGCACATTGGTAAGTTCTGTAAAGTGATCTTCTTTATCCCAGATGATGTTGTAAACATTGTTGCTCAGAATATTTACGTTATCGGCAAACCAGCGGGCTAACCCGGAGGCAGAACTCAGGTAAGGATAAATAATTTTAGGTGAAGCATTGATTGCATATTCGCGGACAAATTTAACTTTAGAGGCAGGATCATTCATGGTAGTAAGCATAAATCGGAAAAAAATTAAGCGGATACTATATTCATAACGTGACCCAATAAAAGAAATTATTTTCTTGAAAAAAAATTTGCGAATGTAAATCTGTTTTTGCTACCTTTGCATCATCAAAACGGCGGGGTAGCTCAGTTGGTTAGAGCACAGGATTCATAACCCTGAGGTCGGCAGTTCGACCCTGCTCCCCGCTACTGATTTATTGCTTTAAAGCCTGTAACCTAACCAGTTACAGGCTTTTTTGTTTTTTAAGATTTATTTGTGCTGTGCTCAACTAAAAACGATAGGGTTTTGACTCTAAAAACTCTAATGCAAAATTCTTTACCTCCCTCTTTACCTCAACTGAAATCCATAAATTTTGGCAGGTTTACTGTTCAAAAAAATAAAGCTATGAAAACAAAACTATTGGCCCTGGCACTTTCATTAAGCAGCTTCCAAGCGTTGGCTCAAATCGAAGAAATTTATGAAAGAAGCACGATTACAATCCGCTCCGGTATCAGTGTTCCCAAAGGCGCTTTCGGTGATAAATCAAATGCAGGTGAAAAAGCCGGCTTTGCCGAGCAGGGTTACCACATAGCTGCCGAATACAACGGTTTTATAGATAACTATTTTGGCCTTGGCTTAACATTCGGAATTCGCCGCAACCCCTTCGATATTGAAGCTTACTCAGAACAAAAGGCTCCGGTAAAATACTATATCCACACCAATTGGCGAACTAATTATTTGCTCGCTAATGCCATTTTTAAATACCCGTTAGCTCCAGTGTTAGCAATATACATGAAAGTTGGTGCGGGAGCTTCTTTTAATACGCACCCCGATATTAATTCTACAGAATCTAAGAAAACTTTACCGGAATTTCTTTCCAAAACCCAGGGCTTTGCCTATGGAATAGGCAGCGGCATAAAATGGCAAGGCAAAAAGATTGGAACGAACTTCGAAGTTTATTCTTTATACACAAGCGCAAAATTCTGGCACAACAACGTTACCACTAAGAAAGATTTAGATGCTATTAATTACAGTTTCGGCTTATCTTACAAACTGAAATAAGGTGTAAAAACGCTATGGTTTTTGCCCTGAAAACCATAGCGTTTTGGAATACCGAAAATAAAAAAGGCCCCGGAAATTCCGGGGCCTTTTCTTTGCAAAATTATCAATTCGTTATTTTACTTTTTCTACTATGCCTTTGAAAGCTTCCGGGTGGTTCATAGCTAAGTCAGCCAGAACTTTACGGTTTAAGTTGATATCTGCTTTTTTCAAAGCGCCCATAAACTGGGAGTAAGACATGCCATACTCACGTACACCCGCGTTGATACGCTGGATCCACAGGCCACGGAAGTCACGCTTCTTAGCTTTGCGGTCGCGGTATGCATATTGTAAACCTTTTTCAACGGCGTTTTTCGCTACCGTCCAAACGTTTTTACGACGGCCAAAGTAACCTTTGGCCAATTTCATTATTCTTTTTCTTTTGTGTCGTGCTGCTACGACGTTAACCGATCTAGGCATTTCTGTACTTTTTTGGTGACTGGCGATACCGTTTTACGGGCATACTTGGGGCCGGGCACCGGGTTAAACATTTAAAAAATTACTGTAATCCGAGCATGTGTTTTACGCGGTTCTCATCTGCTTCGTGAACTAAGCCGATGTGCGTAAGACCTCTTTTCTGCTTGGTGGTTTTCTTGGTCAGGATGTGGCTTTTGAAAGCGTGTTTACGCTTTACTTTGCCAGTACCTGTCAGGCTGAAACGCTTCTTAGCGCCTGATTTGGTTTTTACTTTAGGCATAATATATAGATTGATTGATAATTTTTCTTATTAATTAAGCTTTTTTAGGTTTCGGCGAAAGGAAGAGGAACATCCGTTTACCTTCCAGCTTTGGCAACTGGTCTACTTTCGCAAAATCTTCCAGCGCTTGCGCAAACTTCAGCAGCAATACTTCACCGCGTTCTTTAAACACAATCGAACGGCCTACAAAGTGTACATAAGCTTTAACTTTTGCGCCACTTTCTAAAAAGGCTTTAGCGTGCTTCAGCTTGAACTCAAAATCATGGTCATCGGTATTCGGGCTGAACCGGATCTCCTTCTGCACCACTTTCTGCGTTTTCGCTTTCAGTTCGCGCGATTTTTTCTTCAGATCGTATTTAAACTTTGAATAATCAACGATGCGGCAAACCGGCGGTTCCGCTTTCGGCGAAATCTCTACCAGGTCCAGGTTCTGCTCGCGGGCCAGGCTCAAAGCCTTATCCAGCGGGTAAACACCCGGTTCCACATTCTCACCTACCACCCGTACTTCGCGGGCCGTAATGCGTTGATTAATTTTATATGGCTCTTCGACAACTGCCCGCATCGGGGTGCGTCTGTTCATAGTAGCTATAAATTGTTCCTCCTTAGCTTAGTTTTTACAATCAGGGTGCGAATATCGGGTATTTTTCCGACAAATGAAAACAATACCCCATTTATTGGGCAAAAGTTTCCTCAATAATATTTTTAAAGTGCTCAACAAATACGTCAACGGTCATATTTCCTAAGTCGCCTTCGCCGTGCTTCCGTACCGAAACGATCTCATTTTCCTGTTCCTTCTCGCCTACAATCAGCATGTAGCTCACTTTCTTCACTTCCGCATCGCGGATCTTACGGCCGATCTTTTCGTCGCGATTATCGATGTAGCCCCGAATTTCTTCCTGCATTAAACGATCATAAACCTGCTGGGCATAATCCTGGTATTTCTCCGAGATCGGCAGAATGGCGAACTGTTCCGGGCTTAACCACAGCGGGAAATTACCGGCGCAATGTTCGATCAATACGGCCACAAAACGTTCCAGCGAACCAAACGGCGCACGGTGGATCATAACCGGACGATGCTTTTCGTTGTCAGAACCGTTGTATTCCAGTTCGAAACGCTCCGGCAAATTGTAATCTACCTGAATGGTTCCTAACTGCCATTTCCGGCCCAGCGCATCACGTACCATAAAGTCCAGTTTCGGACCATAGAACGCGGCTTCACCAAGTTCGGTTACAGTTGGCAGGTTCTTTTCGTAAGCCGCTTCCACAATTGCTTGTTCGGCTTTTTCCCAAAGTTCGTCGCGGCCAATGTATTTCGCTTTGTTTTCCGGATCGCGCAAAGAGATCTGGGCAGTATAATCATCGAAACCTAAAGTCTTGAAAGTATAGATTACAAGGTCTATCACTTTCATGAACTCTTCTTTTACCTGATCCGGGCGGCAGAAAATGTGCGCATCGTCCTGAGTAAAGCCGCGCACGCGGGTTAAGCCGTGTAATTCGCCGCTTTGTTCGTAACGATAAACAGTACCAAATTCAGCTAAACGCAACGGCAGGTCGCGGTACGAACGCGGTTTGGTTTTATAGATCTCGCAGTGATGCGGGCAGTTCATTGGTTTCAGGAAGAACTCTTCGTTCTCATTCGGAGTGCGGATCGGCTGGAAAGAATCGGCGCCGTATTTCTCGTAGTGGCCGGAAGTTACGTAAAGTTCTTTGCTGGCAATGTGCGGGGTAACAACCGGGCTGTAACCAGCTTTGATCTGAGCTTTACGCATGAATTGCTCCAGACGCTCGCGCAGCAGCGTTCCTTTCGGTAACCACAACGGCAAGCCTGCTCCTACTTTTTCGGAGAAAGCGAATAGCTCCAGTTCTTTACCCAGTTTGCGGTGGTCGCGTTTTTTAGCTTCTTCCAGACGCTCCAGGTATTCGGTCAGCTCTTTTTGTTTCGGGAAGGTGATAGCGTACACGCGGGTAAGCTGCTTGCTTTTTTCGTCGCCACGCCAGTAAGCCCCGGCCACGTTCATCAGCTTCACGGCTTTAATAAAACCGCTATTCGGAATATGCGGCCCTTTGCAAAGATCGGTAAAATTGCCTTGGTGATAGAACGTGATCGAACCGTCCGGCAGATCTTTCAGCAGGTCTAATTTATATTTATCGCCTTTTTTGGTGAAGAAATCGATGGCATCGGCTTTGGAAATTTCCTGGCGTTCGAAAACGCTTTTCTCTTTGGTAAGCTCCAGCATCTTTTTCTCGATGGCGGCAAATTCATCCTGACTCAGGGTTTTATCACCTAAATCGATATCGTAATAAAAGCCATTCTCAATAGCCGGACCAATACCGAATTGTACGCCCGGATGCAACGCTTCTATAGCTTCGGCCATTAAGTGCGCTGACGAATGCCAGAAAGTTGATTTACCTTCCTGATCGTTCCAGGTTAAAAGTTGTACCGTGGCATCTTCGTTTATCGGACGGGTAGAATCCCATACTTCACCGTTCACTTTGGCGGCAAGTACGTTACGGGCCAATCCTTCCGAAATGGAGGAGGCAATTTCAAAACCGGTTACGCCTTTTGGAAACTCACGAATGCTTCCGTCGGGCAGGGTAATCTTTATCATATCGTAGAAAAAATTTCTATATTAAAATTGGCCGGACCGTTTACTTTTTGCAGTTGTATCCATAGCGTTTTTCGGTTGACGATTCAGGCGATGGACCGCTTTCAGAGCAAAACTGTTTTCCGGCTGTTTTTGCAAAACTACATTATATTGCTGTAATGCTTCTTCTCCCCGGCCGGATTTTTCGTAACTGTCGGCTAAAAGCAGGTTAAGGTTCGGCAATCTATCGGCATAACGCAAACCGTTTTCAAAATAATTCACGGCTTCGGCATATTTATCTTTGTTGTAGGCAATCACCCCTAAATTGTAGGTAGCCAGATACATAGCTGTATCGGCGCGCAAAGCTTTTTCAAAACTGGTGGCAGCGCTGTCAGCAAGATTTTGCTTCACTAAATTCACGCCTTCGTTATAATGCAGAAAAGCGTTGCTGGCATCGAACCGCAAACCTGACTGAATATACTGATGCGCTTCGCCGAATTTCCGTTGTGCCGTGTGGATCTTAGCAAGCTCGTTATAGGGTTCTACAAATTCCGGCGCCTGCTCAATAGCCGTCTGGAAATTGGAAATAGCGCGGGTTGTATCGCCGCTTTCGGCATAAACAATGCCTTTGTAGAAATAGGCAAACTCGTTGAAAGAAGAAAGCTTTAATGCCTGGTTCAGGTAATCGATGGCTTGCTGATATTGTTTTACAATAATGAAAATTTCTCCCATCAGAATATACAGCTCGGCGTGCCGGTAATTTTTGGTTTCAGCAGCTTTAGCAGAGCTTAAAGCCGCTTCCAGACGATTAAGGGCGCGTTGGGCTTTAGCTTTCAGGAAAAAATATTCACCGTTGGTTGCGTCAATAGAAATTGCCTTTTCTGCATCTTTGAGTGCTTCTTCGTTTTTCTTTATATCAAGATAAGCACGGCAGCGTTGTGCATATAAACCCGCCGCTTTCGGTTCCCTTTCAATCGCTTCGGTCAGGCGTGCAATTTTTACATCCGGTTTATCGGCAACTGTTTTCAGGTCCATCATTTTTTCCTGAGTTTTGTCCTTTCCTGAACAAGACCCTAATAAACCCATAATTAATAACCCGTAACAAAATTGCAACCGCATTGGCTCTTAAGTATTCTTTTTTTGTTTTTGAAAACAGCTGCTAAAGTATTAATATTTTCTCAGAATTGCCTGTTTTGGGAGGTAGAAATAGCGGTATGGGAGTTTTATGCTTGAAAAGCATAGCGTTTTTCCGTCATCTCGACGTCAGGAGAGATCTCTTCGTATTAGTAGTTTGGTTCGCTATTGACTTTTTGAGCTTGAAAGGATAGCGTTTTTATGTCTTTCTGAGCGCTAGCGTAGGACCTCATCGGCGGCTAGCAGTTTTTTGACTAAAAGTGCTAGCATTTTTTAAACACCATTTTGCTAAACAGCTGACTTTTAACTTTCATCGGCAATTTATTCCCTCAAGCCGGGCGGCTTCGTTTCTATGTTCGCGGCTGCACCCTTTCCTTTGCTTGCGCAATTTTGCTAAAGCAAAAGCCGGAAAGTGCGGAGGCCGCTCTCACAGAAACTGGTATCATTCACCTTCGTAGTCAGCTTCTTTTTTAGTTTAGTTTTCTCGGGTACCGTGGTTTTCAGGCGACGCTGCGCTGGCGAAATGTGTGAGATTGAAATGTAAATGGTTCTAAATTCATTGTCGTCTGCTTTAGCTGACGATTTTAAAGCTCCCCACTTTTTCAAGGAGGGGTTAGGGATGGTTAAATCTATTAATCCCTGAATCTGACGAATCTCAATTCAGACAATTGTCCTGAAAATCCTGAACAAAATAACTGTTCAGCCAATCATACCTTGCTCCATTTTTACTTTTTCATTCCGTAATCCTACCCATTCTACAAATTGAACTGCGCAGCTACTTTAATGCCGAAATTATTGGCATCGGGATTATTGCGGTAGGTTAAGCGGTGAAAAGCCTGTACCCGGAGAAATTTAAAAATGTTCTCAAAACCATATCCAACTTCGGCGTAAGGTACGCCATTAGAGAACTGATTAAACGTTTCAAGGTCACGCCCCTGATGATCCTGCGGAGGCAACAATGCTAAATTTGCGTCGCTTAAATGGCCGTACAGAATATTGCCGGTTAAAACCATTCTCCACTTTAATTTGCTTACTAATGGAATGCTGTTCAGGCCAAAACCTTCTAAATGCTGGTTGTAATGCAACGAAGCGTAACTGTCGGAAGCAAATTCAAAATAATTCATCAGTGTGAATGCGTTACGGGTGTAAAACGGCGTTTCGTTGCCCAAATGCACTTCCAGGAGCGGGTACGGAACTGTTGAGAAAATCCGTCCGGCTTCCAGTTCGTAGCGGCCCGTTCCTAAAATACCCATCGGAATATCCTGCCTTACATTGGCTTCCAGACGCTGATATGAAACGTCGGAGCCCAGCGCATTTTTCAGGCCCAGCAAATACCGCAGATTGAAAACCGGCCATCCTTTATTGCCTAAGCTTATCCGACTGTTTTCCGATTGCAGGAACATTTCATTATTAGCGAAGCGGGTATCGAAGATAATTTCCGAAGTTGAAAAACTGTTTTTTAACACCACGCCATTTTCGTTGCTATCGAAAACGTAGGAAAAAGGGAACAGAGGATTAAAACTGCGCTGACGCAGGGTTATGCGTTCGGTAAATCCTTTAAACAATTCCCGCTGGCCCCAGATCTCCGTTTCGTGCTGGCGATATGGGCGTTTTAATTCCCCGAAACGACTGGAAGCCAGAAATAAAGCATTATCGCCGATCTTTTCGGTTTCTAAACCAATTTGCTGCAGGTCTTCTTTATCCGAAATTCCAACTTCGGTCCATTTACGGCGCGACAAAATGGCCCTGCCCGAAGCGCGGTATTTAAAACGGCCATCGCGGGTACCGTATGCCCCAAAACCACTGAACTCGATTTTGCGACTGAATTCAGGATTGGTTTTAAAGCCTACCTGGAAACGGTGCCCCTCAATATTGTTGAAAGCATACGTGTAAGGATAAGGTCCCAGATCAATTTTACCAACGGTTTTATAACCATTAATAATGATATTAACGATCTCTACATACGTTTTCACCGCCGGAATTTCCCGTACCGAATCGATCATAGCATAAACGTGTTGTTCGGTGGCGCTTAAGCTGTCGTGGCGGTTTTCATTCCAGAAAGTATCATTGTGTTTCAGAGCTTTTTCGGCGAGTTCGACCGGCTCGGTATAAAATTTCAGCGGTTGCGGCTGGTTTACCTGAATGTTGCGGCTGGATGTATAAATTTTAGCCAGCATGCCCGGCCTTTGCTTTCCAACGCTTATAATTTTAACGAGTAAACGTGTTTTCACCGGCAGATACGGCCCTGCCGAAGTTGGTTGCAATTCCTGCTGGATCTTTACTTTTTCAATGAAGTTTAAGTTCGCAGATTTTCCTACACTCAAATCAACCTGCCGCAGCGCATAATTCTCTTTCGCGATCCAGATATACCCGCCAAAAACCAGGTCCTGAGCGCGGCGCGGAATCACTTTTAATTTGTAGCAATAAACGCCGTTTATGTAGAGGCTATCTTCCAGATCGTAATCGTAATACAATTTCCAGCCATCGGCTATCGGGCTTACGAATTCCTTTTTCAGCAAATTCATCCGGTTGTCGTAGAAATTATATTCCTGAAACGTTGAACCGATCAACTGCGATATCAGGCTACCATCGTCCATACCAATGCCGGTTACTTTGCTGGCTTTAATGATCTCCTTGGTTTTCTTCGGGTTCTTCAGGTAATAAAAATCGGAAAGCGATTCAGAAATAAAGACCGGCAGAACAGGTTCGCCTTCATCGCCGGCTATTAATTTTATACTGTCCAGTATGGAAGTGACCGGTTTAATCAGGCTGCGCTTTTTAAAGGCATCGGTAATATTATCTACGTCCAGCTCAATTTTGTTGTAGCTTTCGTATTGGTAAGCGCTAAGCTTTTCTTTATTGTTAAGCGCTTTATGCGCCACTACCTGCCGCAGAATTTTAAACGCCGGATTTTCGGTTGGCCTGATCAATACCTCCGCCAAACTGGTAGAATTATCCTGAAGCTGAAAATTTATGGTTTGTACTTTTTCATTCGTAATCGCTTTGGAGCGGGTAATATAACCCACGTAAGAAACCGTGAGGGAATCGGAATTCGGAACAGCTTTAAAACTATAATTTCCATCGAAATTGGTAGTGGTGCCGAAATCGGAGTTTTTAAAATATACGCTCACAAATGGCAATGGCTCACCGGTTTGAGCATCGATCACGCGGCCGTTAAATACTTTTTCCTGCGCCAGCAAAGCGCTTCCGGTTACAAAGAAAAGTAAGAAAAAAAGTAGTTTTCGTTTCAAGGCAGTACCTTTTTAGGTGAACTTCAGGTTCAATTCGGCTTTTGTAAATATAAGGAATTTTCCGATGTATAACATCCATTCAGAATCGTTTGAAATAACTTCGGAACGGAATATGCGTTAGTGCAGAAAAACAGCAAAAAAGGTGCCGCTCCATGGATCTTGATTTTTTTAAAGATATCAAATATCAAAGCCACGAACAATTTCTCCTGAACCTGGTTATTACGGCAATTATTTCCTACGGGATCGGACAATTTTACGTTAAGTTCGGTACTTCTATTTCCAACCGGAAAAAATACGCACAGAATTTCCTGTTGCTTTCGCTTACCACCATGCTGATCATTTATATTGTAAAAGCATCGGTGGCACTTTCGCTCGGTCTGGTAGGCGCATTATCTATTATCCGCTTCCGCACGGCCATTAAAGAGCCCGAAGAACTTGGTTATTTATTCCTGAACATTGGTATCGGTTTAGCCATGGGAGCCAACCAGGTTTTTGTAACGCTCATTGCTGTAACGGTTATTTTAATACTACTTTTCGGCCAAGCTTTACTGAGTAAAAAAGAAGCCTTCAGCACTTCCGAACACATGTTCATAAACATTCTGTGCCAACGTTCGCAAGTAGATCCGATTCACGAAATTCTGAAGCAGCATTTTAAAAGCATTCTGCTTAAACGCATGGATAATTCCGGCAACATGATCACGCTTTCGTACCAGATCTCAACCACAAATATGGACCTCGTGATCCAAGCCCAGGATGCGCTCGCCGCCTTTTCCAACGACATTGAATTCTCCTTTATTGAACAACGAAACCTAGTGTTTTAATTAATGATTAATTATTCTGGGAGATTTAATTTAACCGGATTAGAAATTTAAAAAAAAACAGGAAGGAGAAAGTGTCAGTTTTCAGACCTAAAAGACTACCGTTTTCAAAATGTAATATCATAAACAGTCTTTCTCCTTCTTTATTAAACATTAAACTTATATCATTATCCATTAATCATTAATCATTAATCATTAGTCATTAAAAATTAATCCTTAAAAAATGCTGCGTTTCGAGCGAAAATTCCGGGCTGAGAATGTAACATTTGAGGAAGTGCTGTTAATATTGTCGCAGCACCGTTTGTCGTTTCGCAAAGCGTTTCCAGACCGGTACATCAACAGCATTTACCTCGATACACAGGAACTGGATTATTACAACGATAATGTTGCAGGTTTGTCTGATCGGGTGAAGCAGCGCATCAGGTGGTACGGCCCACAACTTGACCATATTCACGATCCAACTCTGGAAATAAAGATTAAGGAAAACCAGGTTGGTTACAAGCGTTATTCAGAACTACCTTCGTTTAAACCCGGCGGCGATTTCTCTTATGAATTGTATATGAAGCAACATTTATGGCTGGCTTCGAACAATATTGAGCCAACGGTAATGGTACGTTATCTTCGCTCCTATTTCCTTTCTTTCGATAAAAAAGTGCGCATAACCGTAGACCGGCAGCAAGCCTTTTACCCCGTAGATAAAAACCTCAATTTCAACATTCAGCCTTACAGAGATCATACCATTATTCTGGAACTGAAATATCCGGCTGACTATACCAAAAGCTACAATCACATTAGCCAGGATCTTCCATTCCGCATGACCCGGAATTCAAAATATGTACAGGCAATTATGGCTTGCTACGGCTAAATAAATACAGTAAAAACGCTATGGTTTTCAGCCTAAAAAGTCAGAATAATAAAGCGCAAAACGCTATGAATTTTCACTGAAAAATCTGAGCTAAAAGGAAATGCAAAACGCTATAGTTTTTCTATTGAAAAGTAAAATAAAGCGCATTGCCTTTAGCTAAAACATGCTATCAAATTAAGTAGAAAAACGGTACGGTTTAGAGGTAAAAAAGTAAAGCCCGAACTTAAGTTCAGGCTTTTATCATTTGGTTCAGCATGTTTTTACAACGCCGGTTAATTTCCAACTCTTCCGAAGTCAGCAATTTCAGATCAATGGCTTCCTGAAGCGTTACAATAGTCAGATCAGTTTTTTCGAGTTCTTTATAAACTATTGCCAGATCGTAGTAATAAGAAATATTATTCGGATTGAATTTGATGGCATTTTGCAGAGCTTCCGCAGCGGCTTCGTTCGAGGCTTCCAGCGGTGCTCCTCCAAAAAACAAATTAAGAGCAGATCTTTCCGGTAAGCTTAAGTTCGCGTTTTTAAAATGCCAGCGCCCCATCAGTTGCCACGCATCGGCATACTCAGGATCAGCACACAAAGCTTCGTCGAGGTAAAATTTAATTACTTTGGTGCGCTGCATTCTTTCTTTAAGTCCTAAAACGAGCGACTTATTATAAACGGCCAGTGCCATTACATAATTCCCTTCGGCATCGCCGGGTTTAGCACACAATGCGGCATCAGCATAACGCCAGGCATTCTCGAAATAATTTAGTTTGCTTACCTGGTCAGAATACCGGTTACCGATCCGCGAATTCAATAAACTCGCTTTCCAGAGGGCTTCATAGCAATCAGGTTCTACCTGCAGCACTTCTTCAAATTTCCGGAGGGCCAGGTTATCTTTGGCATTAGTATAGTAATTGTTGGCTTCCTGAAGCATAATTTCTACACTGGAAACTGCGGCACGAGCCTGAAGCCCGGCCGAAGTCCAGCAAAAAATTATAAATAGCAGAGCAGATAATCGTACACGCATGGCTGTTTAAAATTTGTGTTTAAACAATAAACATGAAAACGGTACTTCTTTTACTGCAAAAAGGTTGCCATTCTCAGAAGAGGTGCAACTGTTTCTTTTTAGGTTTGCTATCCTCCTTTATTTCAGATTTTACGCCTTCATTTTCATTCAGTTCGAAATCTAAATTTTCTTCTTTTTGTCCAGTTTTACTAATACTTTCTGAAGGCAATTTAACTTCTAAAGATTTTGGTGCCCTGGTTAATTTACCAGCTTTAGACCCCGGTTTTGGTTCTTCCTCTACCGGTTCCGGCGTAAGTACATTCACTTCCGAAACCTTGTAATAATTTAATTTATTACCAGTTGCTTTCCAGCCTTTTACATCGATGAACGCACTTAGTAAAATGCTTTCTGTTTCCTTCTCACCTTTCTTCTCGCGCTGCATTTTAATTTCCACCTGCGGCGCTTCGTGCGTAGAAACAGCTACCATTTTCGAGCCTTTGCTTTCATTTATAAAACTGAAGCGTTTGCCCACCGTATTGGTTTCGATCTTGAAGCGTTTCACATAGTAGATCTTGCTTTCGCCATCCATATGCACCACCGAAATAACGCGTTCCGGATCGAACTTCTGCAGAATTTCAATGTTGGCCACGTCGTAATGGTTCGTAATATCAAACGAAGTAAGCTCGTAAGAACCATCTTTGAAGATCACCAGGATCGTATCATCGGTGTTGAATGAACCTAAATAACGGCCGCGGCTTTCAGTATTTAATCGACCAATTACTTCATCGTAGTAAATCTCGCGACCACCCAAGGTACTTTCGCCCAAAGACTTCTGTACAATCTTCTTCACCGGATACTTGGTTACGATATTTCCCTGTGAGCCTTTTCCTTTGATCAGCAGTTCCGCAAAATCAAAATCGAAAACCTTGTTTCGCGCCGGGGCGGTTGGCGTTAATGTTACCGTTACCACCTCCGATTCCGAGTTTGGATTTGCCGTAAAGTAAAGCACTTTGGAGCCTTTATTGCCCTTGGTTAGTTCATATTCTTTATCGCGGGTAATGCCGGTTACGTTAAAACGCTTGGCCATGCTCAACCCCGATTTGCCGTCGGCATAGATCATGTTGTAAACCATGTGTTCGTCGTTTTTGTTGTAAACGCCCACGTAGATCAAATCCTTGCCCATGAATACTTTATCGGAGATCTTGCTTACCTGGAATTTACCTTCTTTGGTGAACGCAATGATATCGTCCATGTCGGAGCAATCACACACGAATTCGTCTTTCTTCAGACCGTAACCCACGAAACCGTCTTTCCGGTTCACGTACAGTTTCTGGTTGGCAATGGCAACTTTCTGTGCAGAAACCACATCAAACGTTCTAATCTGCGTTTTGCGATCGCGGCCGGCGCCGTATTTCTTCAGTAAGTTTTCGAAGTAAGCAATCGCATAGCGGGTCAGGTTGGCTAAATTATCTGCCACTTCCGCCATTTCCGCTTCCAGGTTCTTAATGAATTCTTCAGCCTTAAAAGCATCGTATTTCGAAATGCGTTTAATGCGTATTTCGGTCAGGCGTACAATATCATCCTGGGTTACTTCGCGGCGCAGGTTTTTCTTGAACGGCTCCAGACCTTTGTCGATCCGGGCTATCACTTCTTCCCAGGTGGTAGCTTCTTCAATGTCGCGGTAAATCCGGTTCTCAATGAATATCTTTTCCAGCGAAGACATGTGCCATTTTTCGTCAAGCTCGGCTTTGCGGATCTCCAGTTCCTGGCGTAGTAATTCCTGCGTTTTGAAAGTAGAAATCCGCAGCACATCATCCACATTCATAAAATGCGGCTTGTCATCGATGATCACGCAGGTATTAGGCGAAATAGAAACCTCACAATCCGTGAAAGCATACAGTGCATCGATAGTCAAATCCGGAGAAACGCCGGCCGGCAAATGCACCTGGATCTCCACGTCTTTCGCAGTATTATCAACCACCTTCTTAATCTTGATCTTGTTGTTTTCGTTCGCTTTCACGATCGAATCCATTAGACCGGTAGTCGTAGAACCATAAGGCACGTCGCGGATGATCAGCAGGGTTTTATCTACTTTCTCGATGGTAGCGCGCACGCGAATCCGGGAACCGCGCAGACCGCCGTTGTAATTGCTTACATCGATCAGACCGCCCGTCGGGAAATCAGGCACGATTTGCGTCCTGCGGCCTTTCAGAATTTCAATCGAACCTTTGATCAGCTCCTTGAAATTGTGCGGCATAATTTTAGTACTCAAGCCAACCGCAATACCTTCCACGCCCTGCGCCAACAGCAGCGGGAATTTTACCGGCAAAGTTACCGGTTCGTTTTTCCGGCCGTCGTAAGATGCCTGCCAGATGGTAGTATCGTTATTGAAAGCTACATCTAAGGCAAATTTGGAAAGGCGCGCTTCAATGTAACGCGGCGCCGCAGCAGAGTCGCCGGTGCGTACGTCGCCCCAGTTTCCCTGGGTTTCTATTAGCAGGTCTTTCTGTCCTAGGTTTACGATGGCGTCGCCAATGGAAGCATCGCCGTGCGGGTGGTACTGCATGGTCTGCCCGATCACGTTTGCCACTTTGTTAAAGCGACCATCATCTATTACGCGCATGGCGTGCAGAATACGGCGCTGTACCGGTTTCAAACCATCTTCAATGGCTGGTACGGCGCGCTCCAGAATTACGTAAGAGGCATAATCCAGAAACCAGGTTTCGTATAAGCCCGAAACCGGAATTACGTCGTGAATAACTTCTTCCGCCTCAAAACTTTCAATGTTGGATTCTTCGTTTTCCAGTTCGTTATCGTTAAGCATAAACTTCTACTTCTTCTACGTCCTCTACGAGGTCTTTTTCTATCTTTAAATTCTCAATAATAAACTGCTGGCGTTCCGGCGTATTCTTGCCCATGTAATAGGTCAGGATCTTCTGTATGCTGGTTTCGTTGCGCAGAATTACCGGCTCCAGACGAATGTTGTCGCCAATGAACTTACCAAACTCGTCCGGCGAAATTTCACCCAGACCTTTGAAGCGCGTGATCTCCGGATTTTTGCCCAGTTTTTTGATCGCGGCTTGTTTTTCGGATTCGTTATAGCAGTAAATAGTTTCTTTCTTGTTTCTAACCCGGAACAACGGCGTTTCCAGAATGAACACGTGGCCGTTCTTTACCAGATCGGGGAAGAATTGCAGGAAGAATGTAAGCAGCAACAAGCGAATGTGCATGCCGTCCACGTCGGCATCGGTGGCGATTACCACGCGGTTGTAACGCAGATCTTCAATGCTTTCTTCAATGTTCAGGGCGTGTTGCAGCAGGTTGAATTCTTCGTTTTCGTAAACCACTTTTTTCTTCAAACCAAAGCAGTTCAGCGGTTTACCGCGCAAGCTAAATACCGCTTCCGTTTCGACGTTTCTGGATTTGGTAATCGAACCCGAAGCTGAATCACCCTCGGTAATAAACAAAGTTGTGAGCAGCGCTTTTTCCGATTTATCGACGTCGAAATGCAGGCGGCAATCGCGGAGTTTTTTGTTGTGCAGGTTTGCTTTTTTCGCGCGCTGGTTTGCCAGTTTTTTAATGCCGGCCATATCTTTTCGTTCGCGCTCGCTTTGCTCGATTCTGCGTTTCAGGGCATCGGCGGTCTGCGGATTTTTGTGCAGGTAATTGTCTAAATGTTCCTTCAGAAAATCGACCACGAAGTTCCGCACCGTCGGACCATCCGGACCAACATTCTGCGAACCTAATTTGGTTTTAGTCTGGCTTTCAAAAACCGGTTCCTGCACACGCACCGAAATAGCGCCTACAATGGAAGCCCGGATATCGGAAGCATCGTAGTCTTTTTTATAGAATTCGCGCACCGTTTTTACCACCGCTTCCCGGAAAGCCGCTAAATGCGTACCGCCCTGCGTGGTATACTGACCGTTCACGAAGGAATAATATTCTTCGCCGTATTCGTTGCCGTGGGTTAAAGCTACTTCTATATCGTCGCCTTTTAAATGAACGATCGGGTAGCGCTGGCTTTCTTCGTCTATTTTGCGGGCTAACAGGTCTTTTAAACCGTTTTCGGAATAGTATTTCTGGCCGTTGAAATGAATGGTTAATCCGGCGTTCAGATATACGTAATTCCAGATCTGGTTTTCCAGGTATTCCGGAATGAAATGGTAGTTGCGGAAAATAGTATCGTCGGGCACGAAGGTTACTAATGTACCGTTGCGCTGCGACGTTTCTACAATAGGAGAATCAATAGTTAAAACGCCTTGCTCAAATTCGGCAGTTTTCATCTGGCCTTCGCGCACCGATTGTACTTTGAAATAGCTCGATAAAGCGTTAGCCGCTTTCGTACCAACCCCGTTCAAACCAACCGATTTCTGGAAGGCTTTGGAATCGTATTTACCGCCGGTATTTATTTTGGAAACGCAATCGATCACCTTGCCCAGCGGAATGCCGCGGCCATAATCGCGTACCACAACTTTATGATCGGAAACTTTAATTTCAATGGTCTTTCCGTTACCCATTACGTATTCATCGATCGAGTTATCGATGATCTCTTTCACCAGAATATAGATACCATCGTCGGTCGAGGACCCGTCGCCGAGCTTACCGATGTACATACCCGGACGGAGGCGAATGTGTTCGCGCCAGTCCAGGGACCGTATGGAATCTTCGTTGTAATTAACTTCTGCCATTTAAAGCGTATTTTTGATAAGAACTAAGATGTAAAATAAAGAAAATTTCAGGACATTCGCACTTATTAAAAGCTAATATTTTTGGCAAACATTCAGAAATATGAAATTCACAAACCATCGAAACCGGCACCGGATGCAACCAGAATCTACCTGAATCGTGGGTTCAAACATAACTGCATAATTAATTTCAAAGTTCAGAAAAAACCTATTAATTATGCTGAATTACCAGATTATTAATCTTAGTTTTGAAAGTTGAAACCATAGCGTTTTTTATGATTTCAGCCATTTTTTTAAAAAGTACGTTAAGCAAAAATCAGCTTCAAAATAAATGAAATTACAATTACCCGGTTACTTAAAATACGTGTTTTTACTAATAGGTTTAGCATTAACCATCTGGTTTCTGCAGCTTTTTAAACCTGTTTTGGTCCCTATTCTTTTTTCGGCATTGCTTACTTTCCTGCTTTTACCCCTTTGCCGGAGCCTGGAAAACCTGAAAGTACCGCGGCCGCTGGCTATTTTATTCTGCATTATTGCCATTATTGTGGTTTTAAGCGGTTTGATCTGGTTTTTATCTGCGCAATTATTAAGTTTTTCTGATGAATTGAGCAACATAACAGGTAAAATGAGCGAACTACTCATGAAAATTCAGCTCTTCTTACAGAAAAAATTTGGCATACAACCGAGGAATAATGCCGACCTGATAAAAAGCAGCTTGGGAAGTTTGCAGGAACAAGGCACCAAAATTATTGGCAATACTATTTCGCTTACCACGGGTGCCCTTTCGGTTTTTGGTTTAATTCCGATCTACATTTTCTGTATGTTGTATTACCGGAACCACATGCGGCAGTTCATGTTCAAATTTATTTCTCCCAATAACCGCACGCACGTAATGAAAACGGTTGGCAGCATACAAGGCGTGGTGGCTAGTTATATTTCCGGACTGATCACGGTTATTATCATTGTATCGTTGCTGAACTCGCTGGGACTCTTGATCATGGGTGTAAAATATGCCGTTTTCTTCGGGGTTTTTGCAGCCATACTTACCATTATTCCTTACATCGGCATCCTGATCGGGGCAACTTTGCCTGCTTTGTTTACGCTCGTAGAAACCGGTTCGGTAGTAGATGCCCTGATCGTGGTGGGTATTTTTGCTTTTGTTCAGTTTCTGGAAGGTAATTTTATTACGCCTTACATTACCGGTTCCAAAGTTTCGATCAATCCGTTTGCGGCTATTGTAGCTTTAATTATTGGCGGTGAGATCTGGGGGGCAGTAGGTATGATCTTGTCTATTCCGCTCATTGCTATTATAAAAGTGCTTTTTGATGCATACTCTCCAACCGAGCCTTTCGGTTTTCTGCTCGGCGACATTACCGATGTGGATGACAAACCCGGCTTGTTCGATAATTTAACCAACAAGATCAAACAGTTTTTTGGGAAAAAAGCATAACGTTTTTTTATGAAGAATGAGAGATTTATTGAATGTGAGAATGATTAATTAAAGAATACCTGAATTTTTAAATTATCTAATTCTCACATTTAATAATTCACTCATTCAATCATTCAACAATTTCATTCGTAACCAATCGGTAATTTTCGGAGTATAGTTAGGCTTATGAAGCTGCAATATTGCTTCATGTTTATTTGTAAAACTTAAACGCTCATAACTATGGAAATGCAAAATAATGATGCTCTGAAAGCAATAAATAGTCTGGTAGAAACTTGCCGCGACGGCGAAAAAGGCTTTAAAACTGCCGCTGAAAGCGTAGATAATCCACAACTGAAAACGGAGCTTACCCGTTTTGCCCAGCAACGTGCCGATTTCCGGAGCGAACTGGAAAGCTGCATGAAACAGATCGGTGGTGCGCCGGAAGAAACCTCGTCGGTGAGCGGCATGGCTATGGAAGCAGCCGGCGCTGTGCACCGGGGCTGGATCAACATAAAATCTACCATTACCGGTCACGATAATAAAGCAATTCTGGATGAATGCGAAAACGGTGATGCCGCTGCTTTGAAAGCTTACGAAAGCGTAATGAGCAGTTCAGAAATTCCGATGAACGTGAAAAGCGTAATTCAGAAACAACACGACGAAATTGAAGCAACCAAAACCGCTATTTCTTCGCTGAAAAACACCGTAATTTAGGTTTTGATCTGAAATGTATAAAAGAAAAGCAGCCTGGAAAACCGGGCTGCTTTTTTGTGAAGTCAAACTTCACAGGACTTTTGTGAAGTCAAACCTCACAGGACTTTGAGACCTGTGAGGTTTTTCGGTCTTTGCGACTTTTTCAAGCCAAAACCATAGCGTTTTTACGACTTTTCTTTCCAAAAACGGTAGCGTTTTTCACGCAAAAAATCCTTTCTTTAGCAAAAAGGCACTTTTCAAAATCAAATTCTGTTTCAAAGCAGCATTGCTAACTTTTTAGCTAATATTTTTAGTTATATTTGCCTTGAAACGCACTGAACTTCCTTTGTACGCCATAATCGATATTGAAACTACGGGCGGCCAGCCGGCCCAGGACCGTATTACGGAAATCGCCATTTTTATTCACGATGGCCAGCAGATCACCGATAAGTTTCATACGCTCGTAAATCCGCAGCGCCCTATCCCCTATTTTATTTCCAACCTCACCGGCATTACTGATGAGATGGTGAAAGATGCGCCTAAATTTCACGAAGTGGCGAAGGAAATTGTGCAGTTTACCGAAGGCAAAATTTTTGTAGCCCACAACGTTCGTTTCGATTACAGCTTTGTTAAGAAAGAATTTGCCGATCTGGGTTATACGTACCAACGGAAAACGCTTTGTACTGTACGTTTGAGCCGCAGTCTGATTCCTGGTTTGCCTTCTTATTCTTTGGGGAAACTTTGCAAGAGCATTAACATTCCACTGGAATTACGCCACCGCGCCATCGGCGATGCAGAAGCTACGGCCAAACTTTTCGATAAACTGATAAAGCTGAACGAGAAAGCCGTTTCGGGTAGCGAAGACGTGGTTACGGAAAGTCAGAAAGCGTTAAAGAATGAAGTTAAAACTTCTTTACTGCCGCCGGCCATTAAAAAAGAGCAAGTAGATGCGCTGCCTGATAAACCGGGAGTATATTATTTCCACGATGAGAAAGGCGAAGTAATTTACGTGGGCAAAAGCATCAATATCCGCAAGCGCATTATCCAGCACTTCAACATCGATTATAAAAGCAAAAAATCCATCGAATTTAAAAACCAGATCGCTGATATTTCTTATGAATTAATGGGCAATGAACTGGTGGCTTTGCTGTTCGAATCGGATGAAATCAAGCGGATGAAACCGTATTACAACCGGCAGCAAAGGCGCAGCGTTTTCAATACGGGTATTTTTGTAGATACCGATAAAAACGGATACAAACACTTAAGCTACGGCCGTATTAACGATGATAAAATTCCGCTGATCGCGCTGAGCAATCATTACAAAGCCAAAGGTTTTCTGTACCACGTTGTCGGGAAATACCAGCTTTGCCAGAAACTTTGTGATCTGTATAAATCGGCTGGTTCCTGCTTCGATTTTCAGGTGCATCAGTGCAAAGGGGCCTGTATTGGCAAGGAAAGTCCGGAAGTCTATAACAAACGAGTAGATAAAGCCATTGAAGCTTTTTCGTATGAGCATGAGAATTTTGTGATCATTGGAAAAGGCCGTGAAGAAGGTGAAAAATCGATTATTGTGGTGGAGAATGGCCGTTATTTAGGCTTTGGTTTTGTAGATAGTACATTCTCGGCCAGCAATCTTGAAGATTTCAAAAACGGCATTAAACGTTATAACGATAACAAAGATATTCAGCAGATAATCCGCCAGCATTTACGCACCAAGAATAACGATAAGGTGATTATTTTCTAATGGTTAAATTTGAAATTTGATCAGGTAAAATGTGTAGAGACAAGGCAATGACTTGTCTCTACGTTTTCTGAATACCTAAATCGATTACAATTCCTCCAGTTTTTCACAGCAAATCCCTACCGTTTTTAATCGAATCTTCAACCGCACATTTGCTAATTCTCTCATTCAAACGTTCTCTCAATCAAAAATTCAACCATTACAAAATCAATCCAGCCGGTGCCTTAAAAGCCAGCCTTTTCCGCTGAATTCATTGGCTTTGGGCTGGTATTTTTTTATGGTAAGTTTTTTAGTATCCGGAATTTTGTTGCCGTCGCCGGAATCAAGGATCTCTATTGGTTTGTCCTTCTTGGCGTCAAATTTAATTTCATCTTCATCTTCGCCGTCGTAGATGATCAGTTTTTTTAATGGGTTGCCATTGCCCCGAATTTCGAAAACATCTTCTTCACCCAAACCATAAATTTTCAAACTCTTCGTTTCGGAAGGGTAAAACGTGCGGCTGGCAATTAAGGAATCTGGCTGGTCTTTTTTCCCGGGTTTCAGCACTTCTACTAACAGGCTTTTTTCGGAGCCCGTAATCCGGAAAATATCTTCTTTATCCGAACCAGGAATTTCAACATTTTTAGCAAGGATGCTGTAATATTTTTCAGCTATTTCCGGTAACTGGTCGCGGCGCTTTTTCAGGTTCTTTTCGAATTCCTTTCCAGTGAGCTTATAAATATTTTCCGGCCAGGTACGCACCGCATTTTCGATTATCTCATCGGTCAGCTGCATTTTCAAACTGTCGCCGATCTGCTTAAAGTCTTCTTTTTTCAGGAAAACTAATAGTGAACGATCCATGGGCGCACCAGTTTTGTTGAGGCCTTTCAGATTTTTGATCTTTGGCCCGAATGTTTGCAAATGGGTTGCATACAGACTGGCTAACCACGTAATAATACCATCGTTGAATTTAAAAAAGGCATGGTCACGGTCGCGCGGAATGGGTTTGAAATACGTACCGCCATTCGGCATTTTATACGTTGCCCAGCGCCACTGATCTTCGCGCCGACTCCAGTCGCCAAGAAACATATCGAACAAGCGTGACCGTAGAAATCTGCGCGCATCTACTTTATTTTTATTATTGTCGATCAATTTAGTAAAGGCCCTTTTTGAACTTTCAATTTCCTTGGAACTCCCGAAATCAGGGTTTGTTTCCCAGTTGCCTTCCGGCCTTTCTTCAAGCATCACGAGCATGTTTGCAAACTCACTCCGGAATTCACCCAAAGCCTGCTGATCTGCCACCACAAAATACTTTGGATTTGCATGAAAAACACCTGCCGCTTCAGCCATCGACGGAATGATCATGGCGCCGTACGGATGGATCACACTGGTCTGATCGCGGATCGTGCGCCCTATTATAGATTTGCGTTTTTGCGGTGAAAGAGTTTGGCTGGCATCTTTATTTACGGAACGGATCACGTATTCACGACCGCTAGAATCTAAAAGACGCAGGTTTTTGGTTTGGTATGAGCCGCCTTTTTCTGTTGGCTTCAGGCCTCCGGCTTCGGTTGTAAGATCCAGGAAAGGTACGCGGATTGGTTCTGCCCAAACATTGCGGTAATGCGTTCCCCAAAACAGCCGGTGAAAAAAGCCGCGGTCGTATTGCTTACCCGCAACAACTACCGTATCGGGCGGCGAAGCAAAAACGGTAGGGAAAAGGCTTATAAAAGTCAGGAAACAGGTAAATATGTATTTTTTCAAAAGCGTGCGGCGGTTTTTTCTTTTAATTGTGTTTTTACGCAATTGAAATCAAAAGTTTGGCTTAGAATATTGTTTTTTCAGCATATTTTGAAGAACACAGCAAAACAACGCTAAATAATGCTTTTTCAAAAGAGAACATCTTTCAAACCAAACAACTATTAACAGCTTTTATTCTCATCTTTTTTTGCAGCCTGCGAGTTTTTAACCCGAAAAACCTAGCGTTTTTTAGTGCATTTTGCCTAATTTCACGCTGCAACGCAAACGTAAATTCCTGCATCAAACCTCTTTCTTCTCAAACCTGAAATTATGAAATCTGATATAGAACTGGCCCGCGAAACCAAGCTGCAAACAATAACGCAAATTGCAGAAAAGTTGCAGTTAAACGCTGACGACCTGATCCCATACGGCAAGTACAAAGCCAAAGTAAATTACGAGCTGATCTCGGAAGAAAAAATTCAGCAAAGCAACCTGATCCTAGTAACGGCAATTACGCCAACCAAAGCGGGCATCGGTAAAACTACTACTTCCATCAGTCTGGCTCAAGGCTTAGAAATGCTGGGTAAAAAAGCGGTATTGGCTTTACGTGAACCATCATTAGGACCATGTTTTGGCATGAAAGGTGGCGCAACCGGTGGCGGATATTCGCAGGTTCTGCCAATGGAAGAAATTAACCTGCATTTTACCGGCGATTTTCACGCTATTACTTCTGCCAACAACATGCTGGCGGCCCTGCTCGATAATTACATTTACCAGAACCGCAGCACCGATAAACCCCAATTAAAGCAAGTGATCTGGAAAAGAGTGCTGGATGTGAACGACCGCAGCCTGCGCCAGATGGTTTCAGGTTTGGGTGGTTCGGCCAACGGAATTCCTGCGGAAACCGGCTTTGATATTACGGCTGCTTCGGAGATCATGGCTATTTTGTGCCTGGCCAAAGACCTGGAAGATCTGGAGAACCGCATCAACAATATTTTACTTGGCTACACGGTAGAAAACGAACCTTTTTACGTGCGTGATCTGGGTGTTGGCGGCGCGATTACGGTATTACTGAAAGATGCGCTTAACCCGAATTTAGTACAGACCATGGAAGGTGGCGCAGCGTTTGTGCACGGCGGGCCTTTTGCTAATATTGCGCACGGTTGTAACTCTTTAATGGCAACCCGCATGGCTATGAGTACCGGCGAATATGTGATTACAGAAGCTGGTTTCGGGGCTGATCTGGGAGCAGAAAAATTCTTCGATATTAAATGCCGTTTAGCCAACCTGAATCCGAAAGCGAGTGTGCTGGTTGTAACTTCCCAGGCGCTAAAACTGCACGGCGGTGTAGCGGTAGCCGATATTTCGAAACCAAACGAAGAAGGCCTGAAAACCGGTTTGTTGAACGTGGGCGTGCATTTGAAAAACCTGCAGCAGTTCGGACAATCGGTAATTATCGCGTTCAACCAATATCATTTCGATACGGAAGCAGAAATAGAATTGGTGCGGAAATGGTGCGACAATCACGGTGCTGCTTTTGCCCTGAATAATGGCTTTACCCAAGGCGGAAAAGGAGCAATCGAACTGGCCGAAACGGTATTAAAAACGATCGAAAAACTGCCTTCCCAAAATGTAAAATTTGCCTACGATCTGGAAGACAGCATTGAAGACAAGATCCGCAAAGTGGTTGTGAACGTGTACGGCGGCAAATTCATTTCTTTCAGCCCGAAAGCAGCTTTAATGCTGAAACGTATCGACCGGCTTGGCCTGAATAATCTTCCCATCTGCATTGCCAAAACCCAGTATTCCTTCTCCGATAATCCGGCTCATTTAGGCGTAGCACGCGATTTCGAATTTAAAATTGCTGACTTGATCATTAACTCCGGTGCGGGTTTTATTGTGGCCGTTGCCGGTGAAATGATGCGTATGCCAGGCCTGCCAAAATCGCCGCAAGCCGAACGCATTTTCCTGCAAGACGGTGAGATTGAAGGGTTGAGTTAATGATTGAATGTTGGAATGATTAAATGAATGAGTGAGAGAATGACTGAGTGATTGAATGTTTAGTTTTAAATAATATGCATTCGCAAAAATGAAATGGAGAGCATGAGTTTATATATCAAAAAAGCTACCGTTTCTGATTTTAAAACTTCAACATTCTCTCACTCAGTCATTCTCTCACTGTCATTCAATCCTTAAAAAAAATCACACTTTAACTAAAACTTTCCTGAGGAATTCCGTTTAGGGAATAAAAACAACTCCGGACTTTTAATGCCCAAATCCCTAGCGTTTTTCCTGCTTTCCCTCCTTTTCTGTTTTAGCTGCGCCCGTAAAAATTTTTATCAGCAATCTGCCCTGACGGATCCGGCACAGAAAGCGGCCATTGCTGCCGGCAATACACCCGATAGCGTTATAGTTACCGTTGGCCGTCATTATAAAAAAGGATTTTTTCAGAATCTGTTTTTTGGCAAACATTACCGCGAACTCTGGGCTACTCCCGTAAAACTGCCGGTTTATCGAATGGCAGAAGAAAAAGGCGGCTTAAAACCGGTTTCTTTAGGCGGCGGATTTCAGACTACCAGTTTAACCCTGAAAGACAAGAACGAACGCATTTTTGTACTCCGATCACTCGATAAAGATCCGCAGAAAACCCTGCCTAAAAGCCTGCGCGGAACGTTTATTGTAAATGTGCTCCGCGACCAGACTTCAGCCGCTAACCCTTTTGCTTCTGTGGTTTTACCAACACTTTCTGAAGCTGCCGGCGTGTTTCATACCAATCCGGAAATTTTTTATGTAGCCGAAAACGACAGCAGTTTTGGAAAATTTGGCCCGCGCATTCTGGGCAAAGTCATGATGCTGGAAGAGAAATACGATGGTGCAGAAAATATTATTCCGGCTTTTGGCAATTCCAGCGATCTGGTAGATAGTGAAGACCTTTTGGAAAACCGTTTCAAGAAAAACAACCACCAGATCGATCAGCAATTATTTGCCCGTTCGCGGTTATTCGATGTCCTGATCGGTGACTGGGACCGGCACGAAGGCCAATGGCAATGGGCCGTTTATGAAAATGGATCCGAAAACCTCTATAAACCAATTCCTAAAGACCGCGACCAGGCTTTTTACCGTTTTAATGATGGCATTATTACCTGGCTGGCCAGCAAAGCACCGGTACTTAAAAAATTTCAGACCTTCCATCACCATTACGGCAATTTGTCTGGGTGGCTTTTTAACGCCCACTTTATAGATGAACGTGCGCTGAACGAAGTTACCCGCGAAGAATGGCTGCAACATGCAGAAACAATGAAAGCGGCTTTAACCGATGCTGTAATTGAAAAAGCGGTAGCCAATTTCCCGAAACCGATCTACGAGAAACAAGGAGCAGAAACGATTGCCAAACTGAAAAGCCGCCGCGATAAACTTCCCGAAGCAGCCCTGAAGATCTATAAAATTCTGGCCAAAGAAGTTACCGTTGCCGGCTCCGATGAAGAAGAAAAATTTGTGGTGAAACGTTTACCTTCCGGCGAAACATCAGTTGAAGTTTTCCGCGATGAAAAGAATTCTAACCGCAGGATCTATGCCCGGATTTTTAAACCCACAGATACGAAGAAAATAATCTTACATGGTTTGGGAGGCGAAGATTCATTCGAGTTTTCTGGTGAAGCAAAAAATGCAATTGCAATAGCGGTGTATGGCGGCGAAGGAGAAGACGAACTCGAAGATGAATCGAAAGTAAAAGGCTTGGGAAAATCGATAAAAGTGTACGATACCAAGCGCGGTATTGTAATGGAGAAAACCCGCGAAACCAAAAAGCGCCTGAGCCGAAACGTAGCCGTCCACGCCTTCGACCGTGAAGGATTATAATTTGCTAATATGCTATTTTTTTAATGTGCTGATGGTTTACTGAGCAAGGACGTTTGTTCATCAGATTAAAGCATTTTTTTTAATAAATTCTAAAAGTAAAAATGATAGCTTTTGAACACGAAAAACAGTCAGTCAAACAATTAACACATCAGCACATTAAACAATTAGCACATTAATATTACCCTTTCTCCATTGCTTTTAAAAGTTTTAAAACTAATTTTTCGGTGCCGCTCAAGTATTTATCGCCTTTTCCGGCATCGTGCTTTTTCAGGTAGGTCATTAGTTTATCTTCTTTAAAAAGATCTACAACCTGCGGGTGCACGTAATATTTGCTGCAAACGCTTGGCGTATTTCCCAGGTCTTTGGCTACACGTTTAAACGCTTCTTTCACGGTTTTTTCTTTTTCCAGTTCCGGATGTTCGTGCAACAGGTTTTCCAGACAGGCCACCATGCGCACGGTTCCACCCCAGGTCCGGAAATCTTTGGCAGAGAATTCGGTTTGCGTAATTTCCTTCAAGTAAACATTCAGATCGCCGGATTCTAACGTTTGCCGCTGACCATTTTCATCGTAATACTGAAAAAGATCCTGCCCCGGAATATCGCGGCATTTTTTTACGAGTTGCGCCAGCCGTTTGTCTTTAATTGTAATGCTGTGCGTTACTCCCTTTTTGCCTACAAATTCAAACTTTATTTCTTGTCCATTTATCTGCACATGCTTGTCGCGCAAGGTGGTAAGGCCGTAACTTTTATTCGATTTCGCATAATATTTATTCCCGATCCGAATAAGTGATTGATCCATTAAATTCAGGGCAATAGCCATAATTTTGCGGTGGTTCAAACCGTGCGAACGAAGATCGGCATCTATTTTTTTCCGGATCTCCGGCAATTGGTTTCCAAACGCGATCATGCGGCCAAACTTTGTTTGGTTGCGCGAATGCTGCCATAGCGGATGGTAAATATATTGCTTGCGGCCCTTGGCATCGCGGCCCGTAACCTGCAAATGTCCATTGGGCGAAGGGCAGATCCAGACATCCGTCCAAACAGGCGGAATTACGAGTTTCTGAATACGCTGGAGCGTTTTTTCGTCGGTTATAAGCTGGCCTTTGGTATCGAGATACGTTATTTTTTTACCTTTTTGCACCACGCGTATGCCGGGTTTGGTATCGGGCATATAGCGCAATCCCGCCTCGCTGGCAGAAAGCGTGGAATCGGCGTAAAGATTGTGCACATCGGTAGTTTTGGTTTTTGAAGGCATGCAGAAACGGTATGTTTTTATGTCCTGAAACTCGCAGCCAGCACCAAAGGTTACCTTACCGCATTTTGATTTATTATTTCCCGGTTTTATTTCCCAATTTTGCGGCCATGAATTCCAAGTATCTTTCCCTGAGTTTTATTTTTTATGCCTTGCGTTTATTTGGCGCAGCAGCTTTTAGTTTTTGGGTGCAGAGTTTACAAAGCGCGGCCTGGTTTTTTCTGGGCGGTATCGGCATTTTTACCTGGGCGCATTTCCTGAATCGCAAACATTACTGGGGTTTTACGGCTTTGCTGGGGCAATTATTTATAATGGCAACGGCATTGGGTTGGAATATTATTTCCTATTTCCGAAGCAAAGCCACCGGTGCCATAAGCATGCAGGTTTCCGAAACCGGCTTTATTATTTACAGCACTTTGTTTGTGATCACACTTGTGTATTTACTAATATCTACGAGCAATGCCGCCCGTATTCGCCAGGAATTAAACTGAACGTATTTAGAAATTTAGGTCAGCAAAAACGCTATGGTTTTGGGCAGAAAAAGTCATTAAGATCCATTTTTTCGAAAAATTAAAACCCAATATTTAAAAATCACCTATCATTGCGGCAAAATTTCCGTAAACGCTCCAACCAGAAACAGAAAAGGCAAATTTAAAACTGGCACGTTATTTTCTTTCTGGCAGAAATCCAGATCAAATTAAATTTTTATGAAACGATTATTTTCTTCTAACTTTTATGTAGCCGCTTTTATGGCTGCAGGCTTAATGCTCAGCAGCTGCGCTAAAGATAAGAACGGCGAACGCCTTATCTTCTCCATTGAAGACGACATAGCTTTAGGTAACCAGGTTGCTGCACAAACCGATTCTATTTACCGCTCCAAAGGCCAGCTTTTAGAACTCAACGATCCGCGCCCGAATGTTCAGGCTGCTTATGCGCAGATCAACAAAATTGTAGATAAAATTCTTACTTCCGACCAGGTTAGCTACGCGCAGGAATTTGGCTATGAAGTGAAGATCATTCACGACGACAACACGCTGAATGCTTTTGCTACGCCGGGCGGCCATATTTATGTATTTACGGGCATTATTAAAAAGCTCGACAACGAAGACCAATTAGCGGGTGTATTAGGTCACGAAATTGCCCACGCAGATCGCCGCCATACTTCCAAAGCGCTGGAACGTCAATACGGTTTAAGCGTGCTGCTTTCTATTTTATTAGGCGAAAACCAGAACCAGCTAGTAGAAATTGGCGCCGGTTTAGCTACCCTGAAATTTGGTCGTGACGCCGAAACTGAAGCCGATTTTTATTCCGTGGAATATTTAGGCGATACGCCATATACCTGCGACGGTGCAGCCGAATTCTTCAAGAAAATGCAGGATGAACAACAGGCCGGCAAGCCACCGGTTTTCCTGAGCACGCACCCGAACGATGAAGATCGTATTAAAGCAATTTCCGATAAAGCTATTGCTGATAAATGCGTGAAACCAGTGCAGCAAAGTTCAGTTTCTGATTATCAGACGCTGAAGAACAACCTGACTTTATAAGCCCAAAAACATACCGTTTTTTAAACAGCCCGAAAACCTTTCGGGCTGTTTTCGTTTAAGAGCATGTTGAAAAACCAATTTACTACATGATCTCCCAGCTCAAAAAACTACTTCTGAATAATACCGATAAAGCTGAAGATAAAATCGACGGCCTGATCTTCGATTTCCGCAACCGTTTCGGCTTGTTTGCCCCTTTGCAGATCGTTCCGTATCGCAGCTACGGAACGCCGGAAAGACTTTATGTAACCGGCCGCGTACTGGCCGATAAAAACGTAAGTGGCGCCGAAGAAAATCACAACGTCTGGGACAACCTCTGGAACATGTATAAACGGTTCGACAGCGACGAAGTGCCTAATGCGCAGCTTGTCATTAATTTCGATAATGTGGAGCATGAAGTCGTAACCGATGAAGAAGGCTATTTTACGCTGAACCTGAAACCTGAAAAACCACTGCAACTCCAGGATATCTGGCACCCGGTAGAAATTAAACTGAAAAATGCACCCGTAGCTTTTTCGGGAGAAATTAAAACGCAGGCCGAAGTTCTGGTACCACCACCCGATGCCGAATACGGTATTATCAGCGATATAGACGATACGGTAATTCAAACCGGCGCTACAAGTATGCTGGCTACGGCGCGCAACGTTTTTTTTAATAATGCCCGCACGCGCTTGCCTTTTGCCGGAGTTTCGGCATTCTATAAATCACTGCAATTAGGCCGGAACGGCAAACGAAATAATCCGTTCTTTTACGTGTCGAGCAGCCCTTGGAATACTTACGATCTGCTGCGCGATTTCCTGGATCTGAATGAAATTCCGGGCGGGCCGATCTTGCTGCGCGACTTAGGAATAGACCAAAATAAATTCATAAAAAGCGATCACCTTTCGCATAAAATGCGGGAGATTGAAAATATTCTGATCACTTATCCAAAGCTAAGTTTTGTATTGATCGGCGATAGCGGCCAGGAAGATGCGCGCATTTATGAGGAAGTAGTAAAAAAACACCCCGGCCGCATTCTGGCTATTTATATCCGCGATGTAAAAGTGGCCGAACGCTCCGAAATCGTGGTAAAAATTTCCGAAGGTTTAAAAGAACAAAAAGTAGAAATGCTGCTGATAGAAAATACGGTTAACGCCGCCGAACACGCCGCTAAAACCGGACTGATCTTTACAGAAACCATTCCGGAAATTAAGACGGAAAAAGCGCAGGATAAAGGCGAATTACCCGGCAAGGAAGAACCAAGCGTTACCCAACCGACCTAGCTCGAATGGTCAGATACGATCTTCCATTCTTCGTCGATCTTCCGGAACAACAAGGTAAAATAACCTTCCAGATTACCGGCGGTGCGGGTTATGGTCCATTTTCCGGTTACGTAAGCCGTGCTGGAATTAATGTCTTCTACGCGTAAAATTGTTAAAGCCAGCTGCCCCATCGCTTCGGCGTTCGGGTAGCTGCGCTGGTAGTTTTGCAGCGTTTTTTCCCAGCCGTAGGTTACGCCGTTCTTACCTATAAATTCCAGCGAATCAGATTTCCAGTAACCTTGCATATAACCATTCAGGTCACCTTTATTCCAGGCAATTACCTGCTGATCTAAAACATCTTTGGTTCTGGTTTTGGTACTTTCGGACCGGAATTTTGTGGACATGCAGCCCGCCAGGCAGCATAAAATCACGAGGGAGTAAATCGCTTTAAATCTCATTGTCTACCAGTGGTTTAATGAACATTTTCCCGCCCAGGTTTCGCATATTCCGGCGGATCTTTGCTCTTTTACGCACAATATATCCGGAAGGGTTTGTAACCGAAAATTTGATCGGGTTTGGCAAAACGGCAGCAATAGCAGCAGCCTCGTAAGCGTTCAGATCTTTGGCCGGTTTGTTAAAATATTTTTGTGCGGCCTGCTCAATTCCAAATACTTTATTGCCCATTTCCGCAATGTTCAGGTACATTTCCATGATGCGGTGTTTGCTCCAGAAAAGCTCGATGAGAATGGTGAAATAAGCTTCTACTACTTTGCGGATGTAACTGCGGCCGTGCCACAAAAACACGTTCTTAGCTACCTGCTGACTGATCGTGCTGCCGCCTACCACTCTCCTGCCCTTCTGGTTTTTCTGAAAAGCTTTGTGAATGGCATTGTAATCGAAACCGTTGTGGTGCGTAAAAAGCTGGTCTTCGGAAGCAATAAAAGCCAGCGGCACATGGTACGATACGTCTTCCAGTTCTACAAAATCGTAGCGGATCTTTTCGGAAGCGGTTTTGCTGTTTTGAGCAGGTGCAGCCCTGCGTTGCATCATAAGCAAAGTGGCCGGTGGCGAAAACCATTTATAAACCAGCACCCACAAAATGCTCATCAGAAAGAGCGTAAGTACCAGCTTGATAAACAGGAGCCTGATAAATTTTATTTGATTGCCGTAGCGCGACATATTATTTCTTTTAAGACTTCAAAGGTAAAATATTTCCGGCGGAAAACAGAAAGCACCTAAATTGGTTTATTTCTAAAGCAATTCCTGCTATTGGCTAGCCCGCAGCTGGTTATTATTTACCGGTATTACAACCATATTTGTTATAGGTTTGTAGCCGTTTTCAGCTTTTTGGAGTAATATGCAAAACCAATTCTAATTGAAGCCCATGTCCCGAATACTTCCACTGTTTCCGCTTAATATCGTAGTGTTTCCCGGCGAAAAACTGAACCTTCATATTTTCGAGCCCCGCTATAAGGAACTGATAACCGAATGTGCCAAAACAAATGCTACGTTCGGTATTCCTCCTTTTTTGACAGCCGGTGTAAGCGCGGTGGGCACCGAAATGCAAATTCTGAGCATCGAGAAAGAATACGGCGGTGGCGAACTGGATATTAAAACTAAAGGTATCGGCACTTTTCGGATCGATGAACTTTACCAGCAATTGCCCGACAAAGAATATGCAGGCGGAAAAATTACCGATATTGAAAATATTGATGATGAAGATATTATCATTAAAAACCGTATTACCGAACTGCTGTACCAGCTTTACGAAACATTGGGCTTAGCCAAACTTTACACAGATCTTTCGCAGGATTATAAGATCTTCGATATTGCGCACCATGTTGGTTTAACAACCGACCAGGAATTTGAGATTCTGGTGGCTGAAAGCGAAAGCACCCGCCAGGAAATTGTACTTGAACATTTATTGAAAGTGGTGCCGGTAGTTTTAGAAACCGAAAAACTGAAAGAGCGCGTAAAACTGAACGGCCACTTCAAGAACCTTTCGCCGCCAAATTTTTAAAGTATTTCAGGCAGCTTTTGCCCCTTATTTCCGTACGCCCGAATACGATGCTTACAGAAATACTGCTTATAATTATTTGCCTTTTACTAATACTTTTTGCTTATGCATTCTGGCGCGAATGGCAATACCGGCACCGCCCCTATTATCGGAAAACGGTATTGGATTGGGCCGAAAAAGTGCCTCCTGCTTCCAAGCCAGTTTATTCGGTAGTTCTTATCGGCGATACTGGCAATGTTGCTACTGATGGTTCTGATGCGGTATTGAATTTGCTGCAACGCTGGCTAAAAACTTCCGGCCAAAACAGCCGCGTTATTTTCCTGGGCGACAATATTTATCCGAAAGGCATACCGCCTGCTACCGATCGCCACCGTGAATCTGCCGAAGAAAAAATGCTGGCGCAGTTACGGATCTTCAAAAATTATGCTGGTAAAGTAACGTTTCTGAGCGGCAACCACGACTGGAATAAAGGCCGGGAAAATGGTTATTCTTTCGTATTGCGGCAGGAAGAATTTGTGCGCAGTTACCTGCCGGATGAAGAAGTTTATTTACCACAGAATGGTTGTCCCGGCCCGGTTAGCATTCAGATGGCGCCCGGTCTTTTACTGATCGTATTGAATACGCAGTGGTGGGTGCAGAAAGGAATAAGGCCTATTGGTGTTCAATATGGTTGTCCGCAGGAAAGTTCGGAAGAAATTCTGGCGGATCTGGTAAAGATCTTACGCCACAACCAGCACCAACGCATCTTAATTGCCGCGCATCATCCGCTTTACAGCAACTCCGTACACGGCGGAAAATTTACGGTAAAACAGCATTTGTTTCCGCTTACAGCCGCGCATAAAAAGTTCTACATTCCCATGCCTGGTTTTGGTTCGCTTTACCCGGTTTACCGCAAATTTATCGGGGCGGAAGAAGATATGTCGCACCCGCGTTATAAACGTTTGCGGCGGAAATTATTGCGCATTTTCAAGGAATACAATAATATTATTTACGCCGCCGGCCACGACCACAACTTGCAATATTTTCACATGTATGGCAATCATTTTATTGTAAGCGGAGCGGGCAGCAAAACTACATTTGTAAAAAAAGGTGGCAAAGCTACTTTCACCCACGAATGCAAAGGCTTTTTTGTCATCGATTATTACGAAGATGAAACCTGGCTGCGCATTCTGGAACCTGGCCCAGACAAGGAAACGGTAGAGATTTTCAGAATAAAACTCTGAAATTGAAATTTACTGAAGGGACTTTTTCCGGCCAAAACCCTACCGTTTTATTAGACTTTTCCGGCTTAAAACCATAGCGTTTTTAAACTGGCAAAGCTTCAAAAATTCTAAAACACAAAATTCAGCGAAGCATTATATGATAAGCTGCGGAGGTTGCGGTTCAGTTCGTTAAGCGGCAGAAAGTAGCTTACTTTATTGTCTATAAGAATATGCTTGCTTTTGAAAATTTCCACGCCCAGACCTATATTCAGGTTTGGATTAAAGGTATTATGCTTGTCGTTATTGCGGTTAATAATAAAGCCCCCGATCTGGTAGCAAGTATACAAATTCAGGTATTTGCGTTTGCCCCGGCCGAAATGACGGGGATAAAAATCCTGGCCGAAATTGATCAGGAATAATTCGTTGATGAGCGTGGAATCGGCGCGGTTATTATCTACTGCTTTATAAACGCCCAGATCAAGATAACTTTTGCCGCGCGTGAATAGATATTTGATCAGATAACCCTGATAAAGATCGTTGCTGGTTCCGGTTTTGGGGTTTTCCGGAAACAATAAACTATACTCTATGCCCGGCATGTTAACGAAGGCAATTTTCCGGTTTCCGGTAGGGTACGTTATTTCGTCGTAAATATTAATGGCAACAAAAACCAGCGAATCGTAATCTTCATAATTCCGGAGTTCTTGTTGTAGGCGTTTTCTGTTGTGCAGGCTATTTTCGAGCCGGCTTTGTAATTGTTGTTTTTGGGCGGCTTCTAAAGCAGCCTGGCGCAATTGTTCCTGCAACCGGTTCTGTTCTTCGGCTTCATCCTGAAGATTGATCTTTATCTGCCTGATATGCTGTTGAAAATCCTGGGAAGTAAGCGCATTTTCTACTACCCAGCCCAACGAAGGAATCAGGGAATCGAGCGCAGCCAGGTTATTTTCCGGCATTACAAATTCAGCCGAAATGCGCTCGGCCATTTCTTCTTTTTTCTGAATGCGAATGGAATGCTGGCGAATAAATTTATTGATCTTCGCCTTACTTTCCGGAAAATGCGTTGCGTAAACAGTGGCCCGTTTCTGGCTATTATAATTTTGTGCGAAAACCTTGATCTCACTTCCTATAAACAGAAACCAAAACCAAAAAACTATTTTTAAAACCTGCGAATATTTAGCCATAAAATTTCTAGCCTGAAAATGTAAAAGTCAGGCGAATGCAAATTAAATTGCTTTCACGTATGAACCATACATTTGCTGAATTTTTACGGCAAGAATTAGTGAATAAAGCCGGAATTAATACTCATCTTCCGAAGCCTGCATTTGTTTTGGAATTAAAAGGTGCAGGCTCTTTGGAAGAAGTTTTATCGTAATTTTTTCACCTAAATCCATAGGCTCACCGTCTACCTGCGAAACATCCTGCTCGGTATTGTAAATTTCTGCCTGTCGGCAACTGATCAGGCGCGAATAATCGGAGGCTTCTATAGAATCGTTGTAAAGGCGGTAAAGGATCTGCAGGCCGGAAGTTTTGGGAAAGGGCTCGATGATGCAGATCTCAAATTTACCGTCGTCAATAATGCCGGAAGGATTAATGGTAGCATTGCTGCCGAAAGCATTGGCATTTGTAATGGTTACCATGAAGGCGCGGCCTTTAAAATTACCGTTATCGGTCTCAATAGTGAACAGTTTTGGCTCATAACTCAGGTATTCCTGCATGGCTACAAAAGCGTAAGAAGTTGCGCCGCGCTTCTCCCCTTCGCTGAACTTTTTCACAACCAATGCATTAAAACCAAGATCGGTAAGATGTACGCAAATTTCATTGTTTACCGAAAGTGTATCGATGGCTTTAACCTGGTTCTGCAGCAAAATACCCAGCGCATCATCGAGCTCCTGCGGAATACCCAGATCTTTGGAAAGGCCGTTGCCGGAGCCCATTGGAATTATGCCCATGGGCGTGGAAGAATGAATTAATGCAGAGCCAACCAAATGCGAAGTACCGTCGCCGCCTACCGAAAAAACCGCCTGGTAACTTTCCTGTTTCAGAATTGCTTTCAGGTTTGCCAGATCGTTTTCGCCGGTTGTTTCAAAAAAAGCAAAATTGATCCGGTTTTGCAGACAGAATTCCTGGATCGTTTCGTTTACAGAGCCTTTTTCAATATCGCCCGAGATCGGATTTACCACAAATAATACGTTGGCAAGCTTGCTGGCAGCCATAATTATAAAATCATACTTTTTAACCCTGAAACTATACCGTTTTTTTGGCTTTAAATTAAACTGAAAAGTAATTTACTTGATTAAGCCTGAAGGCAAACCATTCGGATATTCTTTCTGAATTGCGCCCTGAATTTCACCAATACGATTCTCCGGGTTTGGGTGCGTTTGAAAGAAATCCATCCCACGGCTCCCGCCGGAAGCCTGGCTGAGAATTTCCATTACCTGGATCATGGCATTCGGATCGTAACCGGCTTCAGCTGTAAAACGAACGGCTAAACGGTCTGATTCCAACTCATCGTCGCGGCCATATTTCAGGGTCATCAGTTTTCCGATCATGGCTGCAGCGGCAGCGGCAGCGGCGGTACTTGGCCGGTCAGGGTCATAAACAGCAATTGCAGCGGCGCCGGTAAGCCCTTGGGTAAGCTTCGATTTAGCAATTTGTTCTGCTGAGTGGCGCGCAACTACGTGCCCAACTTCGTGCCCTAAAACTCCGGCAAGCTGGCCTTCTGTCTGCAGATTTTTAAGCAAACCGGCCGTTATAAAAATTTGTCCACCAGGCAAAGCAAACGCATTTACCGTATTTTCATCGGCTAATAAATGGAAATCGAATTCATAAGGCGAATCGCCTGCTTTGGTGCGGGACACGATCTGCTGCCCGATCTCTTTTACCCGGCGGCCTGCTTCCTGATCAGGGTGCAAACCACCGTATTGCCGGGCCATTTCTGGCGCAGCCTGTAAACCAAGGGCAATTTCCTGTTCGGTGGTCATGTCTACGTGCTGCATTTCGCCGGTAATTTCATTTTTTTCGCGTTTGCACCAATAAGTAACCAGCGAAAAACCAGCGATCAGGATGGCAATAATGTATCGGAGTGAGCCGCGCATATAAATTTTGATTGGTTGAATGATCGGGAAAACTTTAAAGAAGAATTGCCGCTAATTCCGGCAACTGTTGTGTGAACGCGGAAACGGAAATTGGGTTGCGCGAAAAACCCGTTAACCGAAAATGTAAATTGCCGTAAACTGCTTCTTTAAAAAGAACATAAACATGAACCTAAAACGAACTTTCGGCGCCATACTAACCGTGCTGGGCATTATTGGTATAATTATGGGCGCTTATTCTTTTATGAGCGGCGGTAAAAACGTTGCCGGCCTGAGCATGAATACCGCAACTGCGCTGGTACCCTTTATTGTAGGCCTGATCTTCTTCTTTTCCGGCATCAGCCTCATAAAAAATACCGGCGACCGGGCTTAAATTGTGCTCTTAAAAACGGTATGCTTTTAAACGAAAAAACCACTCCGGAAACAGAGTGGTTTTTTCGTTTTGCAGAAATCAGGTTTCTGAAAAAAAAATCTAAATATTATTCTGGGCTTTATCCAGTTCCATGGCAAATTTAGCTACGGCCGGCTCCAGATCGAGGTAAGGTGAATCGTATTTTGGTTCCGGACCGGCAATGAACAGGCAGGAATTATCTTTAATGGTTTGAATAATTTCCGGCGTTTGCGCTACGGGTAAAGCAGGGCAACCCTGGCTACGACCTAAACGACCATGTCGCGCTACAAAACTTTGGCTTACGTAGTTAGCGCCGTGAATAACAATGGCACGTTGCATCGCATTGGTATTAAAGCCTTTATCGATGCCATCTATTTTTAAAGAAAGGCCGTGTTTGCCGAAATAGGTCTGCCTGGTAACATAAAAGCCGAGGCTGCTTTTTTCAGATTGGGGCACATTGGAAAAATGGCGGGCAAAATTCTCACCGGAGTTTTTCCCATGGGCTACCAATGTTTTATAAAGGAGTTTCTTAGATTTCAGATCGATTATCCAAAGGCGGTTTTCGGAACTGGCTTTGTTGAAATCGATGATGCTTAGTACCGATTTTTTAACAGTATGCGGCTGATTGTTACGTTTCAGATTGTAATACCCGATCAGGGCTTTCCGGAAAATATCATAATCTAACCCGGCTTGCTGCAAATGCGCCCCGGTATAAGTATTATTGATATTCAGTTCAAAAGTAGCAATCCGTGCTGATTCAATTGTTAAATTGCGGTCTGCTACAGAAAATGAATTATTATTACTGTTAGCAGGTGAGGTTAGATTTAAGAAAAAGAGACCTGCAATTATCACCGTAAATCTGCGCATACTGAAAGAATTTTTTAATATTGTAGCTAAAGCAATGTTGAATATATGAATTTAGTTTCAAATCTGAAAAAAAAATTACAGAAAAACCGACAGTTTTCTAAACGCAATAAACTGACAATCAGAAACTTTATATTTTTTCTTTTTTTAGTTACAGCTTGTACTAAAAAGCTGCCGGAAAACAACTTTAATACCAAAGCCTGGCAAAACGACCCGCTGGCCTGCAATAATAACCGGTTGGAATTGCTGCCTGAATTAGAAAAAGTGCGGCCGCAACTGCTTGGTTTACGCGAAACGGAGATACAGAAGCTGCTTGGAAAACCTGACGCTACTTCTTTAACAGATCAAAGTGAACGGATCTATTTTTATTATATTGAACCCGGACCGCAATGTACCCAAAAGTCATACTTTTCCAGCGCAAATAAGTTACAGGTGCGCATGAATTCTATGGGGTTTGTAATTGAAATAAACTACGAGCAACCGGTAAAAAAATAGAGAAGCCACTCCGAAGGATTTCGGGGCGGCTTCTCCGTTTAGTTTGTTTTCACAGACAGAGCGGCATCGGCTAAGGTTCAAGATCCTCGGCCAGCGATTTATTTAAAGGTAATGGTTGCGTTAATTGCGGGCTTTCCGGTTCTTCATCGGCAGTTTTTTCTTCCGAAATCGTACCGTTTTCGTTAGCAGGTGGCAGGCTTTCTCTGAGTTTTTTTATTTCATCAGCCGGAATAACCAGGGAATTTTCATGCGTTGGAGAATTGGCCAATTGGGCAGGTTCTTCTTCGGTTAAGGAAATTTGCTCTTTGGTTTCCTGCTCTACGGCAATTGTTTCCGGTTTTTCTGTAGCAGAAATTTCGTTTTCAGATCCGGAGAATAAAGAATCTGTTTTTTCTTCGGAATTCGGTGCATTGTAAACTTCCTGCTCTTGATTCCACTCCTCATCTATAGCAGCCAGTTTAGCAGCTTTTTTAGGCGTTTTTACCGCAATCATTTTTACTTTTTGAGCGGTACTGTCTTCCGGATTTACAGAGAAGCAGGTTTTACATTCGCCATCGGGTTTTAATTCAGTTTTAGCTACCGTTTCAGTTTTAGCTACCGTTTCAGTTTTTTTGGCGGTATCGGCCTGCAAAGCAATTAAAGTGGCATTTTGCGGTCTCAGGCCATTCAATATACTTTCTTCTTCCAGGGTAAGTGGCTCGAAATCGGCAGTATCTTGTTTGGCAATGAGGGCAGAATCTATTTTTACAGCCGTGGCTTTCTCCAGAATGGCATGTATCCGATCGTTGAAAGTCGGCTCGGCAAGTTTTGGCGATTCTTCGGTTCGCTCAGCCAGTTGGGTTTCTCCGGCACCAGCTTTTAATATATTTTCCGGCGTTTCTTTTTCCGGCGTGCGGCCGTTCATGGCCAGGTATTCAGCGTATTGTTTAGTGGTTAACACTTTCTCAAATTCAGCATCGAATTGCAGTTCGAGTTCCAGTTTTTTTTTACTGTAATTTTCCGGATCGAAGCGGTACATGTTAGCCACCATTTCCAGCATTTCGTTGCGCTCGGTATTAATACTTTCTACTTTTTCGAATTGGGCCTGATTCAATAAAAGCCTGCGCATTAAATACTGGTTTTCCGCGGGAACATTAACTCTGCCGTGGTTCTCTATTGTGGGCACCTCAATAGTATTATGCTGAGCCCGGACTTGAAATAAAACAAGAAATAGAATTAAGAATAGTAAAGTAGTTTTCATAGAAGTAATGGTAAAAGAGCGAAAATTTCAGTAACTGGCTAGAAGTAGCAGCGAACTTCTATGTTTAATTAACGAGGTTACAAAATTTTAGGAGTTGCACTTTTTCAACACATCTGTAGTATTCTGAATAAATAACCGGAAATTCTATATAGTAAAATAACGGTATGAACAGGCACAAAAAAAGCCGGGCTTTCGGCCCGGCTCTTAAAGAAAATGAGCAAGAAAATTACTTTGTTAATTTATGGTCTGGCCGTTTATAATATTGCATGGCAATAAAAGAAGTAATTGCACCACCCACAAACCCGATCATGGTGATCACCATAAAAACGGTTGAAAGGGTGAGATTTTCGCCCATGACATTTTCACTCCGTAACACATTTATAATGTTTGAGCCAAAAAACTGGATGTTGATAAGCGTGAAAATTGCGAACATCAGCGACCCGACAATGGAAGTTAGCGTACCAACCCCGATACCCTGCAAATAATCCAGCCGGCCTTCGCGCCCGCGTTTCAGGCTAAGAATGGCCATACATATGAAAACTACGGTAATAAGAATAAAGCCAACCCGGAGTAAAGGTACTTCGACCAGGTTCGTAATTTGCAATAAAACACCATAAATGATCAGGCAAAGCCCGTTCAGGAAACCATACCAGGCGCCCGTTTTTTCGATGGAAGCAGAATTTAAAGCCATAGTTGTATTTTGGTAAAGTTTAGTAACAATTTAAGCAACAGAAATCCTCTGAAATTCTTGCTTTCAGGAATATTCTCATTTTCCTATACTTAATTTAGCGACCGAGTGTTGTGGTTTCACCTTGTTTTTTTCTTGCCTTCGTTTTTAAGTATTCATTTATAGCGTTTTATACCGGAACTAAACGGTATATAAATGCAGTTAAAAACCGATCTGGTTCGCGAAAGCCATTTTATTTACGTACTTTTGCGGCCGAAATACATACCATTTTTTCCTTCGATTTATGATCAGTACTTCCAACGTGAGCCTGGCGTACGGCAAGCGCACTTTATTTGAAGACGTAACTATTAAGTTTACACCCGGCAACTGCTATGGCCTTATTGGTGCCAACGGTGCGGGTAAATCTACTTTCCTTAAAATACTTTCCGGCGAAATTGATCCTCGTACAGGCACAGTAGAAATACCGGCCGGCATGCGTATGGCTATTTTAAAGCAGAACCATTTCGAATTTGATGAGATGCCGGTTTTGCAAACGGTAATTAAAGGCCACCAGCGCTTATTCGAAATTATTCAGGAAAAAGAAGCCATTTACGCTAAGCCTGATTTTTCGGAAGAAGATGGTATCCGGGCTTCGGAACTGGAAGGCGAATTTGCTGACCTGGAAGGCTGGAACGCCGAATACGAAGCTGCTGAATTGTTGAGTGGTTTGGGTATTAAAGAAGACCTGCATTATTCTTTAATGAAAGACCTGGGCGGTTCTGAGAAAGTGCGGGTTTTACTGGCGCAGGCTTTATTCGGTAACCCCGATATTTTATTGCTCGATGAACCTACCAACCACCTGGATTCTGAATCGATCCTGTGGCTGGAAAACTTCCTCGATAATTTTGCCAACACGGTAATTGTGGTTTCCCACGACCGTCACTTCCTGGATGCAGTTTGTACGCACGTTGCTGATATTGACTTTGGTAAGATCCAGATGTTTGCCGGTAACTATTCTTTCTGGTACGAATCGAGCCAGCTGGCTTTGAAACAGCGCACCGATGCCAACAAAAAAACCGACGACAAACGGAAAGAACTCGAAGAATTCATCCGCCGTTTCTCGGCAAACGCTTCCAAATCGAAACAGGCAACTTCGCGCCAGAAATTGCTGAATAAACTTACGCTGGAAGATATTAAACCTTCTTCGCGTAAATATCCTTACATCCAGTTCAAGCAGGAACGCGAAGCCGGAAACCAGTTGCTGGAAGTTACCGATCTGGAAAAATCAATCGAAGGCGAACTGATCTTTAAAGACGTAACCTTTACGGTTGAGAAAAACGATAAAATTGCCATTCTAGGTCGTAACGACTTAGCTGCTTCTGCTTTCTTCAAGATCATTATGGATGAAATGAAAGCAGATAAAGGCGAATATAAATGGGGTACCACCATTACCAACGCTTTCTTCCCGAAAGACAATGCTGAATATTTCAACACAGATCTGAACCTGGTAGATTGGCTGCGTCAGTATTCCGTAGAGAAAGACGAAAGCTTTATCCGTGGTTTCCTGGGCCGCATGTTGTTCTCTGGTGAAGAATCTTTGAAAAAGGCGAATGTGCTTTCCGGAGGTGAAAAAGTGCGTTGTATGCTGAGCCGCATGATGCTGCAAAGCGGTAACGTGCTGGTTTTAGATGAACCGACCAACCACTTAGACCTCGAATCTATCACGGCGCTGAACAACGGCCTGAAAGATTTCCAGGGTACGATTCTGTTCGCTTCGCACGATATGCAGTTCGTAGAAACCATTGCCAACCGCATTATCGAGCTGACACCAAAAGGCATTATTGACAAGCGCATGAGCTACGAAGAATACCTCGCTGACGAGAACATTAAAGCGCTTCGCCAGAAAATGTACGCTGAAAAAGTGTTAAGCTAAGCACAATTCTGTACTTTTAAAAAGCGTTACCGCTTAAAAACGAAACCCCTTATGACGCATCATCGCGGTTTACTTTTTCACCTGAAAACCATAGCGTTTCTGGTTATTTTTACGTGGCTGGCTATTCAGGATACTTTTGCGCAGGTTCCGGATACCGTTTACCAGAAACCGGAACTGAACACCGGTATGCCGCCAGCCGTGGTTACGCCGCCCGTAATTGTAATGCCGCCAACAGCGCCAGCAAAAGATACGGTAAAAGTAAAAGTGAAGGAAAAAGTAAAAACTGCGAAAGAACCAACCGAAGATAACCCGCTGGGCAAAAAGTACATTACCGGCGGCAGTTTTGGTATCTCGTTCGGTACATACACTTACATAAATGCGGCTCCCATTCTGGGATACCGGCTTACCGATAGAATTACCGTTGGAACCGGTTTGAGCTATTTCTACATCAACGATCCTTATTTTGAAGGTTCTTTGCTGGGCGGAAAGTTGTTTGCGCAGGGCATGGTTTATAAAACGTTCTTCGGGCACGCCGAATACGAACTGGTCGACTTCCGGAATAATTTTTCCGTGATACTGGCAGGTGCCGGTTACCGGCAAATGTTCAGCGAACGCGCCGGCTTAGACCTGATGGTGCTTTTTGATCTGAACCAGAACGGACGATCGTTTTATAGAAATCCGGTCATTCGTCCGGTACTGATCTTTAATTTGTAAGCTCCACTTTAAATCAAAAAAAAGCCGTTCCGAAGAAATTCAGAACGGCTTTTTTCTTTTAGCAATGCGTTGCTAAGCATTTCCGCGGATCAGGCGAAGAATTACGGCAATAACGGCAATAACCAGCAGTATATGAATAATATTACCTACAGAATCGCCGAAGCCTAAAAAGCCGATCAGCCACAGAATTACTAATACTAAAGCGATAATATACAATAAATTTCCCATGATGATGAATATGGTTGGTTTAACATTTATTTAAATAAAAAAAATTGATCACGCCCGACGTATGAGCCGGATAACCACCGCAATGATGGCAATTACGAGCAGAATGTGAATGATATTCCCAACTTCGTTTGGAAAGCCGAGAAAGCCGATGAGCCAGAAAATGACCAGGATTACGGCGATGATATAAAGCAAATTTCCCATAGTTTTTGTAAGTGTTTGAAAGCTTGTATTTGTTGGTATTATTATTCAGGCAACAGGTTCGTTAGTTTCAAAACGAAGCTTGATAAAGCCGATTTTAAAAGTTTTAAACCCGTTTTCCGGAATAATGATAGCTTGTACGCAGGAATATTGTAAAAGATTTATATAGAAAAATTTCTGGCCATAAACTGAAATATCAAATGCTCCTGATAAAAGATAAACTGCGGATTTTCAGGCCCATTCCCCTACCGATTTTTTTCACTCTTTTTTTAAGCAAAGCCGTTTAACTGGCTATTTTTTTTGGGGATCGGGTTAAAATTTTCGGCAAATTAGCCGTAGCTTTACAGGCAGAATTTGCATTGAAACATCATTTTTCTTTTAAACCGCCCTTTTTAATATGACACAAGTTGCAGTAATTGGATCCGGAACTATGGGTAATGGCATTGCGCACGTTTTTGCCCAGAATAATTACCAGGTTTCCCTTATCGATATTTCACAAGCCGCTTTAGACAAAGCACTTGCTACTATTTCTAAAAACCTGGACCGCATTGTAGCCAAAGGCAACTTAACCGAAGAGCAGAAAAAAACCACGTTAGGCAACATTACTACTTTCACGAGCATTGCTGAAGGTGTAAAAAATGCTGACCTGATCGTAGAAGCGGCTACCGAAAACGTAGATCTGAAACTGAACATTTTCCGGGAACTGGATCTGCACGCCAAGCCGGAAGCTATCTTAGCATCCAATACTTCTTCCATTTCCATTACCAAAATTGCTTCGGTAACCAACCGTCCGGAAAAAGTAATTGGCATGCACTTTATGAACCCGGTGCCGGTAATGAAACTGGTGGAAATCATCCGCGGTTATTCAACTTCCGACGATACCACCCGTCTTGTAATGGAAACTTCCCTGGTTCTTGGCAAAACGCCAACCGAAGTAAACGATTATCCGGGCTTTATTGCCAATCGTATTTTAATGCCGATGATCAACGAAGCGATCTACTCGTTATATGAAGGCGTGGCCGGCGTGGAAGAAATTGATACTGTTATGAAACTGGGAATGGCACACCCGATGGGTCCGTTGCAGTTAGCCGACTTTATTGGTCTGGACGTTTGCCTTTCTATTCTGAACGTATTGCACGATGGCTTCGGCAACCCGAAATATGCGCCGTGCCCGCTGCTGGTAAATATGGTTCAGGCTGGTCATAAAGGTGTAAAATCTGGCCAAGGTTTTTATAGCTGGACACACGGCACAAAAGAACTGGTTGTAGCCACCCGTTTTAAAAAAAAGTCTAACGAAGCTGCAATGGCTGAATAGCAGTTTTTGTGCTTAAAAGTATAGCGTTTTGAAAAGTCCCGGGAAGTAAGTCCCGGGACTTTTTTTTCCTATAAACAAAAAAAGGATGCCAGTTTTGGCAGTCTTTTTCATAGCGTTTTCTGCAATCTAAACCGCAACTGCGTGCTCACGCAAAGCATCATTCAGAGAAGTTTTCAGATCGGTGCTTTCTTTCCGCTGACCAATGATCAAAGCGCATGGAACCTGGTACTCGCCGGCGGCAAATTTCTTCGCATAGCTGCCCGGAATTACCACCGAACGGGCCGGCACATAGCCTTTATATTCTTTCGGCTCCGAACCCGTTACGTCGATGATCTTGGTGCTGCCGGTAATGCAAACGTTCGCTCCTATCACAGCTTCTTTTCCAATGCGTACGCCTTCTACCAAAATACTTCTGGAACCGATAAAGGCACCATCTTCAATAATAACCGGAGCAGCTTGTACGGGCTCTAAAACGCCGCCTAAACCAACGCCGCCACTCATGTGAACATTCTTGCCAACCTGCGCGCAGCTTCCAACAGTAGCCCAGGTATCTACCATAGTTCCTTCGTCTACGTAAGCGCCAATGTTTACATAAGACGGCATCATGATCACACCTTTGGCTACAAACGAACCGTAACGGGCAATGGCGTGCGGCACCACTCTTACTCCCAGCTGGGCATAGTTTTCTTTCAAGGCAATTTTATCGTGAAACTCGAAAGGACCTACTTTAATGGTCTCCATTTGCTGGATCGGGAAATACATGAGCACGGCTTTCTTTACCCACTCGTTCACTTTCCAGTTTTCACCTTCCGGCTCCGCCACCCGAATGCGGCCTTTATCCAGATCTTCCAGCACCGAACGGATCGCTTCCTGGGTATTTTTATCCTGCAGCAGGCTGCGGTCCTGCCAGGCATTTTCAATTATTGTTTGCAAGCTCATATAAGCATTCGTTAAATTTCCGGTTCAAAAATACTATATTTCGGCTGATGCGAAAAACCAGAATACTGCTTGCCACTATTTTAAAACCCGTGAACGATACCCGGATGTTCGAAAAATTCGGACAGTCGCTGGCAAAAGTACCGGGTGCAGAAGTTCACCTTATCGGGCAATCAAGTTCGCAGAAGTCAGAAAAAAGCAGTAATATATTCTTTCACCGGCTTCCCAATTTCAAAAGACTGAGTTTCAAACGAATATCAGCGCAATGGAAAATTTACAAAATCATCCATAAACTAAAACCTGAAGTAATAATTATTACCACCGCTGAATTACTGCCACTTATGGCAATTTGCAAGATTTTGTTTAAGGCGGAAATTTACTACGATGTTCAGGAAAATTACTTTAAAAACATAACCAGTCAGCCTACTTATCCGGCCTTACTGCGCCCGATGCTGGCTTATCCCTTGCGGCTCCTGGAAAAACTTTCCACCCGTTTTATTTCGCACTACTTTTTAGCCGAACGAAGTTATGCTACCGAAATGACTTTTTTAGCCGGAAAGCATACCGTTCTGGAAAACAAATTCAAACCCAACAAACATTTCGAATCCTGGAAAACTTTTCCGGTTACGGTAAACCCTGTTGAACTGCACCTGCTTTATTCCGGCACCATATCTGAAGTTTACGGTATGTGGGAAGCCATTGCATTAGCCGACCGGTTATTTGTGCTGAATAACAAAACAAAATTAACCATAATAGGTTTTTGCCCACAGGAAACTACCTATCGGAAGATCAGGAAAAACATTGCTGAAAAACCTTACATCAATCTGATCGGAGGAAATAAACTGGTACCGCATCCTGAAATCATAAAAGCGATTAACCATGCTTCAGTTGGCCTTTTACCGTACCGCGATAACCCCAGCACGCGCGATTGCATGCCAACCAAGCTTTTCGAATACCTGGCAAATTGTTTACCTGTGCTAATCCCGGAGAATCCGCTTTGGGAGGCAATGGTACAGCAATCTAAGGCAGGCTTCAGCGTTAATTTTACCGAACCCGATGCATTAAACATTTTAAACCGTTTAACGTCCGGCTCGTTTTATCCCGGTGGTCAACCGAAACATGTTTTCTGGCAGGAAGAAGAACGAAAATTGCTATCGTTTTTCAATGAAAAACTATTAAACAGCTAATCATTAATTTCTTATACTGTTTTATAATTTATTTTTAGACTTATCTAAACTTTCGCATAAACAACATATATTTGCATTATGGAAACGAAAACACTTCGCAATTCTAAAATAGCCGGGATCGGGCATTACGTACCGGAAAAAGTAGTTACCAACCACGATCTGGAAAAGATCATGGATACTTCTGACGCCTGGATCCAGGAACGGACCGGAATCAAGGAACGTCGCTATTTTGAGGAAGGAAAGGATACCACAGCTAATATGGGCGCCAAAGCATCGCTAAAAGCCTTGGAAATGGCTGGCCTGAAACCCGAAGACGTTGACATGATCATCTTTGCTACTCTGAGCCCTGATTACACTTTCCCGGGTTCCGGGGTTTTAATGCAGCGCGAACTTGGCTTACATAACATTCCAGCTTTGGATGTACGCAACCAATGCTCCGGGTTTATTTATGCTTTATCCGTTGGCGATCAGTTCATTAAGACCGGCATGTACAATAATATCCTGATTGTAGGCTCAGAAATTCATTCTTCCGGACTTGACTTTTCTACCCGCGGCCGGGCCGTTTCTGTGATCTTTGGCGATGGTGCCGGGGCTGCGATCCTCACTCCTGCCGAAAACAATGAAACCGGTATTTTAAGCACGCACTTACACGCCGAAGGGGAATTTGCAGAAGAGCTTGCCGTACTCGATCCGGGCAGCATCAAGCAGGAACGCCTGACGCATGAAATGATCGACGAAGGCACGATTTATCCATACATGAACGGCAGTACGGTTTTTAAACACGCCGTGCAACGCTTCCCGGAAGTAATTAATGAAGCACTTCAGGCAAATGGCTATAAACCTACTGATATTGACATGCTTATACCTCACCAGGCTAATCTGCGTATCACGAGTTTTATTCAGCAAAAAATGGGCTTACCGGAAGAAAAAGTGTATAGCAATATCCAGCGTTACGGCAATACAACAGCTGCATCCGTACCGATCGCTTTGAGCGAAGCGGTGGGTGAAGGCAAGATCAAAAAAGGCGATCTGGTTTGCCTGGCAGCGTTTGGCTCCGGCTTCACTTGGGCTTCGGCGCTTATTCGCTGGTAATTTAAATTGCTAAATGGTTAAATTGTTTAATAGCTGGTACTATCAGCATGAAAGCGAATGAGTTTTTTAAGTAAGAACCCTAACGTTTCCAGAAAAATACAGAGAGCATAAAAGCATTTCCCTAGAATAATTTTAAATCAACAATTTAGCCATTTAACAATTCAACAATTTAAAAATGCTAAGCTTTACCGAAGAGAATTACATCAAGGCGATCTACAAGCTTTCGCAGGACGGCGACGGGGCGGTGAGCACCAATGCCATTGCGGAAGTAATGCAGACCAAAGCGGCTTCGGTAAGCGATATGTTGCGACGGCTGAACGAAAAAGAGATCATCAATTACGTAAAATACCGGGGCGTAACGCTTACGGAAGAAGGAAGAAAAACGGCCCTTCAGCTGGTTCGTAAGCACCGGCTTTGGGAAGTTTTTCTGGTAGATAAGCTGAAATTCAACTGGGATGAAGTTCATGAAGTGGCAGAAGAATTAGAGCATATCAATTCCGAATTGATGGTTAAAAGGCTCGATGAATTCCTGGGCTACCCCAAATACGATCCGCACGGCGACCCGATTCCAACGGAAGAAGGACACATGGCGGTGAAGCAGCAGATCTTACTTTCGGAGCTGGAACCGGGTCAGGCAGGCATTGTGATGGGGGTAAAAGATTCGCAGCCGCTCTTTTTGCAGTACCTCGATAAAGTAGGGATCTACCTCGGTGCCAAGATTAAAGTAACCGATAAAGTAGCCTACGACAACTCTTTGGAGATCAACTTAGACAGTAAAAAACAATTATCGGTTTCCAGCGAAGTTTCCAAGAATATTTTTGTATCAGTTTAAAGCAAAACGGTAGGGTTTCAGGCTTAAAAACTCATAGAACACTTACCCTTTCCCAATAAATTTCCTTTTAGATTACCAATGCTGCAAGATACAAATCACGGTTCCCGATCTTTAGACGAAGTTCACTCTTCCGTAGATACTACGGCGCACAAAGGCTTTTTTAAAAAATTGCTGGCTTTCATGGGCCCGGCTTACCTGGTAAGTGTCGGCTACATGGACCCGGGAAACTGGGCTACTGATATTGCCGGGGGAAGCCAGTTCGGGTATAAACTGATCTGGGTTCTGGTAATGTCGAACCTGATCGCGTTGCTGTTGCAAAGTTTAAGCGCACGGTTAGGCGTGGTACGCGGCAAAGATCTTGCGCAGGCTTCCCGCGAATCGTATCCGAAATGGGTGAATATCCCGCTTTACGTACTGGCCGAAATTGCTATTGCCGCCACGGACCTGGCCGAAGTTTTGGGTATGGCGATCGGTTTGCAACTCCTTTTCGACATTCCATTATTATGGGGTGTGGCGCTAACCGTGCTCGATACTTTCCTGCTGCTTTTCCTGATCAACCAGGGTATGCGCAAAATGGAAGCCTTTATTTTAGTGCTGATATCAATTATTGGCGGAGCATTTTTTCTGCAAATGATCTTCGCCCAACCCGAACTTCCGGCGCTGGCGCAAGGCTTAATTCCCAGCATTCCGAACAACACCGCGCTCTATATTGCCATTGGTATAATCGGGGCAACGGTTATGCCGCATAATCTATACCTCCATTCCTCCCTGGTGCAAACCCGTAAATTCGAAAGAAACGACGAAGGCATCAGGCGTGCCCTGAAATTTAACTTCATCGATTCGGCCATTGCCCTAAACTTAGCACTATTTGTAAATGCGGCGATTCTGATTCTGGCTGCAGCGGCTTTCTATAAAAATGGCATGTTTAATGTTTCGGAAATTCAGGATGCGCATAAATTCTTAGCGCCGCTCTTAGGTACCAAGTGGGCGCCGATTCTGTTTGCCGTTGCTTTAATTGCCGCCGGACAAAGCTCAACGCTAACAGGAACTTTGGCTGGTCAGATCGTGATGGAAGGTTACCTGAACCTGCGCATCCAGCCCTGGCTCCGAAGAATGATTACCCGATTAATTGCAGTACTGCCCGCTTTATTTGTGATCTATTATTTCGGCGAGGATAAAACCGGACAAATGCTGGTTTTTAGCCAGGTTATTCTAAGTATGCAGCTTGGTTTTGCCATTATTCCGCTCATTCATTTTGTGAGCAATAAAAGCCGGATGGGAAATTTTGCGATCGGGCCTTTCATTAAAATTGCCGCCTGGATCTGTGCCCTTATCATTGTTTCGCTCAACATTAAACTGGTTTACGAGGCAATTATGGAGTGGCTGAGTATTACCAATTACCCTACCGTTGTCTGGCTCACGGTAATTCCTGTTTTAAGTAGCGCAGGTATTTTATTACTTTACATAACTTTCCAACCTTTAATCACTACCGCTTTAAAACACAAATTCACAGTGCCGCACGGCAAAGGTGCATCGTTAGTAAACCTGAAAAAACCGGCATACAGCCGCATTGCAATCACAGTAGATTTTACGAATTCCGACCGCAACGCGATCAAAAACGCAATGGCTTTAGGCCATACCGAAGCCCGATATTTGCTCATTCACATTGTAGAAAGCGTTGGAGCATTGGTTATGGGAAAAGACATTATCGATTTTGAAACTTCCGAAGACAAACTAAATCTGGAACGATATGCCAGCGAATTGCGCGACCAGGGTTTTACAGTTGAAATTGCATTAGGCTACGGTAACCCGAAAAAACGCATTCCCGAACTGGTAAAAGATTTCCGTTCCGATCTGTTGGTAATGGGTTCACATGGCCACAAAATGATGAAAGACCTGATCTACGGCGAAACTATAAATACCGTGCGGCACAGCGTAGATATTCCGGTACTGATCGTAAAAGCCTGAAATAAAAGCAGCATGAAAGGCGTTGATGTATCAGAATGCGTAAAAACATTATCTTTGTAAAGCACATACTTTTCAGCCATGAAACCATACCGTTTTTTAGGTCTTTTTCTTCTAGTTTTCGCCGCTATGGCTTTCCGTTTTTCTTCCCCGGATAAGGAGAAAGATAAAAAAGAAGCCATTAACTGGATCACCATTCAGGAAGCGGAAAAACTGAACAAAAAACAACCGCGCAAGATCGTGATCGATATTTATACGGATTGGTGCGGCTGGTGCAAAAAAATGGATAAATCGACTTTCGCCGATGAGAAAACCGCAGCTTACGTAAACAAACATTACTACGCCGTAAAACTGGACGCTGAAACGAAAGAGGAAATAATTTTGAACGGAAAAACCTACCGTTTCAACCCCAAATATGGCGTAAACGAAATAGCTGCCGAATTGCTACAAGGCAAAATGGGCTACCCAAGCACCGTTTACCTCGACGAAAAATTTAATATGCTGGCTCCGGTTATGGGCTTCTACGACGTTAAAAAATTCGACAATCTGCTCCGCTATTTTGCCGAAAATCATTACAAAAATGGTTCGTTCGATGACTTTGTAGCGAAGAATCAATAGCGTTTCCTGGGAAATGCTATTTGTTTCTAAAATCTATTTCTCAAAACAGCATCAATTTCGCTTCAAAAAGTAAACCTCCCCCTAACCCCCTCCAAAGGGGGACTTTATCGGATAATGTGTTTAAATAACAATCACGATCTGCGAAGAGTCCCCCTTTGGAGGGGGTTAGGGGGAGGTTCACATCTACACAAGTTCTCTAATTATTTACCAAATTGAATTTCCCTTCTAACGATACTATTGTCGCGCTTGCTACGGCGCAAGGTCCCGGTGCCATTTCCGTGATCCGCCTTTCCGGACCGGAAGCCATTTCCCTTACCAATAAAGTTTTCAGGGGCAAAGACCTGGAAAAACAAGCTTCCCATACCTTACATTTCGGTACCATTCGCGAAGGTGAACGCCTGATCGATGAAGTGTTGGTGAGTTTATTTGTGGCGCCTCACTCCTATACCAAAGAGAACGTGGTAGAGATTTCATGCCACGGTTCCGAATACATTGTTGCCGAAATCATAAAGCTGTTTTTACGCGAAGGTGCCCGTTTGGCTGAAGCCGGCGAGTTTACCAAACGCGCTTTTCTGAATGGTCAGATGGACCTGGCGCAAGCCGAAGCCGTTGCCGATCTCATTTCTTCTAATTCACGGATGAGCCACGAAGTTGCCATGAAACAAATGCGCGGCGGCTTTTCTCAGGAGATTAAAAATCTGCGCGCGCAACTGGTGCACTTTGCCAGCATGATTGAACTGGAACTCGATTTCGCCGAAGAAGATGTAGAATTTGCTGACCGCAGTGCCTTACGCAAACTGATCGCTGAAATTCAGAAACTGCTTCGCCATTTACTGCAAAGTTTCGAACTAGGCAACGTGCTAAAAAACGGCGTTCCTACGGTAATTGTAGGTAAACCAAATGCCGGCAAATCTACTTTACTGAACGTGCTGTTGAACGAAGAAAAAGCTATCGTCTCCGATATTCCCGGCACTACCCGCGATTTTATTGAAGATGAAGTTTCTATCGAAGGCATCCGTTTCCGGTTTATAGACACCGCTGGCCTGCGCGAAACGGAAGATAAAGTAGAAGCTTTAGGGGTAGAGCGCACGCGCCAGAAAGTGGAAGAAGCGGCTTTGGTCATTTATCTTTTCGATATCAATTCCACAACTCCCCAAGAACTTCAGCAGGAAATAACCGACCTGAAAACATCCGGCAAACCGGTAATTTTGGTTGCCAACAAAATAGACGCGGACCAAAACCAGCTTCAACAATTCGATCAGTTAGAAAACCTTGTTGGCATATCTGCATCACAAAAACTACACATTCCGGAGCTAAAAAACGCTATCGTTTCGCAGGTAAAAACTGCCAATTTACAAGACCGCAGTCAAACCATCGTAACCAACCTCCGCCACGTAGCCAGCCTGGAAAAAACCTATGCTGCATTAGACGATGTATTGCATGGATTAGACCTAGGAATCAGCAGCGAACTCGTAGCTTCCGATATCCGCAGAGCTTTACATGCACTGGGAGAAATTACCGGGGAAATTACAACGGACGATCTTTTGGAGAATATTTTTAGTAAGTTTTGTATCGGGAAATAACCCCCATAAATAACCAAATACCAAACCCCTACAAAAACAGCCTTTAACTACGTGTTAAGGGCTTTTTTATTGCCTTAACTTATCGGTTTATTTATTGGTATTACCCCTTTGTTTTGTTTATATTTGTACCTCATTTGTACCCCGAAAGCTAAAGGGGCTTTTTTTAGCCTGTTTTTGTACCTCGTTTGGTTTACATAGTTTACAAAGTTTACACTTTGATACACTTTACCCCCTGATTTGGGAGAAATTAAGCGGAATGATTTAAAAGGCCATGAGTTCAAACATACAAATACAGCGGGTTTGCCAGCATTGCGGCAACGAGTTTACAGCCAAAACCACCGTAACCAAGTTTTGCGGCGATGTTTGCGCCAAACGTGCTTATAAGGCCAGGCAAAAGGCCGGAAAAATTGAAGCCAGCAACCGGGAAACCAAGCGGCGGAAAAGCCAGCCTATTGAAGATCTGAAAGCCAAAGAGTTTTTAACCGTTTCAATGGCCGCGCAATTTATGAACTGTTCCCGGCAAAACGTTTACAAGCTCATTAAATCGGGCAAAATACGGGCTACCAATATTCTGCTAAAGAAAACCCTTATCCGGCGTACCGAACTGGAACAGCTCATGAAGGAACCACCCCAGCCCGAAGCCATACCTGAAACCCAAAAGCAGGAAATTGAAACCTGGAAGGCCAGCCAGTTAGATATTGCCGAATGCTATACCCTAACCGAAATTCAAAGCAAGTACGGCATTTCTGAAAAGGCTTTATCTGAACTCATAAAGCGGAACAGCATACCCAAACTAAAAAAAGGCTGGTTTGCCTATGTTCCTAAAGTAATTATTGATAAATTGTTAAACTGATTTTCTAAAGCATAAAGGACAAGATGCCAACGAAAGTAAAACTACGAGCTAAGCCTATTTCCGGCGGCCGCAAAAGTCTGTACCTGGACTTTTACCCCGCTATACCCCACCCCGAAACCGGCAGCCCTACGCGCCGGGAATTTCTGAATTTATACCTTTTTGAAAAGCCGAAAAGCCCCGTAGATAAGCAGCACAATAAAGATACCCAAACGCTTGCTGAACAGATAAGGCAAAAGCGAGATAACCACCTGAACAAACCTGAAATTTATACCGGGTTTGAAAAGGAACAACTACGGTTAAAGGAAATTTCTGAACGCTCGTTTTTAGAATACTTTGAACAGCTAAAGCGGAAACGCGCCGGTTCAAACCATGACAATTGGGTTTCTGCCTTTCATTACCTCGAAACGTTTACCGGCAGCAAACTTACCTTTGCTGATCTGAACGAAACGTTTTGCAACGAGTACCGGGAATATCTGCTAAACGCCAAAAGCCATAAGCGAACCAAAACCCCACTTGCTCAAAATACCGCTTTATCTTATTTCAACAAGTTCAAAGCCGCTTTAAGACAGGCGTTTCAGGATGGTTTATTACCTACCGATCTGAACGGCAAAATAAAAGGCATAAAACCCGGCGAAACCCAACGGCATTTTTTAACCCTGGAGGAGCTGAACGCGCTGGTAAAAACCGATTGTGCCAACCCCCAACTAAAACAGGCCGCGCTATTTTCTGCCCTTACCGGCCTACGGTTTTCCGATATTGCAAAGCTGGTTTGGAGCGAACTGGAATACATGGAAGGCCAGGGGTATTTTATCCGGTTCCGGCAGCAAAAAACCAAAGGCACCGAATTACAGCCTATTTCCGATCAGGCTTTTCAGTTATTAGGCCAGCCAGCCGAACCAACCGAACAGGTATTTTCCGACCTGCAATATTCTGCCTACCAAAACACCTACCTGAAAGACTGGATAAGGAAAGCCGGTATCACCAAGCCTATAACGTTCCATTGCTTCCGGCATACTTTTGCCACCTTGCAACTAAGCCAGGGAACCGATATTTACACGGTTTCCAAAATGTTAGGCCACCGCGAACTAAAAACTACCCAGGTTTACGCCAAAGTAATAGATCAAACTAAACGAACAGCAGCGGATAAAATCAAATTAGACTTTTAAAGAGGTTGTTAAGCTAAAGAGGCTTCAAATGTCAATAAATACAACAGTTCAAATATTGGAGGACATGAAAAATGGGGTACCAGTTGAAAAGTATCTTAATGAGTTGCACCCTTTAATTTATAATACCGATAAGTACATTGAAATCTGTTCTGAATTAACAAAAAATGAGGATTATGCGACTAAAAAGATTTGGACAGAGCTTAGAGGAAATATTGTATGCCCAGATATTAGAATTGGCTATTTAGAAAAGGCCATTGAGTTTTTACCATACGATAAATTAAGGTCGATTAAATACCAATTAGATGCAATTAATGATCAAATTTTGATTTTTAAGCCATACTTCAACGATTTAGTTTTAGGTACTCCGAATTATTCACACCCTTTAGAAACAAGTGAAGCAATTTTATTGGCAAAAGATGAAGCCCATTTATTATGGAGGCAAAAAACCTTAATGCCTCCAACACCAACAACTAAAAATACTCAAAAGGACAAATACTTTAATGGAATGCAACAGCTAAAAGACTACCAATTAAGGGAATATTTTTTAGAAATTATAAAGTTTCCTGCCTTTGTAAAAGAATTATCTGAATACGAGCTATCTAAAGTAAGAAATTACGCCGATAAAGCTTTAATGGATTCTGTAAGGCAATGCGCTGGATTCCTGGAAATTAAAAACTATAAATACCCCCCTGAATTTGAAGAAAATCGAAAAATAGAATATTGGTTTAGCAAAAGTGCTGATTATCAGGACGCTACTTATGTAATAAATTTAATTGATAATCATTTAGCAAAATTAACCCAACCCGCGAACCCCCAAAAAGGCGGCCTTAAATTTTACATTGGAGATCCTGAAAACGGCGGGAAAGAAGTAAATAGTTGGGAATATTGGAATGAAAGCGGAATGAAAGACAGGTTAGAACAGAAAGGTTTAAAACTTAACCCCACCCACGATTTCAATTTACTAAAGCCTTTCCGTTTAAACCTTTTTAATCAGATTAAGGAATACTTTATAAAGGAACGAGCTTTTAACGGGTTAGAAACTACCGAAACAGAAATAAAAGCCCGGTACCTAATTTGGTTAAATGAGGAGCTGAAAACTATTGAAAATTGGCTATCGGATAAAAGCCCAAACGGCGAACCAAAACGCAAACCTTCAATTTCAACTCAAATAGAAATTGGTAAATATTTCGATTTCATAAAAAACGAAATTGAAACAGTAAGCAGCGGAAACCAACCAGCCCAAACTCCAAATACTGAAACCATAACGCCGGAAATAAAACCAGTTTTTAAAACAGAAATTACCGATCAGGTTTACAATATTTTAAAAGACTATTTCAATACAAACCAGCAACCCCAGTTAAAACAGTTAATAGAAACCGGCAGCGATACAAGCCCAAAACTATTATTCAAAGGCAACGCAAATCAATTAACTGATACATGGCAGAAATTGTATGATTGCCAATTTATTATTGGTTGCCAAAAAGAAGTTTTGCAGCAATGGACTATAAAGAATTTCTGCTATTCCGGAAAGAAAAAAGATGCTATTGATTTTGAATACGAAACTGTAAGAAAGGGAATATCTAATTATACCAACCCATGCATGAACCCACTTTTGAAAATTGAAAACGGGCAAATTGTGGCAGTTAAACAGGAACAGAAAAAAAAGTATAGAAAATACTAACAAACTTATACCCTTGTAATACCCTTACTGTAAAGGCATTGTAAGGGCACAAAACACGCCTATACTATTGCATAATGTTTCACTTAAAGCATTATGCAAATGGAAAATTTAACCTTTGAAAGCCTGCCGGGAGCCGTTTCTAAACTCCTTGAGGATGTAGCCCACCTAAAAAGCCTGCTAACCAGCCAGGCCAGCAAACCAGCCGAAACCGACCGCTGGTTTGATCTTGATGAACTTTGCGCCTACCTGCCGGGCAACCCGGCCAGGGCTACCATTTACGGCAAAGTTCACACCCGCGAAATACCCCATAAAAAAGTTGGTAAGCGTTTAGCCTTCCTGAAAAGCGAAATTGACCAATGGTTAAAAAACCAGGGGCGTAAAACCGCTGCCGAAATTGAAGCCGAAGCCAGCCAGTATTTAGCCAAAAAGAAAGGGGGCTACCATGCGTAACACGGCAACCCCCAAGCATAAAGGACAAGGCGAAGATACAAAATTATTCCACTTCTTACAAGCAGTACCTTTCCTAAACTTTTCAGAAAAAGGCTTACAAAACATTGCTAAGCGGTTCAGCATTACCCCCGAACAATTAAAAGCGGCCATTGCCGAATTTATGAAAGGAGGTAAACGCTATGCATAAGCCCCACCAAACCCAACGCGAAATACTTTTTGAGTACTTGAAAAACCACGTTGCCACCGCTTCAATGGCCGAAGCCGCAACCGGTGTACACCAAAAATGCATTACCCGCTATAAACGGGAACTGGAAAAGGCCGGGCGGTTATGGCAACTTACTCGGAAAGCCTGCCAGCGCACCGGCTGCAAAGCATGGTACCTAACCACCGATCAGGCCAAAGCCCCCAAAAATTCCCAACAACTAAGCCTTTTTTAATATGGTGCTGAACCCGAATTTTAACGATAGCCTTTTCGATCAGGCCAAACCCCTGTTTACTCCTGAAACCATAATAAACCACGTTGAGGAGCTTATAAAACAAGCCGAACCCATACCCCACGCCCAAATATTAGCCCGGTTACTTGACCGGGTTAATACATTGGATTTTCGGGAATTGGCAGAACTTGAAGAAGCCGAAAAGCTAAATAACAGCCATTTGCAAATAATAACGGTTGAACAGGTTTTGAACCTCGCAAAGCTGAACAAATGGGGCATTTGCCGGAACCATGATTTTATTTACTTATACAACGGGGCATACTGGAGCCTTTTCGATGTTGAGGAGCTAAAAGCCTTTTTAGGTGAAGCGGCGGAAAAAATGGGCGTAGATAAATTCAAAGCCCGGTATTTCCAGTTCCGGGAAACGCTTTTTAAACAGTTCCTTACGTTGGCAAATCTGCCAAAGCCCGAACAGCCCAAAGAGGTAGTATTAGTAAACCTGAAAAACGGCACCTTTGAAATTAGCCCCACCGGCCACCGGTTACGGCCTTTTGATAGATCCGATTTTATTACCTACCAACTACCGTTTGAGTACAACCCCGAAGCCGAAGCCCCTTTATTTACTGCCTACCTAAACAAGGTTTTACCCGATCAGGAACGCCAAAAGGTACTTGCTGAATATTTGGGGTATGTTTTTATAAAAAACGGTACCATAAAAGAAGAAAAAGTATTGTTTCTGTACGGCACCGGGGCAAATGGTAAATCAGTATTCCATGAAGTAGTAAAAGCCCTTTTAGGAGCCGAAAACACCTCGCAATATTCTTTACAAGACCTTACCAACGATAACGGGTATTACCGCGCCATGATTGCCAATAAGCTGGTAAACTATGCAAGCGAAATAAGCGGAAAGCTCGAAGCGGCCACCTTTAAACAGCTTGCTTCCGGAGAAACCGTTTCCGCTCGTTTGCCCTATGGCAACCCGATGCAAATTTCCGATTACGCCCGGTTAATTTTCAATGTAAACGATCTGCCCCGCGATGTTGAGCAAACCGATGCTTTTTTCCGGCGGTTCCTGATTGTGCCTTTTGATGTAACCATACCCGAAGCGGAACAGGATAAACAACTTCATATTAAGATAATTGAAAACGAGTTATCAGGGGTTTTTAATTGGGTATTGCAGGGGCTTAACCGCTTACTAAGTCAAAAGCAGTTCACCAACTGCCAGGCCGCGCACGATGCCAGGGAACACTATAAAACCCAGTCTGATAGTGTAAAAATGTTTATTGAGGAAAACGGCTATAAGAACAGCCCAACCGAATACCGGCTAATAAAAGAGCTTTACCAGGAATACCGGAATTTCTGTATTGACGATGGATTTAAGCCGGTTAACAAATCAAATTTTATAAAGCGGTTGCAGGGGTTTGGAGTACCCATTGAGAAAAAGAATATCGGGAACGTGGCATTTATAGCAAGATGAAACACCCGGTACTAAGAAAAAAAATATGTTTTCTGATGTTCACCTTTTTCACTCTTTTCACTCATGGCAACAAACCACCGCTTTACGCTATTACCAGGCAGCAAGAAATTTCTTTGCCCCGGTTGCGGCAAAAAACGCTTTGTGCCGTTCCTGGACACCACCACCGGCCAGCACCTACCGGAACGGTACGGCCGTTGCGACCGGGCTATAAATTGCGGGTACTACCTTAACCCGTATTCCGATGGGTACGCCAAAGAAATAACCGATCAGGAAAGCGGCCAGCCTACCGGCACACGGAAACCAGACCGGCCAAAATTGAGCAGCCCCCAGGCCAGCCCCACCCCACCCCCGGAACCCTCATTTATTCCGGTTGAGGTTATGAAGCAAAGCCGCGCCGGTTACCAGCATAATAATTTTGTACTTTGGCTAAGTACCTTATTCCCTGCCGAAACGGTAAGCCAGGCAATAGCCCGGTACTTTATAGGCACATCAAAGCATTGGAACGGGGCAACGGTATTTTGGCAGATAGACCAAGCCGGGCAAATTAGAAGCGGCAAAATAATGCATTACAGCCCCACCACCGGCAAAAGAACAAAGGAGCCTTTCAACCATATTACATGGGTACATAAAGCCCTTAAACTGCCTAATTTTGAGCTGAAACAATGCTACTTTGGCAGCCATTTACTAAGCCAGTTAAACAAACCTATTGCACTGGTAGAAAGCGAGAAAACCGCCGTTATTGCAAGTATTTATTTACCTGAATTTATTTGGTTAGCCGTTGGCAGTCTTACCAACCTGAACCCTGAAAAATGCAGGGCTTTATCCGGCCGGAACGTTTACCTGTTTCCCGATCTGAACGGGTTTGAACTATGGAGCCGGAAAGCTAAAGAGTTAAGCCAGCAAATGCCGGGTACCCTGTTTGAGGTTTCCGATTTACTGGAACGCAACGCCACCGGAGCCGAAAAAGCCAGCGGTTTAGATTTAGCTGACTACCTTTTAAAATATGATTTAAAAACGTTCAGCAAACAGCCAGCCCCAACTCAGCAACCCAAACCCCTACCGGCAGAAAGTGAAAAAGGTGAAAAAAGTGAAGCCCCAAAAACAAATATTTTTTTACACCCCCAACAGGAAAATGAAAGCCAGCCCAATGGTAAAAACCTGGAGCTAACCAGCGAGCCTGGAAAAGAATTTTACCGCTTTACTTATTCCGAATTATGCCAGGCCATTGGCACCGATCAGGCAAACGCTAAGGTAAAACAGTATCAGGAACTTTCAGAAAAGTACGCAACCTGCCAAACCTGGAGCCTGCATAATTGCGAGCTATTGACCACCTATTACCAAAGCCGGGCGGCATAGGGGGTACTATAATACCCAGGCAATAAAGAACCATTAACCGGTTGGTTCTGAAAAAAAATGCTATCCATTTCAAAAGTAAAAGGGGGTAACAAACCAGGGGGGCGGGTAAATACCTGCCAGATTACCCCCATGAACCGCAGACCAGGCTAATTTTCACGAAGCCAAAATTTTACCCAACCCTTTCAGGGGGCAAACCCTTACTAATCAGTTTTTAACCTTAAAACCATACCGTTTTTTATGGCACGTTACAGAGAAGAAACCCAAACCAAAAAATTAAAAGGCACCTACCGGAAAAGCCGCGAACTGAAAGCCCCGGAAGCCCTGGAACCCTTTACCGAAATACCAGCCGCGCCCGTAGATCTGCCGGAATTAGCCCGGCACGTTTGGAATACCACCGGGGCAGAACTGGTAAAAAACAGCATACTAACCAATATTGATATTCCGCTTTTTAAAAGCTATTGCTACCAATGTTTTGTAATAGCCGAAGCCCAGCAACACCTGGAAACCGAAGGCTTTACTATAATGCTGACCAATACCAAAAAGCAAAGCTACCCGGCAAAAAGCCCCTGGATTAGCATTTTAAACGATGCCGTACAGCTCGCTAACCGGTTAGGTTCTCAATTTGGCCTTAACCCATTAAGCAGGCAAAAGCTGAATTTTAAAGATGCTGAAAAAGAAAAGGATGCATTAGCGGAATACATGAATTGGCAAAACTTATAAAACTATGGAACCTGAAAGAATGAAAATAATAGCCGAAGATGCCGAAAGAATTACCATGATTGACCACTTTGAAGGCCATCCGGTACGGTTTTACTTCGATAAGGCCAGCGGCCAGGTATTAGTAAATGCTGACGACATGGCAATAATATTAGGCTACAAAAACCAGCACGACCTATTAAGCCAGGACGCGGCATTAGATATTTTAAACGAACACCACAAACAAAACCCCGATCAACCTTTTTTAACTTACCTGTCATGAACCAGCCCGAACCAACCGAAACCAGCCCGGTAATTTTAACCCCGGCCGAAAAGTATGAGGTACTAAACGCCCTGTATTTTTATGAAGCTACCCTAAATCTTGATCTGACCGGCCAGGAATTAGGAACCTTACAAACAGTAATAAACAAGATTGAAGGCAAAACCCCTGAATAATTATAAAACACTACCGTTAAATAGGGAAAAATACGGCCGAAGTTTTACCCAAAGTACAATTTAAAAGCCGTATTTACTGAAGATTAAACCCCTATGTTCCTTAAAGATTTAGGTTTTAAATTCTGACAAAATGCCAAAGTTTCCCACGTTCCCAACCCTTTACGATGAGGTTTTAACAATTTACATTAGCAAGCTGAATAAATGGGGCTACCTGAACCCAGGCCAAATAAAAGGTGGTACTCTTTCCTGGAGTTGGAGAGGTAACCAAACAGCAAATATTTCAATTTGGGTAAATACACATTCAAAAACCCCTTACCTGGAGCTGAACTATAAATGCCAGAACAAACCAATAAATTATAAGGTTGAATTGGTTTCTGTTTCCTCGAATTTAGGCAAAGGCCGGGTTTGGTATTTCCTTTGCCCACATACCGGGAAAAGATGCCGCAACCTTTATTTAGTAGGTGAACGGTTTTTGCATCGCGAAGCCTTTACTGGTTGCCTTTATGAGAAACAAACCTATTCAAATTATAAACGTGGTTTAGATAAACTATTTGAAAAAGCCTTTAGATCTGAACGGCTTTACGAACAGCTTTACAAAAAGCATTTCAAAACCCACTACGCCGGAAAGCCTACAAAACGGTATCTGAAACTAATGAAAAAGATACAGGAAAGCGAACAGCTTACCCCCGATCAAATTGAAAGGCTTTACCTCATTTAGATTAATTAATTAATTAATTAATTAATTAATGCTTTGAATCATTCATACTACTTGGAGTATTTTCTAAACGCCTTAATGGTTTGAAAAAGAAAGTAAGAAGTCGTAATTCTAGAAGCAAAATCTAATACAAGGGCTAAATTATTAGAATTTATTCCAGTATCTAATAAAGTTACAAGGTGTGCAGGATTAAACAGATGAACAATTCTACCAATATTTTTTAAATAATTATCAAAGCCTTCAGAATTATTCCAAAAGATTGAAGCTCCTATAAAAAAGAAAAAATAATAATTAAAAATTATCATCCAAACCACAGGAGTTATCCAATCTCTTCCAAAATAGTTTGATTCACGGCTTGTCCAAATAATAAATTTTTCTTGCCAATTTCCACTATTATTATCTAATGTGTTGCTATAAGCATTCATTTCTTCTTGTTCAAAAACAAGTGCTTGAAACCCTTCCTCTTGTTTCCGCATAGCAACTTTTAATTGCCTATAATTTTCTTTAAGCTTATGTGGATTATCGTCTTTAGTAAAAATTTTGGTAGGCCAGTTTGTAAAAGTGGTCAAGATTTCAACCAAATGAGAATTATCGATGTATAATTTCGAAAACTTGGTAAAATCGATTTCAAAGAATTGAGCTTTACCTAAATAAGTTTCTATTATTTCAACTCGGGATTGATTGGTTAAGTTCTTTAACCTAATAAATTTTAAAATAGAAGTATTCGTAAATTTATTAAAACTAAGCTTATCGGTACTTACATCCTCAAAAATAAAATTTCCACTATTAAGCTCACCAGTTAATGTAATTTCCCTTATCTCACACTTAGAGACATAAATCTCTCCTATGGTGTCTTTAGACTTAGTATGAATTTTAAGCTCGTCAATAACCTTTTCTGTCAATTCTAATGGATAAAGGTCAGGGTTTGCGGATTTATGTAAGAGAATTCTTTCCTCATAAGTACCAGACCCTATCTCTAAAACACCTATGTGATGAAAATAAATTGTAACCCAAGCAAAGTCATTATTTTTCAACATAACATGCTTCGCTTTTATATTACTTAAATCACCACCATTTCTTCCGTAACTTTTATCTTCAGATTTTTTAGTAGTACCTTCAGCTATTACTAGTAAATTAAAGAAAATACAATCATCAATATGAAACCGATAACATTCAAACGCAGAAATATTAACTGATTTTAAAAATCTGCATTTGCTAAACATAAAAAACTCTCCAAAATCACAACCTTTCCACCATAAGCCTTCATTAAAAACGCAATCAATAAGCAACAAACTGCCCTTAAAATTTGATTTTCCTAAACTGAAGTGAACATCGAAAATACAGTTTCTAAATTCTATTCTATGCTGACAATCTAGTTCGTGAAAATAATTATCACCTGGGCCTGTTATTCTTTTGTTCTCAATCTTTATTATTGGTTGCCCATAATAGTCAGTTTCAATAAATTCTTTATATCGGCCAGTCATAATATCCAAAAGATTCCAAACATTCAGGTTAGTTTGGAGGGTGCCTCCTTGTGAATTATGAGTATCTGAATTTTTCATTAAGTCTTGTATTTACTTAGGATTAAATAGTTTTCCAAAATCCATTACAGCAAATTTCCCTATGAACAATTTGTATTACTGTGATTTTGGTAGTTGCTAGTATGATAGACTAATCAGAAAACAAAGATTGGTATTTATTTTTGTTTTTATGGTTTGGTAAAATTTTTTAGACAGTTTTACAATAAGGATCTAGGAAAATTATGCCGGTAAACCTACTAAACGGTATGCAAGGCTAATGAAAAAGATACAGGAAAGCGAACAGCTTACCCCCGATCTGATTGAAAGGCTTTACCTCATTTAGGAATTTATTTACGGGGTGAAATTAAAGGTGAATTCACTTTTTTAAACAGTTTTGTACCTTATTTGTACCTTTACTTTACAACTAACTGATTTTCAACACGAATTACTTTTTGTATCGGCAAGTAAGCCTGCAAAAAGCATAATAATCATAAAACTAAGCCCACATGCTAAGCGCTGCATATGGGCTTCTTTTATTTAATTAACACCTTATTCTTTGGAGTTCACCTTAAGGGCACTAAAAATTACCGGCCCGAAATATTGCAGATTCTCTAAAACGCAGACCATACTGAAAAACTTTTCCGGTTCAATTTCGGGGCTTTCGGTCATCGCTTCTATTACTGTATCCAACACTTTGGTGAATTGCTCACTGAATTCTTCTTCGTTTATCATTTTTACAGGTAAATCCTTTTGCTACAACCCATTATTCTATTCTTTAATTCAGCTGAATGCGGCTAATATGCCAGAAAGCAAAACGTATTTTTGGTTTAAATCATGAGGTATAAAAAGAAACTTCTCCACTTTCACAACAGAACAACATATGGAATAAGTAATCCCCAGAAGTGCTTTATGGTAATTACTTCAGCTCCCGGACGGTTATATGATTTTGGTTTTCCATTTGCCACTGGTCGCCTTTTACTTTTAATACTTCGCCAATAGTAACAGTCCGGTAAGTCGCTGGATCTGTAAGATTTGCGCGACTTATTGTTGCAAAGTATTCCTGATTGTTAACCGTAAGTATTTTTGCGGTATACCCATCTTTCCCCGGTTGTATTGCGGTTACCTTTCCGGTAATAAAAAGACTTTCGTCCTGGCTAAGTTTCTCCTGGTCAGGCTTTGAAGTTTTGCAGCCGGCTCCAGTGACCAGAAATGCACTGAGCAAAATGTTTATAAAAGCGATTTTCATGATATTTTTTATTAAGAGCGAGCGAGAGCATTTAAATCTTTCACTTCCAGGATCTTTTTAGGTAGGGCCAATTATTATGTTATAGCCCATAATTAAACGCCTCATTTCACAGCAAATTAGTTAATTTTCAGGTAAGCTCCCATAAAATAATGCTCTGATCGTAAAACTGTTTGACCTGAAAACGGTATGGAAAACGAAAGAAAAAGTCGTTATGAACCAGAACCAGGAAATCCGTAATCAGCTTATCAAATTATTGGAAGGTGGTATTGCCTATCAACCAATAGAAGAACTGTTAAAAGACATAACCGCGGATGAAGCCGGCAAAAGTATCTCACATTTACCTTATACAATCTGGCAATTGCTGGAGCACATGCGGATCACCTTATACGACATTCTCGAATTCTGCCAAAACCCGGATTACCAGTACCTGAAATGGCCGGATGATTACTGGCCCAAAGAAGTAGCACCTGCTGATCAGGAAACGCTGGATAAATGCATAGCAGAAATCAAAACCGGTATTCAAACTATGATCAAACTGGTGCAAGATCCGGCCAATGATTTATTCAAAACTTTTTCGCACGGCGAAGGCCAAACTTTAATGCGTGAAGCTTTATTGGTGGCTGAACATACGGCCTATCATACCGGCGAAGTGATCGTGCTTAGACGGTTACTGGGAACGTGGGAATGATTCATTAATAATGATTAATGATCTTAAGCTGTTAGTCATAATGATTTCTGCCTTAAACAGTGACCCTAGAATGATCCTGCAATCCTGAACAAAGCTGAATGTTTAAAGTAAACAAAAGATAACTTTAGAACAGATCTATGTTCAGCAGCAATTACTTCGTTTACATCACAACTAATCCGAATCGCTCAACCTATTATTTTGGTGTAACCAACGATTTTGGCTGTAAGACTCCAACAACATTTTCAAAATAGCGGCGACAACAAGACTTTTGCTGGTAGATATTATTGTTATAAGCTGATTTACTTTGAATGTTACCCAAGTGCAGAGCAAGCCATTGAAAGAGAAAAGCAATTAAAAGGCTGGACTCGTTCAAAGAAAGAAGCATTGATCAAAAGCAAAAACCCGAAAATGAAATTTCTGAATTACATAGCCGATAAAACAGAAATTTGAGTTTATTCCCAAGTTCAATTTATCCGGTCATCCTGAGCGAAGCCGAAGGAACTAACTGGTACAGCTATGGAATGCGAGCGAAGCAATGAATTCCTTTTTTACGTTTTCAGATTAGTTTTCGTGCGGGTTCGGTACGCGTAAGATCCTTCGGCTTCGCTCAGGATGACCAAATTAAATAAAAAAAGGGTAGCGTAGGGTTTAAACCCTACGCTACCCTTTTTTGCCATATATATTGTCTGAATTTGGATTCGCCAGATTAGAGGATTAATCAGATTAAAAATTTCGAAATCCAAAAATCCATAAATCTGACAAATCCAAATTCAGACAATCCTACTTCCAACCCACCTTCGGAAACCGCTCCACCAGCTCCGGCTTCAAAACGCTATACCTTTCCGCCCAAAAACTGCCCAGATCACTCACCACTTCCAAAGGCTTCAGATCTGGCGTTAGCAAATGGAGCAGCACGTGCATGTCGCCGTTATCTACCTTGGGGTTTTCCTGCCAGTCGAAAATATCCTGCAAGCGGACTTCCAGAATAGGTTGCGCGCCGTTTGGCATGTAGAGCAGTTCCATTTCATAGCCATCGGGTAAGGCAATAACTGGTGGAGCGAGTTCTTCTGAGCGAAGTTTCTGTTCCGAGGTTAAGAATTTCTCCAGGATCGGCAGCAGGTCTATTTCCAGCAGGTCTTCCGGATCTTCTACATTTGCTAAATAAGGCGTCATCCAATCGGCATTTGTCATTAAAAGCGTGGGCGTTGAAACGTCGGGCCAGGCTTCGGTGGGGCGCCATTTTTTTAAACTGAGCACCCGCATTTGCCATTGTTGCACTTTTTCGGTCCATTTCAATAGCGTTTCGCCTTCGCGTTTCAGGGCTTCGGAAATGGCGGGAATTAGGTGTGTATCGTAGTCTGGTTCCGGCAGGGGTTTGCTTTGCAGCACGATGCTCCCGATGCGCAGATCCCGCGAGGCGGTGAGTTCGCCGTCGGTGGTGTCCCAGGTGATGACGTCCTGCTGTTTTACAAGCGGCATGAGGTCTTTGGGGTTGAGCGGCGAGGCCAGGAAGATCTTGCCCATGCCTTCGCGGGCGTCGAGGTTGGCGATGGCCAGCCAGGGTTCGTGCGCCAGGTCGTCGCGGTGGCCGGCTGCGGCGTATTTGCCGTTGGCCAGCTGGAATTGCGCGTTGTTTCCCGGGCGGGCGTAGGCAATGCGTTCGGGGTAGCAATGCGCCAGCAGCACGCCGGTTTCGTAAGGATCTACCGTACCGTTTTCGGCTTCCATATTGAACATGCGGCGGTACGAAGCAGCGATCTTTTCTATTTTTTTCAGCTTTCCCATACCGTTTTCGCGGCGGTAGCGGCGCAGGGCTTCGATGCGTTCGTTGATGTCGATGCCGGCTTCTCGGGGCAGCGGGTCGCGCTCTTCCAGCAGGGCGGCAATGTCGCAGGCCAGGGCCAGCTGGTCATTTTCTTGGGCGGCCAACAGCATGTGGGCGATGCGCGGGTGCGTAGGCAGGGCGTGCATCTTCTTGCCGTGCTCGGTTATGCGGCCGTTTTCCAAAGCCTGTAGCTGGTGCAGCGTTTCGGAGGCCTGCAGCAAAGCGGCGCGCGGCGGCGGCGTAACCCAGGTAAGCTGCGAAATATCCATAATGCCCCATTGCGCCATATCCAGCACCAGCGAAGTGAGGTCGGCTTCCAGGATCTCGGGGGTGCGGTGCGGTTGCAGGCGTTCGTGGGCGGCTTTGGTCCAGAGGCGGTAGGCCACGCCCGGACCCAGACGACCGGCCCGGCCGGCGCGCTGATCGGCGGAATCTTTGGATATGCGGATGGTTTCGAGGCGCGACAAGCCGGACTGGGGATCGAAGCGCTGCGTTTTGCCAAAGCCCGTATCTACCACCACCGAAATACCCTCGATGGTAAGGCTGGTTTCGGCGATGCTGGTGGCCAGCACGATCTTGCGTTTGCTGTTGCGGTCGGGCATGATGGCGGCGTATTGCTTGCCGGGCGGCAGCTTCCCGAAAAGCGGGTGCAGCGCCACATCGCGGACTTGCCGGCGCAGCAAAGCTTCCGTTTTTTTGATGTCGCCTTCGCCGGGCAGGAACACCAGGATGTCGCCGTTATTCTCGCGGAGGGCTTGTTTTACCACGCGGGCGGTCATTTCGGGCAGCAGGTATTGGTCGGTTTCTCCGGCGTAGTGCACGGTTATGGGGTATTGCCGGCCCATGCTTTGCGCCACCGGGGCGTTGAGCAGCTGCGTGAGCTGGGGCATATCCAGGGTGGCACTCATTACCATGATGCGGAGGTCGGGGCGCAGCGTTTGCTGGGCTTCCCGGGCCAGGGCCATGGCTACGTCGGCGTGGATGCTGCGTTCGTGGAATTCGTCGAAGATCACGAGGGCGGTGCCGCGGAGCGCATTGTCGGAATGGATCATGCGGGTGAGGATGCCTTCGGTTACCACCTCGAGGCGGGTGGCCGGGGACGTGCGGTTCTCGAAGCGGATCCGGTAGCCCACCGTTTGCCCAACCTCCTCGCCCAGCAGCGAAGCCATGCGCTCTGCAATGGTGCGGGCCGCCAGGCGCCGGGGCTCCAGCATGATGATCTTTTGCCCGGCCAGCCAGGGTTCCTCCAGCAAGGCCAGCGGCAACAGGGTACTTTTACCGGCCCCGGGCGGCGCATTTACAATCAGCGTGTTGCGGGCGGACAGGTGTTCTTTTACCGTGGGGATGATCTCCGTAACGGGCAGGTCTATGGTGAAGGGGTTGAAGGGCAAGGGGGAAGTTTTATCTAAGTAGTTTATTTTTTGTGCAATTTAACGCAAAATAACCACCTTTGATTTTAGTTGATGAGGTTTAAGAAATATATAATTTTTGCTATCTAAAGAATATTTTGTAACATTAAGGATACTTTCTATCGCAAAATAATTTAGGCCATGAGTAAAGAAAAAGAACCTCTTTGTATCAAAGTCCCTGTTTATACTTCGGAGTATATAGAAAAAGATAAAGATTCCCTTGGCACCGACTTTAGAAACTGTTTTAAAAGTGAATTAGCGGGATAAAAAAAGTACCCACTTTGGTTAAGAAAGTTATTCGACCAACTATTCAAAACCTCGGTGAGTACCCATCAAAAGAAAGAAAAACGGAAGAGATATC